>JAFGHD010000068.1 GCA_016939365.1 Bacteroidales bacterium | reverse complement strand
TGATAGTGACCATTATGCATAAGATCGATATGGAGCCTGAAAAGCCTCCTCCGGGTGAGGATATCAAAGCTGTCGAACATGCAATCCATAATGTTCTCGGGTGGGCAATGAACAAGGATTTTACCCTTTTCTTCAATACGATCTCTGATGATTCCTATTTCATCAGCGTAACACCCTATGAGCGGGTCAAATTCGGCTTACAGGACGTATATAACGACACCGCTTTCTGGGGGAGCCCCTACTTCAGGGCCATCCATCATGAGCTATTTGACCTGCGGATCGATTTCTCTGCAGATCGAACCGTGGCATGGTTCTGGTGCCTGGTTGACGATATCAATACCTGGAAAGGCGAACCGGCCAACTGGGAAAAGGTGCGATGGACCGGGGTCCTGGAAAAACGGAACGAAAGATGGCGTGTGGTGCAGCAGCATTTTTCATGGCCAATAAATCAGGAAGGTGATAGCAATAAATACAATGATGTGATGAATTGAAGATATAGTCAACAGCCTGACTTAGAACAAATAATGTTGAAAAATGAAACTCTTTTTCCCTACACTACTATTGAGCCTTCAATTCCTGAGCGCTTTATCACAAGTCTATTCCGGCCTGCTGATCAATGCAGAAAACGGACAACCGGTACCATTCGCCAATATCGGGATCATAGGTCAGAACGCCGGCACTGTTTCGGATGCAGCCGGATCGTTCAGGCTTGAACTGAACAGTAGATTCGATAATGAGACGTTACGGATCTCATGCATCGGTTATGAGGGCAAATCCTGGCTGATCGGTGATTTTAAACGGGAAATAGTAAATATTGATAAGGTAAGGATTGAATTATCACCGGTATCTTATCAATTGGATGAAGTGGTCATCCGACCGGTCGATACCCAAACCTATACCCTGGGAAATTTCTGTGATCCAAATTCAGCTTATGGCAATGCCTTTTACTCCACCGAGCTGGGTACGGAAATGGGCGTTGTGATGCAGCTTCCGCGCAAGAAAAACACGGCATATTTGAAAAGTTTCAGGTTCTATGTCGGAGAATTCACATTTGGTACATTTCCGGTCAGGCTGAATATCTATAGCCTGAAAGACGGACGGCCCCACGAAAATATATTGACAGAGCCGGTTTTTCTTGATATTACATCCGAAGGCGAATACATCACAGACCTGAAAAAATATAATATCGTAACAGAAGGCGATTTCTTCATTTCACTGGAATATTACAGGATACCTGATCACACTGAAGGAACGCTGACATTTTGTGCGGTCCATAACAGACAGAAAAACAAAGGGAACAGTTTTTACAGATTGACCAGCCAGGGAAACTGGGTGGGTGAGATGTTCGACAGAGTCGGATTTTCGGTCGAGGTGGAATGTGAAAAATAAATCATCGTTCATTGATATGAAATTCTATCTCCAGATGGACAAAAAAGTTACTTTTATTCTGCTGTTATCATTCATTATACCTGTTTGCATTTCGCAAGCCCAGGAGATATTGAAAGATTTCCCGGTGCTTAAAGGACCTTATCTGGGTCAGGAAACACCGGGCAGGACGCCGGAGAAATTTGCGACCGGGATCGTCTCCACGGAATCACATGAGTTTTCCTGCTGTTTCTCACCAGACGACAATGAATTCTACTTTACACGCAGGAATCCCGAATTGAACCAAACCGTTGTGATGGTCAGTAAAAGGATTCATGATGTCTGGACCGAACCGGAAATGGCTTCTTTTGAGCAAAATGGATTCTCATTTGAGCCTTCTGTAACTCCCGATAACAGAAGACTCTATTTCCAGACCGGAAAAGTAGTGGACGGGGCTATGCACATGTTTACCCAGTATGTTGAGAGAAATGAAAGCGGCGGTTGGGGAATGGTTGCGGATCCGGGTGAGATATTCAATCCTTCCAGAACCATGCATATATCGGCTGCTCTGGATGGGACGATCTTTACCACCGATATTTCTGCGGGTATGGGATCTGAGGCGTTGGGAATCATTAGAATGGTGGATCACAAGTATAAAAAACTGGAAAAGCTGGGGGAACCCTTTAACAAAGAATATCAGAGCATGCATCCCTGGATAGCGCCGGATAAGAGTTATCTCATTTATACGGTCCGGAGACCCGGCCAGGAACCGGAAAGTGTCCTGCACTGCTCATTCAGGCAGGAGAACGGAAGCTGGGGGAATCCTCAGGAAATTTCCATGGGAATGAGCGCAGGTCAACCTTTTGTAACCCCTGATGGAAAATATCTGTTCTTTACGTCCGGTGAACGCGGTAAGGGAGACATCTACTGGGTGGATGCAAAGGTGATTGAAGAAATTAAATACAAAAGATATGATGAATCGCATCCATGATGAATTTGAATCCTTTTTGAAAGATTACATCGAGCAGTTCAGCATTCCAGATATCGGAATGGTATTGTAAACAACAATGAAAATAAGGAAGATAAAACCAAATATAATACTTTGTATCGCAATGATCACATCAGTGCCTTCCGGGATCATGAGCCAGGACAGCCTGCTTCATCCCGCAGATATCACTTTCACGATACTCTACAATAATATTTCGATGAACGATTCATTCACCGGCGATCATGGTTTTTCATGCCTGATTGAAATAAAAGAAGACTCGTACCTGTTTGATGCGGGAAGAATTGAAGAGTATCTTGCCCACAACAGCGAACAACTGAATGTGGATCTGTCGAAGGTGAGATTCATTTTCATCTCCCACCTGCATGGCGACCATATCGGCGGTTTGCCGGGAATCATCGGACAGGTTAACAGGCCGGTATTGTATCTGCCGTATTCATTTCCCGAAACACAAATTGCAACGGGCAATGATTATTCAACCCGGAAACTTGAGAGGGTCGGGCCTTTTGTTTCTGAAATGATCCGTATTAAGGAGCCAACCTGGATCGGAACGCATTTTTATTCAACAGGGATGATGGAAAACCGGTTCTTTGAACAGGCACTGGTTCTGAATACGAGCAAAGGATTGATCATACTGGCAGGGTGCAGCCACCCCGGGATTGTCGAGATGGTGCAAAGGGCAAAAACAATCGCAAACAGGGAAGTATATTTCATCATGGGAGGATTTCACCTTATGGCCGCAGACAGGGAAGAGATCAAAAGAACAGCTCATGAGCTGAGAAACATGACCCGGTATATTGCTCCCTGTCATTGTACCGGTGATCAAGGCATTCAGATCTTCAGGGAGGTCTTTGGCGAAGATTTTATTGAAGTGAAGGCCGGTCTGAAATTCCATCTTAAAGAGGGGGGCATAAAATGAAAAAAGTGTGTCCCTTATTTACCTTTTTATTATCCGCTGTCGTTCTGATGTCACAACAAAATGGATTTCCTGAATTAAAAGGTCCGTATCTTGGTCAGGAACCGCCGGGGATGACTCCCAGGCTGTTTGCACCGGGGATTAATTCTACCTGCTCTCAACACCCGGGTGTCTATTTCACCAGTGAGGGAAAGGAGGTCTGTTTCTCACGGATGTATCCTCTGCCTTCAATGATCATGTATATGTATGAGGAGAACGGGCAGTGGACTTCCCCTCAGATTGTCTGTGAGGGGCTCACTCCGGGGCTGGCTCCGGATGAAAGTGATATGATTTTCAGCTCCACACGGCCCGGCTATGGGATCACGGATCTCTATATCAGCTTTCATAACGAGAATGGCAGCTGGACCCAACCAAAGAACATGGGGCCCAGAATAAACACCTCCGCTAAAGAGGCATGTCCCTTTGTTACCTTTGATGGGAAATATCTCTTCTTTATGAGCAACCGGGTTTCAGTGCTGAACAGCAGCCCGATCCCGGATGGCCTGGGTAACGTATACTGTGGATGGATGCAAACATCATTGAGGAGCTAAAACCGGAACAATGAAAACACCCCGGATGATCACAGGTTGTCTGAAGAACATTTTGTTCAACATCATTTTAACCTGTTTCCTTTTCTGGTCCTGTACAGACCGTCAGCGATCACAGGAAGATACCGGCATCAGCCGGTATGAGAGCCTGGCTGATTCCGCGCTGATGCAGGTGGATTCACTGGGAAAATCACACTTACATCATGCAGCCGCCGATGGCGACACAGGCGTCGTATCCTATTTACTGACCAGGGGGTTGGCGATCGGTCAAAGGGATCATGATGGGTATACGGCCTTGCATTATGCTGTTCAGGATCAGGATACGGCCATGGTAGGATTCCTGCTCAGGCATCATGCCGATGTCCATGCCCTGACGGCGGAGATGAACACCCCGCTCCACCTGGCGGCTTTCGGCAACGAATCAAGGATAGCAGAAATATTGTATTTCAGCGGTGGCAGCTCAGATGCACTGAAGCAGAATGTACAGGGCTTCTCGCCATTCACCTTTGCAGTCAGGAATAAGTATTATTCCATCGCCGAACTGCTTTACTGGCCGATGCATTATATCATCAAAAGGAACAAACAGGAATATCTGGATGAGCTGCTGCAGGATAATCCGGAATATCTCAGCAAAGCGGATATGAAAAGGATGACCCCGCTTCATATTGCATACCTGTTCGATAACAATGAATTGATTCAGAAACTGACCGCCGCCGGTGCAGACAGGAGCGCAAAGGACGATTACGGCCGGAAACCGGAGGACTACCAATACGGCAATTTTTCGGAAATGATCGAAGAGGATCTACTTGAACCTGACGTAAGGCATAGAATCGATGATAGAGTATTCGATTTTCTCCACCACTATGACTGGATCACGGCAGGCATCATCATCAATGGCCAGGTCTCCTACCTGAGGGCCTTTGGGCAAAAGAACATGATCGACCGGGATGCCGTGTATGCCTCCGTTTCGAAACCGGTGACCGGAATCCTGTTTGTACAGTTATTGAACAGGGGGATCATAAAACATCCTGATGATGATATTTCTGGATATTCCACAAAATACCGTGATGTGATGCCACCGGAATATGGTACGGACAGCATCACATTCGGGCAACTGCTGACCCACCGGAGCGGCATCTCCCATCTTGACAAGCCATTATGGAAGAACGGAAGACTGAATATACAGTTCAAACCCGGATCCGAACATCTTTACACCACCAATGGATTTGGCGTGCTCGGTGAGATACTGGAGGAGATCACCGGCAAAACCTATTCCGACCTGGTCAAAGAGTATATCGGTGGTCCGGTAGATGCGGGCTCGTTTTGGGCGGAGGATCATTTCAGGGCGCCGGGTGCCCGTGTCCATTCCACTACACGCGATTTTGCCCGCTTCGCCTCCGGAGTCATCAATAACAACTATATCTCCCAAAAAGACCTGGATGAGCTGGTGCTGCGTGATTACCAGGGTGCAGGGCTGGCGTGGGGATGCAATGATGTTGATACGGAGGATGTGACCATGATGCATGCCGGATCGAACGGGAGACCGAGGGCCTATATACTGCTCAAACCGAGGAAAAAACTGGGGGTGGTCCTGATGGGCGAATGCAACACTCCTGATGATGTCTGGTTCATTCACCTGGGACCGATATTGATGGATATCCTGGAAGGAAAAGGAGGCTATTGAATTGAAAGGCTGGATTTTTATCATCATCACCGGACTGGTTCCCATCTCCTGCATGAATACCGGTGACCGGACGGCGGTTACCGCTCAAATCAGTGAATCAGAATCCAGCCAGGGGTGGATGATGTACAAAAATCCGGAAGAGGCCGGTTTTAATACTGAATCACTCAATAGGATCAGAGAGTATTTTAATGAATCTGGCCCGGCCTCTCTTTTCGTGGTGTACAAGGGAAAAGTGCTTCTTGCCCTGGGTGAATATCAGAGAAGATTTTCATGCCATTCGATCCGCAAAAGCATCGTGAACTCGGTATATGGGATCAATGTAGACAGAGGTGTCATAGATCCTGGCCGGACCCTGGATCAACTGGGTATTGATGACATTTCTCCCCTGACCCGCAGGGAGAAGCAAGCCACCATCAGGCATCTGCTGCAGTCCCGGTCCGGTGTTTACCATCCGGCTACTTACGAAACCGGTTCCATGAAACGAGCCAGGCCGGAAAGGGGAAGGTATGGGCCCGGGGAACACTGGTATTACAATAATTGGGATTTCAACTGCCTGAACACGATATTCCGTGAACTGACCCCCACAGGCGTAACAGAAGCCTTTGGCAAAGAGATCGCTTCCGCCATCGGCCTCGAGGATTACCGGGAGATGGATGCCCATTATTTTCTGGATTCCACCGTATCTGAACACCCCGCCTGTGCCTTTAAAATGTCCGCAAGGGACCTGGCCCGTTTCGGACAGCTTTATCTTCAGGATGGCATGTGGGAGGGGAAGAAAATCCTGTCCCATGAATGGATCGAGAGAAGCACGCATTCTTATTCGAACACGGGCAGTGTCCGGGGCGGTTATGGCTATCTCTGGTGGATACCGGATGTGGCTGATTCGCTGCATTGCTTTGCCGCCTGCGGAGTGGGGACACAGGTGCTGCTCGTTATAAAAGAACCGGAACTGATCATTGTACAGCGGGTAAATACCTTTTTGGGTAAAAGCCATCCTTTTGATATGGAATTATACCGGCAGATCGTCAGGGCAAAGGAGCGGCCGGAGATGCCGTATCCTGAGTTCATCCCGCTATCCGAAAAGAGCCCACCCGATTATCTTATTGAGAACCGGGACAAGTACAAGGGAAATTACAGGTTTACCGATGGTATTTATACCGTCACAAAATATCAGGAGGGATTGATGATCGAATATCCGGGTGGATTGAAGGCCAGGCTCATCCAGGTAGATGGTAACCGGTTCATGGTGGAAGATGTGGGAGAGGTCATCGAATTATCAAAAAATGTGGATTCTGAAACAGGAAAACTGGTTCTTATTGAAGCAGTCATATGAAACATTCAGCATCGGGCATATTCATTTGCTTCTTACTGCTCCATAATGCGCTAAATGCCCAGCACGGAGCCAATCCCGGGGAAAACGGCCTTCCCTCCCATTTTGACTGGCGTGATCAAAACATCATGACGCCCGTCAAACACCAGATGAATCTCGGATCATGCGGTGTTTTTGCCGCCGTGGCCGTATTTGAGTCACTGATCAGGATGAAAACAGGCAGGGATGTCGATCTTTCCGAACAGCAGATCATTAATTGTTCAGTCGATTGGGTGCCCAGCGGGATTTCTTCGGTGGATGCCATGAAGTTCATGACCGAAAACGGCATTGTATCTGAACTTGATTTGCCATATGAGGACAGGCAGACAAGCAAAAAACCCGACCATCCCTATGATTACAAACTGAAAGAATATCGAACTGTGGTTACCCACAATATGCCTTTAACTGAAAAGATCGCTTCGATCAAAAGAGCAGTTTACAGGCATGGACCCATCGCGACAAACATGTTATTTTACAGTGACCTGGACAGATATGAGAAAGGCATCTATGAATATGACGGGGAATCAACTGAAGAAGGCGGTCACTGGATCGTTGTCATTGGATGGTGTGACGATGATGAAGTAAAGAACGAAGGATACTGGATATGCAGAAACTCCTGGGGACCTGACTGGGGAGAGGACGGCTATTTCAGAATTCCTTACGGTGAATGCGGTGTGGATGATTTCTGGTATGTTTATGGAGTTTATTGAATAAAATCTGCCGGGATCAGGAGTGCAGGCACTTTCACATGTCGGCCCTTTCCGGATGACATGTGAAGGCTGGCGGACTCCAAATCTTACCGGATTCATCCTTCATTTCTGAAATCAGGATCAGTCAAGCCCTTTTCATGTCACTCGTTTCCACCCTGACTGGCACTCCATCCACATTGTCAGGAGCGAGTTTGTCTCCATGCTGCGGTTACGGTAAGAGGGGTACACAAGTGATTTGGTGACTGGCATAACATCCACAGAATTCCCACTGACAGTTCAAAGGATTCACTTACCTTTGTATTACTGAAATTTCCTTAAAGGGTCACCCACTCACAATGACACGCACAAACTCAGTGAATCCTGGCATCAGATGCCGTGTTGACCTAGCTGATAAAAAACAAGCCCTTTCTTCACCGGATCACTTCCAGTTGTGACAGATCAAAGGGCATAAATCAGAATCTACTTGAAATCCATCGAACGAAAACATGTTCAGCAATCAAACAGGGATACCGACTGGGCAGCGCACTATGACTACTATGAGGTTGAGTTGAGGGATATGTACAAAACGGTTTCCCGTCGCCAAAATGAGAGTCATTTTGAGATGCTGAAGCACAGGGGCGCCAGTTTTATGGGAAAAGACAAATCGTTTTGTGAAATAGGTTTCAGCGCCGGGCTCACCCTCAGACTTGCCCATAAATATTTCGGGAAGATCACCGGTCTGGACATATCTCCCAGAAACGTGGATTACACGGCAAGGGAGCTGGAAAGTGAAGGATATAGTGGCATCGAGCTATATGTCTCAAATCTGATGGACTATGACGAGAGGTTTGAAAACTGCTTCGATGTGATCTCATTCATCCATGGACTGGAGCATTTCTCTTCGGATGACTACCCGTTGGTTTTTGAGAACATCAAAAGGTACCTGAAGCCGGGAGGTGTATTTACAGGAGCCCTGCCCTTCAGGAACACCTTCAAATTCAGGATGTGCCCCAAATGCAATCATGTCTTCGAGATTGACGGGCACGTTTCAAGCCATGATATCCAGTCCCTGACCCGGCTGTTCCGGGATCACGGTTTCGACATCATTTACATAGGCAATTATAATATTCATTACTCCGCGAAGCAGGGCAGTATTATCAGAAGGGCATTTAAGCTATTATACTTTTTTCTTTTTATTTACCTGCTCAAAAAGCCCATCAAAAACCAGATTGAGTATATTGTGAAAAGCACCTCCCGGAATAAGGCCCCTTCATCCGAATGAATCAGGCAGGGCCGGATCCATATCGATTCAAACGGGATGGTTTGCGAAATACTCCGGCCTCAGAAAAAACAGCATTGCTGCCGGGTCATTTTCTTTCAATCCTTTCGAGGGACTCCCTGGCATTTTCATTACCCGGATTAAGTTCCAGCGATTTCCGGTAGTTGATGACGGCGTTCTCCTCATCTCTGTTGATCAGATACGCTTCTGCTAAGCTGTCATATACATTGGCAGATTCAGGGTATAGGGCCACGTTGATCCTGAATATTTCGATGGCCTCAGCAACTTTGCCTTGCTTCATCAGCCTGTAGCCCAATGCGTTCATCTCACCCTCATCGAAGTAGAGCCCGCTTTCCGGATCGGAACGGATGATTTCATATTCCGCCAAACCGGCCTGTATGCCATGATCAAAGATCTCCTGCCCGATATGGTAAGCGGCTGAGTTGTTGATGATCTTTTCCACCTGGCTGAGACGGAAATGTATCATGGCTGCATCCACATCCCGAATGTCGAGGAAACGCCTGTAGTATTCCGCTGCTTTCTCGTACTCTCCAAGCCCACGGTATGTTTCCCCGAGCTGCCAGATCGCATTCAGGGAACTGGAATTCAGACTTAATTGGTACTCAAAGACCCCGATGGCCTTCCTGGCCTTTCCCTGTTGGTTTAATCTGTCACCCTGGAATGCCAGTACCAGATCAGGAGGATTCACAACAAAGCCATATTCCTCCGTAAGGTTTTTGTAATAGTGAATAATATCCTCCACATCATTGACCTGGTAATCCGCTGGGAGTTTATGGCCAACGAACAGTTTTCTCAGTATACCGGCAAAAGGAAGCGGGGGGATGAAATAACCGGATGGTTCGCTGAATTTCACTTCAAACCGGAAGTCTACAGGCATGTACAGATCCATGATTCCGGCCAGCTTTTCCGCATATTCCAGGTCACGGGGCCGTTCATCCTTATGGCAGCTGATATAAAGAAAAGTCTTCAGGGTATCTGTGCCTTTAAAAAACCGCTCTGCAACAGGGAATAGGGAATCCGCATTTTCAGGATTCATAAACGGATTCTCTGTCAGAATACCGTTGAAAAACCCCGGCCTTTTGATAAGGGCATACAGGCCAAACACAGCGGCTGCCTGGGGCCCTGCCAGTATCTTGTAGTCTTCGGTCCTGTAAGCTGAATCGATAAAGGGTACCAGTTCCTCCTCCAGAAACCTGAGGAACTGCCCGGCACCACCACTGTCCGGACTGCCCGGAATGGCATAAGGCAAAAGATCGCGGTACCTGTTGGTGTTTGCAACCCCCACCAGTATCAACTGAGGCACCTCTCCGGTTGAGCCCAGCCGCTCAGAAGCCATGGCTGCATCACAGAAATAATTGTAGAGATCCGAATATAAAATATACATTACCGGATATGATATCCGCGTACTTTCATAATCCCTGGGAAGGTGAATATATAGGAGCCTGTCTTCATCCAGAATACTTGAATGCATAACCCTGAAGGTGCCTATGGTGATATTGTCTCCGTCCATCTGGGCATGACCAGTATAAAATGAACAGACCCCTATGATCAAATGGCTAATTGCCAATCCAATGATTCTTATTGTATTCATATCAGATTGTTTAAAAATAACGATGACGACTTATCTCTTTCCATGCACTTTTATTCCAGGAAAAAGGCCTCCACTGAATTGTCTGAAAATGTCGGGATGATCAGCATTTTCTTTCCAGGGATAAAGCAGAAATCGGCGATCTGCTGCGACGGGACTGATGAGTTGATCATGAGGTTCCTGCTCCCATCCGAAGTGATATGGTACAGTTTGCCCCTGTAATCCGATACCAGATAATTTCCATGTTCATCGGTTTGGATCCCATCGATGTTGGAGTCTCTTTCAAACACGGCGAGGGTTTCAATACTTTTATCCGCAATACTTACCCTAAGCAGCTGCTCATTTTCCCCGATGAGGATGAAGCCCTGATCTGCCAGGAGACCGTTCGGGCCATCCAGGTCTGTCAGCCAGGGATCAAGGGAGCCCTTTGAATACCTGTACACGGTATTGGCAGGCATATCCGAAATATAGAGGTAACCCTCCGCATCAGCAGCCACATCGTTGGGACCTATCATTCCGGTCAGTGGGATCTGTCGCACCACTTCTCCCCTTTCCGGATCAACCACCTGAAGGGATCGCCGTTCCACCGCGTAGAGGGTGTCTCCGGTGATGCACATCCCCGTGGGCATTCTGATTCCGGTGATCCAGTCACGAGTGATTACCTCACCGGAGAGCGAAATTTTTGAAATGAATTCATTGCCGTCATTAAAGTAGTTGGATACGTAACACACATCCCTGACCGGATCATAGACAATGCATTCGGGCATGGAAAAAGGCCCCCGTAATGTCCAGCCTTTGTCAACAGAGGGATGCAGATATACCTCATCTTCCTTTCTGAAGCCGAAAGCCCATCCGCCTGAAGTTTCACACACCTGGACCATCAGTTCGTTTTCTCCCCTTGTCAGCGGCAGAAAGAGGTTATCCCAAAATCCTACAATCCCAAGGAAAGATCTGTCGCGGGAACGATAGGCTGAATTCCCGAAGTATACAGGCTTCCGGTTCAGAAATACTGTGATGTAATCGCTATAACCGAAGCCGGTTCTCAGGAGGGTGTCACTTTCGGCCGGAAGGACGGTTTTTGCCAGGATGCAGTCTCCGGCTCGTGAATTCCTCGGGTAAAAACGCGAGACATCTATGATACCCGTCTCATCCGGATCGACATGCTGCCAGATGGTTTCTGACAAGCGTTCTTCTCTGGGATATGCCGAGATCTCGGCATTCAGCAATGGGAATGGCTGCGACAGCTCCCATCCTGTGATGATCCCGCACATGGGTTCAGAGGGGTGGGCAGCCGGGAGCGACAAGTTTTCCACAGCTTCGTAAGAGAAACTGGAAAAATAAGCCGTTCCATCCGTCGGCCCGGATAATCCCAGCGATCCCTCGACGTTTCCATGCGTCAGGTGGTCAATGACAAGTACTGGTGCAGTAGTGTCATTCCAGAACACCCGGGCCTGGTCTCTGGCCACCATGATCTTCAGGTGGTTCCATTGCCCGGGAAGGATATCGAGCCCTGCCGTTTTCCCTGTTCCGTTGTACAGCTGCCAGCTGTCCACTCCGTTGAATACCGGGGCGTATTGCAATGCATCATCATAAAAAAGTGATCTGTGGGGCCGGATATAAATCCGCTCGTATGATGAAGGATCCAGAATACGGAACAGGACACCCGGATAGGAACGGGATCTGTCCGTGGTCGCGATGTCCACCCCGATAATCCCGTCACCGAAGATTACATCTTTCAGATATGCGGTTCCCATCATTGCCGGCCGGCCCAGGTGCTCCTCCAGAACCGCCCGGTTCAGGTCCCAACGGGTAGAATCAAAGACGACGGTTGATTTTTGTGCCGCCATACTCCCTGGCACCAGGACTGTGGAAAACAGGGATGAACATAATACAACGGCCCGTAATCTGACCATAAACAGCTTTGTCATGGGGTTGGGATTAAAATTAAGGCAATGATATACAAAGTTACACTAAATAAAAAAAGGAGGAAGAAATGAAAAAGAGAAAAATTTTCTACACAAAAAGAGAGCTAAGAAACCATCCAGAAAATAAAGCATTAATTAATGCCAAAAAAGTATTGGACCAAATTGCCAACGATCCTTCTAATCCGCCTAGATACAAAGAGCGTGTTGACAGGTTGATACAAGATATATCTGCCCTTATAAAAGGACGGATTGAAAACGTAACGGTTTATGTTAATGGGTATCTTTATCCGGAAGATTAACTTGAATGGGTGGAACCTTGGGAAAACGTTCGCCAATTTCAGGATTTAAGGTTTTTCCTAAATAAGCCTCGACACCATCCAATTTGTCTTGTGGAACCGAGGCCCATGTAACGTATAATCCAAAAGATTCATTTTTTGTGATTGCTGGGTCGTTCCTGTGGTCTGTCAGCCTTACCTTTATTTCCCCCTGCCCAACACGAAGATATTTAGACCATATTTGCCCTTGCCAAATGACATAAACGCCTAAATCTTCTTGAATGTCTTGGATATTTATATCCATTAGCTTGCACCATCTTTGAGGATATCCGCACTTAATCCAAGTGAGCTGTAATGATTCCATGGTTTTAATCTTTAAATTAATGATGTAAATTATTCTTGTTTTTCCGGCGGCACACCCAAAAGCCCCTTTAGTTTTTGATCAAATTCGGATAATTCTTCATTTCTTTCTGGTAGAGATTGTTGCGCCAATTCCCTTCTTATTTCTGGGCTATCCAATTCTTTTGCATTTTTATGTGTTACCACTTTTTTGCCTGTAAACCTTTCTATCTTTTCAATGGCTTCTTTTGTTATGTTGCCGGCTACATGAATAGCTTTTTTTGTTTCTACAAATCCAGAGGGATTTGTTTCAGATATTATTTCTGTTGATGTCGCCTCACTAAAAATTACGGCAGCAAGCTCCAATGGTGTCATGTGATCTCTCAGGCTGTCTTTTTTTGTTAGTCCCTTATGTTCCCTATATTCAACAGAATCAAGTCCAAAGGAAGAAGAATACAACTCATTGGTTAATATGGCATATTCGCAGTTCTCTTTAATGCCATGATCTTTTAAAGTGTTAGTAAATTTATGCCTTGTATCTATGCTTGCTGTTCGTGTTTCAACCCATTGTTGTGAATATCCTTTGGCCAAATAATAACCCTTCGCCCTTTCAATGGCTTTTGCCGGTTGCTCAATTTCATCCAGTCTTTCTTTTCCAACCCTTGCAAGCCAACGTTTAAATGGTTCAGTTTTTTTAGATGGAATAGATTGTATTAATCTAAGCATTGTTTCCGTGTTAGCCATATCTGTTAGTCTCAATTTGCCATCTTTTGCTTTTAATTTGAAACCGTTACAATTTGTAACGGTTTGGCTGGCTCCTTCATCCATCAGTCTTTTCTTTAAAACCCTCCAATATGTGGTTGGATCTGCACTTTCTGTTAAAAAACCTATAACATCAACGACTGAAAAAAACCATTCATCATTAACTAAAATGCGCCTAATTCCCCCACCTTCAAAAATAGCTATTTTGTTTGTGGGCTTTTCTAACATTTTACTCATTTCCTATCAGTTTTTGATATGTTAATCTTCCGATCATATTCCCCAAAATTAAATCAAATCTTCCGAATGTAGATATGTTTCTCGTATTAAATCTCAACGAAAATTCATCCACATAGCTTTGCAGATGCTCCCGGCTGATCCAATGATAAATTCCATCCACGCCACGTTTCAGATGAGACCAGAAACATTCAATCCCATTGGTGTGTGCCATGCCATTAACCCACTCTTTTGCCCCGTGTCTGACGATAAGATGATTGTATTTGGCACCCAATCCCTGATAGGCACCCCATTCATCAGTTGATATGGTTGATCCTGGAGCCACATGATGGCGGATAATCGGTTTTAGCGTCTTTCCCTTCGCATCCTCAACCTGCTGGGCTATCAAATTCCCCCTACGTT
>JAFGHD010000067.1 GCA_016939365.1 Bacteroidales bacterium | reverse complement strand
AGTATTTCAAAGTGGGACTGTCCTTCAATTGTGTTACGGCATACGGGCAATCCCAGTGCAGTCAGGTAATTAAAAAGATCCCGCGCCCCGTTGGTGCCCGGTTCGGTGTAATGTACATATTCTGCAATCAGGTTGTGAAGATCCCCGGGTATCCTGCCTGTAACGGAAAGGAAGTTGAGGATGTGCGCTACTGCAGTCATGTCATCAGGGTCCACCATATACTTCAGGCATGCCATTAGAAAATTCACCTCCCGTGAGGCGTCCAGGTGCAGGGATTCGGCGGAGACCACAGGATATCCCTGTTGCAGTAAGTAACGTGCCATCAGGCTGGCTTCTTCATTTTTCCGGCACAATACAGCAATATCCCTCAGGCGGTAGCCCATCCCGGTGTGTTTCTCAACCAGTTCCATTACCCTCTTCAGACTTTTCTGCTCATAATCACTTGTCGGGCCTGAATCATCGAGAAATTCAATCTGAACCCGGCCGTTTTCATTGCCACCGGGGTACTCCTGGACAAGACCCTGATATATCGAACGGAGCCGCGAGTCAGATGACCCGGCCACGAAAGTGAAAAAGCCGTTGTTGAATTCAATGATTCCCGGGCCGGACCGGTAATTCATTTTCAATTCACGGGGTTCAAAGGTTGCCCGCAGGATCGATTCCCGCTGTTGCATCCAGGGGTGTCCTTCCGCATTATAAATCTCCGGAAGCCTGACAAACTGCTCTACCTCCCCGTTCCTCCAGCGGTAGATTGCCTGCTTGCCGTCGCCAACCACCAGGGTGGTATGGCCCTCTGAAAGCGAATTCTCAACCAGTGGGAGGAGGTTTTGCCATTGCAATACAGAGGTATCCTGAAACTCATCGAGCAGGAAATGACGGTATTTCTGTCCGAGCCTCTCGTATATGAAAGGAGCGGGTTCATTCATGGCGATGGCTGCGATCCTGCGGTTGAATTCTGATATGTGAATAACCTGCCGGCTTGATTTTATCTCCTCCAGATGCTTCTCCACTTCGACCAGTAAGGAAAAAGGATAGATGTTTTTGATGACCATCTCGTAGAAAAGGTACTTCGGGATCTTACGGCTGCCTTTTTCCTGAATTTCATGGAAAGCGCCGAGCAGGACATCCCGGATACCTTCAATGGCTTCTTTCTCGCTGGCCGGGCACTTGCTGCTGAACCATTTGTTTTCCTCAACAGTAGTGATGACGTAGGAATTGGGCTTCCATTTGCTCAGGTTTCCCTGCGCTATGTATTCAAAGTACTTTGCGATACCGGCGTTGCCGCGGTAGAAGGAATCCATCTGAATTCCAGAGGCCTTTATTGCATGGATGGCAACAGACGCCGCCTCTGAGACCGTACGCCTCAGGTGACTGTTCCATGCAATGATTTTATCCGCTGCTGCAAGGATATCGGAGGGGCTGGTCCGGCTCATTCTGCTGATCTCCTTTTGCCCGGATTCCATAAAAAGCTCCCTGGCCACCTCCGTGATATCCTTTTCGATACGCCAGTTCCCGGACTCCCTGAATTTATGTTCAATGAAATTTACCAGTATATCTGTCACGACACTGTCCGGTCCCACCCGGCTGATCAGCAGGTCTATTGCCCGGGCGAGAAGTTCGTCCCGGTCCATTTCCACTTCGAATCTTAAAGGCAGATGAATATCCCGTGCGAAGATGCGGATGATGCGGTGCATAAAACTGTCGATCGTCCCCACCGAAAACTCCTCGTATCCATGGAGTATTTCCCTGAGTACCTTTCCGGATCTTGAGGCCAACTCTTTACCGTCAATACCAAGCAGCAAGGTCAATTCGGCGCCCATACCTTTCATGCACTCCTCACCCCCTTCGGACAAACGGGCCAATGTTCCGGTGATCCGCTGCCGCATTTCATCTGCCGCCTTGTTGGTAAAGGTAATGGCGAGAATGTGACGGAACTGCATAGGCGAAGTCAAAGCCAGCCGAAGATATTCGCGCACCAGGGTGTATGTTTTCCCTGAACCGGCGGAAGACCTGTAGAGAATAAAAGGCATCCGGGAAATTTGGGCGAAGTTAGAAAAAATCAGGAGTGGTTGAGGTTCTTGCCATCTATGAAAAAAAAAGAATCCCGGCAGAACCGGGATTCAAAAAATGATCATGAAGAGGAATTATGAAGGGTTGGTGGGTGGTGTCAACGGATCCTGAAAATAAACATGGCATGGTATGTCCGGCCCGTCCAAACGAAACAATTCCTCAGTTTCATATGATCCAGGTTGCTGGTCACATACTCTTCAAGCATGGGATGATTCGAATAGGATTCCCTGACCATTGCATTTCCGTCCTTGTCAAACTCAAGCAAAAGGGACACGACTCCCTCAATCCTGTTTTCATATGCAACGGCAGGATATTGCACACAGTTTCTGATACAACTGAGTGTTGATTCCGGAAGCCCCTCATCCACCACCACCTCATTGAGCTGGTAAATGACCGGAGGTGCATCATGAAGTCCGGGCTTGTAGTAATTACTATCCCACTGTTCATTTGGGATCAACACATTCAGAAGGGATTCCTCACCGAGGATATACAGTCGTTCCACATCATTCGGATATCCGCCTTCTCGGTCAGACAGCGGGATATCCGCACCGTTCACCGGTGGCATGGCCAGGACGCTCAACATGAATAAGAAGCCCAGGGTTTTCATTTGATTAGATCAGGTTGGTTCTGAAATTATAATTCAGGAATTGTGCCATGTTTCTTATTAATCAGATAATCATTTCATTACGCGGGTCAGCACATGCTGAATTTGTGGCTGAAAGTGTTCATTGGCAGACATCCCTGTTCGGCTCTGAACAATCACTCGCTTCATTATTTTCAGATATTGACAAGAAGTCACCAATTACATGTTGCCTGCTTTCCACTGGTTATCCACAGGATGGATATCAATGATCCCGGGATCTCCAAGGATTACCTGAATAACCGGCTGGTCTGTGTCCACTGTCAGCTCCGTGAAGAGGTTTCCCTCTTCCCAAACAGCTACGGATCTGTCGATTGTTTCCTTTTCGCCATTGTCGTAGGTGACCTCGATGTGGATGGGCAGAGGCAATCCCCCCTTGTTGACCACGCGAATGACTGGATTTCCGGGGCCATCCTGCTTTACCACTCCAATAGCCAGATCAGGCACCGCGAAGTTGAAAAACCACGGTTCCCAGAACCATGAAAGATCGCGGCCTGCAACATGTCCCATGGTTGCAAAGAAATCATATGGAGTGGGATGTTTCCCGGTCCAGCGCCTGAAATACTCCTTCAGGGAATTTCCTTCACCTTCCGCCTCAAGCATCTCGAAAAGGTACAAATGCGAGGCCACTGCCTTTGCGTAGCTGTGACCGAAATTATGATACGGGTCCAATGCAGAGGATACCATGATCAGGGGCAGGTCAAAAGGTGATCCTGCGTGATGTGTATATATCTGGGTGGTGTTCAGATACCTGAAGTTCTCCCGGTCATTCCCGTACTCTTCGGTGAAGAGCTCCCCAAAAAGCTTGACAAGACCTTCATCCATCCAGGCGCAATGCCGCTCATTGGTAAGGATCGTGAAGGGGATGTAGGTATGGGCAATTTCGTGGGCCACGATCTCGGTGATATACTCCTCGTTTTCATGGTCACAATCATTGGCGATCATGGGGAACTCCATGGCGGAATGGGCCTGTCCATTATATGAAATATGCTTGTTGAAAGGAAAGGGTATACCGGGAAACTCAGTTGAAAAATACTCAATACAATGGGCAGCCCATCCGATGGCCTTTGTGAAGCATTTAGCATCCGGGGGATACACTGCATTTACCCATGTCCTTCGCCCTGTTGCAGAATCAACTATTACACTGGTGGCATCCCAGAGATAATGGCAACCGGCTGCCCAGGCGAAATCGGGCACCCCCCCGGCGTGGTAGTGCCATGTGTTCCTCTCGGCATCATCCCTGAAAGTATAAGCCCGATCATCCATGGTGAGGATGTGTATGATCTCCCCGGTTTCCATGGAGCGTTCGATCCTGGATTGCACGGCCGCACTGAAAATCTCACTGCTGTTCCCGAGGTCACCGGTCGCCCATACGATATATGGAGAAGGGATCGTGATGCGGACATCGAAATCGGCCAGATCATTGTATGTTTCCTGGAGGCCGGTATATTGTTCGGTATCCCAACCGTCTATGTCATCATATACCGCCACCTGTGGAAACCAGTATCCCATGAAGAATGAGGAATCACGGTAGACTCCGGTCCTTATGAAGAGATCTGTGACGGTGTAATGCCACTTTACAGACAGCATGATATCCGCCCCCGGCGGTACGGCATTGTCTTTACCCAGGATAAGGAACAGGTTGGTGCCGTATTCCCTCACCTTTTGCTGATCCGCCAAATCGACCCTCTCACCCCTCACATGGATCTCTTCGATGATCACGCCGTCGTTGACCAAATCCGTATCCATGGGAAAATCCCTGGCCATTCCCTTTTTGTAGATGTTCTGGAGCAGCTTGATGACCACTACCCTGAGGCTGTCAGGGCTGTTGTTACGGTAAGTTATGGTCTCCGAACCGATCAGAAGCCTGGTTTGAGGATTCATCTCCGCTTCGATGTCATAACCCGCAGAATTCTGCCAATATGCCGCTCCCGGTAAACCCTCATGGGTTCTGGTATGGTTTTCAATGGCTTTCCTGATGGGTTCCGGCATGAACAGGCCTTTGGGCTGCGACATGATTGATGCCGCAGCAATGAAGGACGAGAAAACAAGGATGGATTTCTTCATTTTTTGTTTATGTAAGTGTAGTTTAACCAAATGGGCATGCCGGAAGGCTGACAAGCCGTATGCCACTGATGACAATACCAACAGAAACAATTTATTACGGAACAAACGCAGGGGAAAATATGAGCATTTGCGTACAGAAGCGGACATATTCCGGACACCTTGATCATGTTGGATGGATGATTTTTTTGAAATTCCCATCAGATAGACTATCTTTATATCGACCAGATAGATCAGTTTCACTTGGGATAAAGGCTGACCTCATCCCTTTTATCAGGATCATCGACAGAAATATATAACTCAAAAATTCACAGACATGAAAAGACTCTGCTTTTTTGTGTTGCTGGCTCTTGATGTGCTGGCTGCTCCTGTTGTTGCCCAGCCACCCCAATCCTTCAAATATTAGGCGGTAGTGAGGGATGCTTCTGGTCAAATCCTGTCAAATCAGACTATTGATTTCAGGATAAGCATAAGAAACGGCAATGCCGGCGGCAACATTGTGTACCAGGAAACATTCCTCGAAACGACAAATCAGTTCGGTATGGCAAATTTGGACATAGGACTGGGTACTCCCATTATAGGTACCTTTTCCGGAATAGATTAGGGCACAGGCGCTAAATTTATGCAGATAGATTATAAAGTGGGAGCCTATTATACCCAGCTGGGCACCTCAGAGTTATCTTCTGTACCTTATGCTCTTTATTCCGAAAAGAGTTCCGACTGGACCAGGGATGGCGACAACCTTTTCGCCAATAACCCGGGATTTGTAGGTATTGGTACCCAGACCCAGAATGGCAAGCTGGCTGTATATGATAATTCCAGTATTGGTATTTATGGAGAAAGTTTTGGCAGTTACGGCGTTTGTGGCGAAACGTCGGCATGCAGCGGATCAGGAATCCTCGGAGAAGGATTAACAAGCAACAGCTGGGGTGTCTACGGGTACAATGCATTTGGCGGCGTTGCGGTCAGGGGTTACAGCGCAGGAGGTTTTGCCGGCTTTTTCATAGGTGACTGCTACGTATCGGAAAAAGCAGCCATAGGAACACAATCTCCAAGTTATCCAGTGCATGTAAAAAAGTCGCATAGCGACTGGCTGGTGGGTATTCACAATGAATCCTCTTCGGCATCCGCTCATGGGCTGGTGGTGAGGGCAGAGGGCGGTGACCCGTTTCTGGCACAAAACTCTATTAGTAATCTGTTCATTATTAAGAATAACGGAAAAGTAGGGATTGGAACAAACTCACCGGATGCCATTCTGCATGTAAATGACCATATCCGTGTCGGCGAAGACCCCTCCTACTCAACGGTTTATGGTGAGCTCATTCATGAAGGAGGCGGGAACGGCTTCGTCATAAACGCGAATGCCGGTGGTGGCTCCTGGGCAGATATGCTTTTTCAGACAAACGGAAACACGAGAATGTTCATAGAAAATGCCGGCAGAATAGGGATTGGTACCACATCCCCTCTTCGTAAGGTACATATTTATGCAACCGAAACAGAAGATGCCCTTTATGCGTTCAGCCAGCATGGAACAGGCGTATGGGCTTCCTCCATTGATGACTATGGCCTTTTTGCTCAAAGTTCAGTATATATCGCAGGATATTTTTCAGGAGATGTGTATGTGACAGGAACACTTGGGAAAGGCGCCGGCTCCTTTGTGATCGATCACCCACTCGACCCTGAAAACAAACTGCTGAGGCACAACTTCGTGGAATCGCCTGAAAACTTATTAATTTACAGGGGGAAGATACAACTCGACCGGGATGGCCGGGCACAGGTCAAACTCCCGGATTACTTTGTCGCATTAACTAAGGAAAATGAAGCAACAGTTGCTTTGACCTGTATTGATGTGCCTTTCCTTACTGCATACAAATGGCAGAATGACGGATTCCTGATTACCGGAGAACCAGGAAGGTTCGTTTCATGGGTGGTCTATGCCGACCGGGATGATCCTGTCATTCATGAACTGGGCCGGCCGGTTGAAGAAGAAAAGGGAGAGGAAAACGCATTTTGTGACAAGGGGAAGTTGCTTTACCCCCAGGCATACGGATATCCTGAATCTGCTGGAAGGGATTATGAATACTTCAATGTTGACAAAATACCTGATAAAGCCCGATGATCCTCCCCCGGCCTGCAAATATCAATCACTCAACGGAAAAACTCAGTCATTCTGACTTCTGGTCCGCCTGTTCCCGATGAATCGGGATTCGGCGGACAGGCTTCTGATTTCATTTAACCATCACCTTCGACCAGTGCCATTGATCCCCGTCCCTGATCCCAAGAAGGTACAATCCGGGAGTAATATCCTTGAGGCTGATCCTTAAAGGAATTCCGTCTCCATGAACCGGAAGGGTTTCATACATGACGATCCTGCCGGACGGATCGGTGATCATCACTGTGATGACGGAATTGTGAAAAGTGCCGCGGATCCATAGATCATCGAAGGCCGGATTGGGAAATAGCTGCAAGTCATTATTGCCTGAAACAACAGATGCCGCTGTCACCGGATTCAGATTTCTCACCGAGTCGATGTATGCAATGACCGGAGCGAGCCCATCGTCAGTCACCTGACAGAGCGGAAGCCCCCACCCCTTCCCCATCCATTTATACTCAATGAACTCCCTCATCAACGGCATTCCGAATCCCAGGGAATCAATATAAAGGCTGTCAAACTGGATCACATCGCTTCTCAGCCGCAGGGTCTCAAAGGAACCGAAAGGTGTGATCAGCGTACCCCAGCCATCAGCCTCGTTATACCTTTTTTTCCACCCGCCCAGGTACCCCATCCCGGGAACGGCGATCTCGTAATCCGAGAATGAGGAATCCACATGGCCGTAATCCAGAGGAAACCGGTACATGATGTCAGGGTTTTCGAACTTCAGGGGAATGGGCAATCCGTTCAGCGTGACCCCGTATCCCACCATCCGGTAATCCGCCGGAGAGTTCTTGTAAAAATCAAACACATCAGTCACCTGGAAACCAGGGATCTGCTCAAACTCCGGCATGGTATGGGCCAGGTTGGCAGCAGTGAGGAACACCAGCCAGTAGGCCAGCGGTACCGACTGCACGCTGACGAAGGTATCCAACTGTTGATTGAGTGGAACCAATGCAGAAAAATCCCAGGTGAATCCGCTTCCGGTCTGTTCATAATCAATACCGCCCAGGTTCACCGTTGTGCTCGTCCGAATGGTATCGCCCACCGAGGGCATATCATCTGTGGTGATGGTGATCTGGCTATTGGCGGCTGCACAGAAAAAAAAGGCAACAAGCAAAAAAACCGGCTTCTTCATGGTAATGATGTTTGATCTTGACAAAGATAATGGTAAAAAAGCTTTATAAATCCATGCAGGGCATGAATGATCAGCTCCGGTTCGGGTCCCGGCTTTTGTTTATCTTAGCTCTTCCAATCCGGTCCACAGATGCGAAACGATGCGAAATCCCTCCTCCTGAGCATGATCGTTCCGTCGCTGTTCATCCTGTTGCTGTGGATCATCAAGCTGTCAGAAATACTATTCCATTTCGACCTCTATTTTCTTGGGATCAAACCCTTATCAGCGGAAGGATTGCCGGGGATCATCACTTCTCCCCTGATCCACGGTGACATGAAACATCTTTTTGCCAACTCCATTCCGCTGTTTGTGCTGGGCAGTGTCCTCTTTTACTTCTATAGATCGTTCTCTGTCAGGATTGTCGCACTGGTCTGGATCATGACTGGCCTTTGGGTTTGGGTCGGCGGCAGGGAATCGTGGCACATAGGTGCCAGCGGTCTGGTATACGGGATCGCTTCATTCCTGTTCCTGAGCGGTATCCTGAAAGGTGATACACGGCTTCTGGCGATCACCCTTCTGGTCACCTTTCTCTACGGGAGCATGGTATGGGGTATTTTCCCCGACTTCTTTCCGGAACGAAATATTTCATGGGAGTCACATCTTTGGGGATTGGCTGCGGGGGCCATCCTTGCCGTCTTCTACCGGAAACAGGGACCGCAAAGAAAAAAATACGAGTGGGAGATGGAGGAGGAAGAAAGGGAACAGGAATCCCTGGGGATGGGCAACAGAGATGAGGAGATCAACATCTCCTACCATCCGCCGGAAAAGGAGAAAAATTGATTTATGGCTGTTTATCTGCTTCCGGATGAGCATGATTTTCCAGATCCCCGTGAGGCGGGCAAGGAAGGGCTATTGGCCTTTGGCGGGGATCTGCACCCGTACCGTCTGCTGAAAGCCTATTCCATGGGAATATTTCCGTGGTTCAGCGAGGGTGATCCGATCATGTGGTGGTCGCCCGATCCCCGGATGATACTCTTTCCGGACAGGCTCCGCGCATCCAAAAGTCTTGTACAGGCGATGCGCAACAGGCCTTATGAAGTACGGTTCGACTTTGATTTCAGTACGGTCATCTCCCATTGTGCCGCCATCCCCCGTTCCGGGCAAAAGGGGACATGGATCACACCAGATATAAAAAAGGCTTACAACCAACTGTTCCACATGGGATTTGCTCATTCGGTCGAGGTATACATGAAGGGTTGCCTTGCCGGGGGTCTCTACGGTATTTCACTGGGCAGGGCCTTCTTTGGTGAGTCGATGTTCCATCTGGACAGGGATGCCTCCAAAATCGCACTTTTCCATCTGGTACAGCATCTCCGGAAATGGGAGTTCCGTTTCATCGACGCCCAGACACCGACTGACCACCTTGCCCGCATGGGCGCTGAAAATATTCCGCGTTCGGAGTTCCTGGACATGCTTTCAGATGCACTCAAATATCCAACCAGAAAAGGAAAGTGGTAAATTTGCCCCGGAATGGACAAGAAGAAAAATCCCTTCATGCGTCATGCCATCATGCTGGCACGGGAAAACCTGGCGACCTTTCATGGCGGTCCTTTCGGTGCAGTTATCGTAAAGGACGGCAAAATAATCGGACAAGGCCGGAATACGGTACTTCAGGATAAAGATCCCACCGCCCATGCCGAGGTCAATGCCATACGCGACGCATGTATCAACCTGGACACCTTCCACCTGGAAGGATGTGAGATTTATTCCAGTTGTGAACCCTGTCCGATGTGCCTGGGCGCTATATACTGGGCGCGGATCGACAGAATCTGGTACGCCGCCGGGCGGGAAGACGCCGCCCTGGCCGGCTTTGACGACGAGGATATCTATCTTGAGTTTGAAAAACCCAACTCCCACCGCCAGATACCCATGGAACAGATCATGAAGAAGGAAGCCATGGAAATCTTCCGTTCCTGGAACAACATGGACACCCGGCCCACTTACTAGTATGGATATTTTCCTCACCATTTCAGGGCTCGTGATCCTGATTATCGGCATCATCTTCTCGGTGCTACCCGTGATCCCAGGGCAGGTACTGAGCTGGGTCGCACTGGTATTGCTGCAGCTTAAATCCCTGCCACCCTTCTCATCCAGGTTCATCATCATCTGGGCGCTGGTAACGGCAGGTGTTACATTGCTGGACTATCTGGTACCCATATGGGGCACGAAAAAACTCGGCGGATCCAAAATGGGCATCCGTGGCGCCACCGTCGGTCTGATCATCGGCATGTTCATCATACCTCCCTTTGGTATCATCGTGGGTCCATTCGCAGGTGCATTCCTGGGAGAACTTGCCGGAGGAAAGGATACGGCTACTGCCCTCAGATCCGGATTGGGATCCTTTGTCGGATTTGTGGCCGGTACGCTGATGAAACTGGGCATCTCCCTGATCATGGGATATTACTTCCTGATCAATGCCTTCTGAATACTCAACACGGCGCTCCGATACCGTCAAGCAATACACTGGCCCGGTCACCGGCCGATGGGCTAACTTATTATCTTTGCAGCGCTGAACCTGATAAATATGAAGATCACAATTGTCGGAACCGGTTATGTGGGGCTGGTCACAGGAACCTGCTTTGCCGAGGTCGGGATAGATGTTACCTGCATTGACATTGATCGGCAGAAGATTGAGGATTTGCGCCAAGGTATTGTCCCGATCTTCGAACCCGGTCTGGAGGAGATGGTAGTCAGGAACCTGGAGAAAGGAAGATTGCACTTTTCTACCGATCTTGCATCAGTGCTGAACCAATCCGAAGCGATCTTCATCGCAGTGGGAACTCCTCCCGACGAAGACGGAAGTGCCGACCTGAGCCATGTGATCACAGTAGCCGGCGAGATTGGCAGGAACATGAACCGGTACCTGCTGGTGGTGAACAAGAGTACCGTACCGGTGGGTACTTCTGATAAAGTCAGACTTGCCGTTCAGGAAGAACTGGACAAGAGAGGCGTGGGTATTCCTTTCGACATGGCATCTAATCCTGAATTCCTCAAGGAAGGCGCTGCAGTGAACGACTTTCTGAGACCTGACCGGATCGTGGTCGGAACCGATTCTGAAAAAGCCGTGGAACTGATGAAGAAACTATATAAGCCATTCACGCTGAACGGACATCCCATCATTTTCATGGACATCACCTCGGCTGAAATGACCAAGTACGCTGCCAACGCAATGCTGGCCACCAAGATCAGCTTCATGAACGATATTGCCAACCTCTGCGAGCTGGTCGGAGCGGATGTGAACCAGGTCAGAAAAGGGATCGGGAGTGATCCGCGGATCGGGCCGCGCTTCATATACCCCGGCACAGGCTATGGCGGATCATGTTTCCCGAAAGATGTCAAGGCGCTCATCAGGACTGCTGAGGAATACCATTATCCCCTGCGGATATTGTCTGCCGTCGATCAGGTGAATGAAGACCAGAAAACAGTCCTCTTCAGGAAAATGATGCATTATTATGCCGGGAACCTCAGAGGTAAAAAAGTGACCGTATGGGGACTCTCCTTCAAACCGCAGACGGACGATATCCGTGAAGCCCCGTCCCTCTCCCTCATCGCAAAGCTGCTCGAGGCAGAAGCCCACGTTACAGTTTATGATCCGGTGGCCATGACGGAAGCCAGGAAAAAGCTGGAGGATAATGTCCGCTACGCAGACGATCAGTACGAAGCACTTGAAAATGCCGATTGTCTGGCCATCATTACAGAATGGCCCGAATTCAGGGTGCCCGACTTCGACCGGATGAGTAAAGCCATGAAAGCCCCTGTAGTCTTCGATGGACGGAATATTTATGATGCCGGTGAAATGAAAAAGCGCAGTTTTCAGTATTTCTGCATCGGTCTGAAGGCCAACGACAAAAACCACAAGGCATGAAAAAGCGGATACTGGTCACCGGAGGCGCCGGCTTCCTCGGCTCCCACCTCTGTGAGTTCCTTCTTGCACAAGGCAATGAGGTGATCTGCCTCGACAATTTCTTCACCGGAAGAAAGGAGAATATCATGCACCTCAGGGATCATTCATTGTTTGAAATTGTGAGGCATGACATCACCATGCCGTATTTCATTGAGGTGGATGAGATCTACAACCTGGCATGTCCGGCATCACCCGTCCACTACCAGTACAATGCCATTAAAACAATCAAGACATCCGTGCTGGGATCCATACATATGCTGGGGCTTGCAAAAAGGGTGAAGGCACGGATCCTTCAGGCATCCACAAGCGAAGTATATGGTGACCCGCTGGTTCACCCACAGCCGGAACATTACTGGGGCAATGTCAACCCCATCGGTCCGCGCTCCTGCTATGACGAAGGAAAACGATGCGCCGAATCCCTGTTCATCAACTACCATCACTACAATGGCGTAAAGATCAAGATCCTCCGGATATTCAACACATACGGCCCCAGGATGCATCCGAACGACGGCCGTGTGATCTCCAACTTCATCGTCCAGGCTCTAAAGAACAGGGACATCACCGTTTATGGCGACGGAACACAAACCCGCAGTTTCTGCTATGTGGACGACCTCATAAAGGGGATGGCGGATTTCATGGAGTCACCTGAACAGCTGACAGGCCCTCTAAATATGGGCAATCCTATGGAGTTCAGGATCATCGACCTGGCCGAAAAAATCATCAAACTGTGCAATTCAGGCTCCCGTATTGTCTTTGAACCACTGCCTGCCGACGATCCGATGCAAAGAAAACCGGATATCACGCTGGCAGAAAGGGAACTGGACTGGAAGCCTGTCACCGGACTAGATAAAGGGCTGGAAAAAACCATCGAATACTTCAAACGGCTCTCTCTTGACTGAATCATTGCATATACTGGTAACCGGCGGTGACGGACAGCTTGGCCGGTCGCTGAAGCATGAATCCGTTCATTTTCCCTCCTTCCAACTGATATTTACCGACCTTGATGACTTGGATATCACCAATGAAAAAGGGACTGTAACCTTTCTGAAGGAACGGCATTTCGATGCGGTGATCAACTGCGCCTCCTATACAGCTGTCGACCGGGCCGAAGAGGAACAGGACATCTGTCATGCAGTGAATGCCATGGGTGCTGGGATACTGGCACGTGCTTCATCAAAGCATCAAATACCCTTAATCCATATTTCCACGGATTACGTATTCAGCGGTAATCAAAGATCGCCCTATTCCGAATCGGGCGTTACCGTGCCCCTGTCGGTTTACGGCAGGTCGAAACTGGAAGGAGAACAGTTGGTGACCGCCCACGCACAAAGTGCAGTAATCCTTCGTACCTCATGGCTCTACTCTGAATACGGCAGCAACTTTGTGAGGACGATCCTTCGGCTCTGCATAGAGAGGGAAGAGATCAAAGTCGTGAATGACCAGTACGGATCCCCAACCTATGCACGCGATCTGGCCCTTGCCATTCTGCAAATATTACCTGAAGTGATCCATTCTCCCGGTGTCCGGCTGTTCCATTACAGCAACACAGGATCATGCAGCCGGTATGAATTTGCTGAAGCCATCCGTATTTTTGCCGGTCTCCCCTGCCGGGTAACGCCGGTTCCCACGTCAGCATTCCCCACTGCGGCACTAAGACCACCCCACGCCGTGCTCGATACCCGTCTGATCAGAAGCACCTTCGGAATAACGATCCCTCGCTGGCCGGAGAGCCTGAAACTGTGCATTTCACGAATTGAAAAATAAACCATTCGGCCTACCCTCTGATGAATCCTGATGGCATTCCTACCCTCACCTGCTTCCACAGATAGAGGCAGAAAGCCATTTCTCATGCTGTACAAGGCTACAGATACTGGGGATGATCATCATCCGGCCCGTTTGCCTTACCATTCCGGAATGTTGCCCGCATTTTCAGGGAATGATCGATAATCCCTGAAATTCCACTTTTACTTAATTTTGTCTCTTTTATGACGGAGGCCCTCCGGGAGGGAAGCACTGGCGGGCAAAAGGAGTCCTAATGCACCGGGGTTCCCAATACTTCAAGGTGATGAAAGATATTGGTGAACTGTAATGCAGAGGCACAGCAACCGGATGATCCGCGGTATTGGTTATTAAACAACCAGACACGTTATGAATACAGGCAAGCAAGTTGATCCGCAAATCCTCGACAGGGCGCTGAGATGGACAGGCCCCGGTTTTGACGAAGAAACGGCAAGGGAAGTGGACCGGATGATAAAAGAAGACCCCGAAGGGCTTACCGATGCCTTCTACCGTGACCTGGAATTCGGTACGGGCGGGCTGCGGGGGGTAATGGGTGCAGGTACCAACCGGATGAATCGGTATACTGTGGGAATGGCTACCCAGGGACTGTCCAATTACCTGAAAAAATGCTTTGCCGGTATCAGTGAGATCAGCGTGGTGATTGCATATGATTCGCGCCGCAACAACACCTTTTTTGCCGGAATTACCGCTGATGTCTTCTCAGCGAACGGCATCCGGGTTTACCTTTTCGACGACATCCGACCCACCCCTGAACTCAGCTTTGCCATCAGGCATCTGGGATGCCAGAGCGGCGTTGTGATCACCGCCTCCCATAATCCACCGGAATACAATGGATATAAAGCTTACTGGGAAGACGGAAGCCAGTTGATCCATCCCCATGATGTGAATGTGATCAAAGAGGTGAAAAGTATCAGGAGTGTTGAACAGGTAAAATGGAAACGTAACATCCATCGGGTCACCATGATCGGTGACCGGATGGATATGGAATACATAGGGAAGCTTAAAACCCTATCGCTGTCACCCGGGCTTATCGACCGACACAAGAATATAGGCATCGTTTACACACCGCTGCACGGCACCGGTACCCGGCTCGTTCCCATGGCACTGGAAGCTTTCGGTTTCAGACAGGTGCACACCGTGAAAGAACAAACCATACCGGACGGCAGCTTCCCAACGGTCAAATCTCCCAATCCCGAGGAACCGGAAGCACTCAGTATGGCCATAAGGATGGCACATGAAGTAGATGCCTCTCTTGTGATGGCCACCGACCCAGATGCCGACCGGCTTGGGATAGCCGTCAGAAACAAAAGCGGGGATTTCGAGTTGCTCAACGGCAATCAAACCGCCGTCCTGCTTACCTATTACCTCCTGCTTCGGCATAAAGAGTTGGGCCGGCTGACAGGCAATGAGTTCATCGTCAAAACCATCGTGACCACCGAACTGATAGCCGATATTGCCCGGCACTTCGGAGTGGAGCATTTTGACACGCTGACCGGATTCAAATTTATTGCTGAAATAATCAGGGATCTCGAAGGAAAGAAAAAATTCATTGGTGGTGGTGAGGAAAGTTTCGGATACCTGATTGGAGATGATGTCAGGGATAAAGATGCCGTTGTCTCATGTTGCTTTTTTGCTGAAATGACTGCATGGGCAGCTTCACGCGGGAAAACCGTTATGGATGTCCTCACAGAGATCTACACGCAATTCGGCATGTACCGGGAGAAGCTTTATTCACTGGTACGAAAAGGGAAAAAAGGTGCCGAAGAGATCGGACAGATCATGGATAATTACAGAAAAAATCCCCCGACGGAGATCAATCACTCCAGGGTAACCACCCTTATCGACTACCTGACCGGTGAATCGAGGGATCTCGCCGGCAACACCGTCAGTCCCGTTAATATCTCAAGGTCGAACGTTCTTCAGTTCGTCCTTGAGGATGGAAGTAAAATCTCTGTAAGACCTTCAGGTACAGAGCCTAAAATCAAGTATTACTTCAGCGTCCGGGATAGGTTGGACGATCAAAGCCGGATAACAGAAGTATCACAGGCCCTTGACAAACGGCTGGAAGATATCATCAGGGACCTGAACCTATGGGGTGGTTATGAATAACTTCCGTTCTGTCCATCCATCAAGTATCTGCTTATATGAGCGGATTACCGGAATTTTAGGCTCCGCAGAGACCTCCCGTTGCAAAAACTTTCTGCATGGATGGGCAACTGCAATATTGTTCATCCTTGCATCATCATCAACGGGCCAAAATACAGACTTTGTAAGAGATACCTACCTTCATCTGACCGGTAAAATCGGAGATTACATAATGGTCACCGCTGACCTGAATATCACGGGCAGTGAGATCACCGGGTTTTACTATTACTTCTTTCCGAAAGCGAAACAGGATTCCGGGATGCATTATGGAAAGACCATTCCACTGACCGGTACAGTGGATGGTGCAACCATTACAATGAGGGAGTTCGGCAGCAACGGCTCCGAGTTCATGGGACACGTATACCGCCACGACAGTATTTCGGGCTTCTGGAAGACAGAGGATGAGGAACGGAAACTCCGGTTTTATCTTACCGAAAACAATGAAAACAACCTTTCATTCCGGTATTTTTCGAGGACGGATTCCACATACCTCTTTCCCGGAGAAGATGCCGGAATTCATTCTCCCCGTGCATTGTTCACCCTTGCCATTCTGATACCTGAATGTTCCATATCCCGGCAGGCATGTGACTCCATTGAAGCCGCCCTATGGAATTGGGCCTATGGGGGACCCGGGGCTTTGTCAACACCGGATGAAGGAGCGGATCTGCTGATTTCAGACTTTTTCGAAACGTATAGGTTATCTGCGGAAGGACTGGATCTCCACAATGCAGGTGCCTCTTTCAATTGGGAAAAGAGATACAGTACCACCGTGGAATTCAACGAATCGGGCATCGTTTGCCTGAAACTGAGCAAATATGTTTTCAGCGGAGGAGCCCATGGATTGAACATGGAAGGGTTCATGGTTTTCGACGCCTTCACAGGCAGCCGGATCACACTGTCTGATCTTTTCAATGCGGACAGCCTTCCTGTCCTCAGGACAGCACTCAACCGGAAGATCAGGGAAATGTTCGGTATCAGCCCCGGGGAGAGACTCAGTGATGCCGGGTTCTTTGCCGATGAAGTGGATCAAACCGAAAATTTCTACATCCACCAGGATGGAATGGGATTCGTTTACAATCTTTATTCTATCGGTCCGCATGCACTGGGAGTGATAGATATTTTCCTTGACTTCGGAGAGATCAAGGAACTGCTCAGAGATGTCAGCCCTGTGAGGTGGATTTATTGACGATATATTTTAACACTTTATGAAGATCCTTCAGCTCGTCCAGATGATACTTACCCTTGTCGGAAGCCTGGGGCTTTTCCTCTTCGGGATGAAGCTGATGAGCGAGGCACTGCAAAAGGTCGCGGGAAAGCGGCTCAGGCATTTCCTTTCCACTGTTACTTCAGGCAATATCCGGGGCCTGTTCACAGGGATTGTGGTAACGGCGGCAATACAATCCTCTTCAGCCAGCACGGTAATGCTGGTCAGCTTCGTGAATGCAGGCCTGATCAGCGTTTATGAATCCATTGCCGTGGTGATGGGTGCCAACATAGGTACTACCATAACAGGATGGATCATCTCATTGCTGGGTTTCCGTTTCAACCTCTCCGAATTCCTGCTGCCTCTTGCAGCGATCGCCCTGCCCATGATGTTTTTCTCAGCAGGAAAGAACAGGCAATCCTGGGGTGAATTCATGATCGGGTTCGTCATCCTGTTCCTGGGATTGTACTTCCTTAAGGAAAACATGCCGGCAGTGAATGAGCAATCGGGATTGCTTGGCATTATGCCGGGATCAGATAGAGGCAGTTTTCTGACATTTATTTCCTTTATGACCCTGGGATTAATCCTGACCATGATCTTTCAGTCCTCAAGTGCTATGATGGCATTCACATTTGTACTTGCCACCAATGGGTGGGTGTCTTTCAGCGCAGGGGCAGCCATGGTACTCGGAGAAAACCTCGGAACCACCATTACCGCGATCCTCGCTTCACTGGTGGCCAACAGACCGGCGAAAAGGACAGCCATCGCACATTTCCTCTTTAACCTGGTTGGTATTCTCTGGGCATCCATACTTTTCAGACCTTTCCTTGATGCTGTGAACCTGATCATGATCCAAACGGGGCAGAACTCACCCTTCACCACCATCCCTGCCATACCTCTGAGCCTGGCACTGTTCCACACCCTGTTCAATACCATCAACACCCTGATCTTTATTGGATTTACGCGAAACATCAACCGTCTTTTAGGAAAACTCATTCCCATTACGGAAGAGGAAGAGGAATTGTACCGCTTGAAATTCTTCAGCACCGGCCTGCTGTCCATATCGGAACTTTCACTGGTGCAAAGCAGAAGGGAGATCGGTCAGTTTGCCAACAGGGTTCACAGGATGTTTGGTCTTCTGCCCGAATTACTTATGGAAAAGGGGCAAAAAAAATACATCCGTATCCTCGATCGCATCAGAAAATATGAACAGATCGCTGACAATATTGAACTTGAAATCGCACAGTATCTGACCCGGCTGTCTGAGAGCAATCTGAGCAAAGACGGGTCGATCAGGTTAAGAAATATGCTGAAGATCATTGATCATCTGGAGAACATTGCGGATACCTGTAACATCATGGCAGACATCATTGACCGGAAAAACCAGCAGAATGTATGGTTCAACCAGGAGATGCGAAACAACCTGTTCAGCTATTTCGAAGAGGTCAATCAGGCCTTCCAGATGATGAAAAAAGGATTTGAATCTGACTCCGGAGAGAATGCCCAAGAAATGATGAATATGCTTAAATCAAAAATGGACAATCTCAGGGATCAGTTCCTGGAAGAGAACCGGATTCAGATCAAAAAAGGGGCTTATTCATACCAAAACGGCACATTTTATGCTGACCTGATCACCCAAATTTCGTTGATCGGCGATCTCATTGTGACCATATACCACTCCCTGAGGGAAAAATAAAAAGTTTTTCAGTTTCATTCGACCAATCCGGATGGCCCCGGTAAAGACCATTCTGAGGCCTAATTCATATCAAAAAAGCAGCATTTACATACGCCAGACCCGATATAAGATAGTTGCATTCATGGCTCCATGTCACCGTGCCTGTTCCTCCCCCATTGTCAACAATTATTTCCGTCGATACCCCAAGGTTATAATCGCTCTTCCGGCACATGGGATCCGAAATAGACGCGCATGATGTCAATGGCTGATTTAGTAACCGACTCAGAAATGCTGCTGAAATAATTACAGAACATCTTTCCGGACTCCTCTCCGCGATGAATTACCTGGGTTGTGTATCTCCTCTCCAGGAAGGAAGAAACAGCGAAAGAAAAATACAGACATAATTATGCAGATACTGATCAGATGGAGAATGGTCACAACTGTTTTTTTCCATGGATAGAAATAACAAAACAGCCAGACCGGGCTCCTTCATGGTCATGTTCTTTATCAACCGATTCGTTGGAAAAATTAACAATAACTTAATATTTCAGGACGGCATGACCTGATATAATGGTTAGATTTGCCTTGCCATATCAGGAATATCCAACTTCAGGGGATGGATAATGTCTATCTGATACTCATAGTTGTTCTCTTTCTTCTGGCTGTCTCAGACCTCATCGTCGGGGTCAGCAATGATGCGGTGAATTTTCTGAATTCCGCCATTGGTGCGAGGGCAGCACCATTCAGGGTCATCATGTTGGTTGCCGCGGCGGGAGTCCTTTTCGGAGCGACATTTTCGAGCGGAATGATGGAAGTGGCCAGAAAGGGAATCTTTCATCCGGAACAATTCTTCTTCTCAGAGATCATTATCATCTTCCTCGCTGTTATGATCACGGATGTGATCCTACTGGATGTTTACAATACATTCGGCCTGCCCACCTCCACCACTGTTTCCATTGTATTTGAACTGCTGGGAGCTTCTGTGGCAATTTCCCTGATCAAAATCAGCAAGTCCCCGGAAACTGTGATGGATCTTGGCAACTATATCAATTCAGCAAAGGCGTTGGCCATCATCTCAGGCATCCTGGTATCCGTTGTAATCGCATTTTCAGCCGGGGCGATCATCCAATATTTCACACGGCTCATTTTTACCTTCAATTACTCCAGAACCCTTAAGTATTTCGGTGCGTTTTGGGGAGGAACGGCCATATCGGCCATCACCTATTTCATGATCATCAAGGGGGCGAAAGGCTCATCCTTCATCTCACCGGAGAGTTTAAACTGGATCCATAACAATACATTCCTGATTGTATTATACAGCCTTGCCGGATGGACCATATTACTGCAGATACTCAAATGGCTGGTGAACATCAACATTTTGAAGGTCATAATCCTGATTGGCACATTCGCACTGGCCATGGCATTTGCAGGTAACGACATGGTCAATTTTATAGGTGTTCCGCTGGCAGGCCTGAAATCATACCAGTTTTTCTCCGCGGAATCAGGGGTTGCAGCTGACCAGTTCCTGATGACGGATATGCAGGGGGCTGTAAGCACCCCCACATTTATCCTGTTGCTGGCAGGAGTTGTGATGGTGATCACCCTGTGGACCTCCAGAAAGGCGAAATCGGTTGTGGCTACGACCATCCAGCTCAGCAGACAGCAGGAAGGAAGGGAAAGATTCAGCTCCACCGTCTTTTCAAGATTTCTGGTACATCAATCCCGGGCAGCCTCAATATGGTTTAACCGTTGGATACCGGGCAAATTCACTCAGAAGCTGGAATCACGCTTCGAGCCTCCCGCTGCAGTAGATCAAAGAGACGGCACCCGCGGCATTATCCCTGAATTTGACATGATACGTGCTTCGGTCAATCTGGTGGTGGCCAGCATACTTATTGCACTGGGCACATCACTCAAACTACCCCTGTCCACCACCTATGTCACATTCATGGTTGCCATGGGCACTTCCCTTGCAGACCGGGCATGGGGCAGGGAAAGCGCAGTATACCGGATCACCGGTGTACTGTCAGTCGTTGGAGGCTGGTTCGTTACTGCCCTTTCTGCGTTTCTGGTATCTTTCCTGATCGGATTGGTGATCTATTATGGCGGTTTCATCACTATTGCCATGTTTGTCCTCCTTTCGGTATTTCTTGTTTACAAAACCCATAGCATCCACAGGAAAAGATTGTCAAAACAAAAATCCCTCAGCTCTGATGAAGATGAAAGAGGATCCCTGAGTCATAAAAAGATATTTGAAAGCTGTTCCAAAGAAGTCCACGATCTGATTACCAAAATCCCGCAAATCCTAAGCCTGAACACCCAGGGATTGGCTCACGAGAACATTAAGGTTCTGAAAGCCAATGCAAAAACCGTTAAAGAGATCAACAGAAGGTCAAAAGACCTGAAAGATAACGTCAATGGAATCATCCTCCGCATTGAGGACGACTCCATCGAATCTGCCCACCACTATGTCCAGGTTCTCGATTATCTCAGAGAAATCGCACATTGCCTCAATTTTATCACAAAACCCAGTGTGGAACACGTCGATAACAACCACAAGGGACTGTCTGAGTCTCAGACGGAAGACCTGAATCAGCTGAATGTAAAGATATCGGGACTGATTGATACTTTCAAAACACTGATCAGCAATCTGGAACTTCTCCATATTGAACCTGTCGTGAGCAATCAGCAGCATATTCTTCAGTTCATCGACCAGCTCAGAAGAAAACAGGTCAAAAGAGTTAAACAAAAAGAGGTAGGTACCAAAAACACCTTACTCTTCCTGAACATACTCGCCGAAAGTAAAAATCTTACACTTTTCTTGGTCAATCTCTTGAAATCACACAGGGATTTCATCCATCACATCAATGGGATTTCAGGAGAACAAAATGTCATTGACCAGGATGCAAATGCCAGCCCCCCCAAGGGAAATTAACAATAAATTAATATTCCCTTAATAATCCCTTAACCCTGTGCCGGTACTTTTGTATCGATAAAAAATGATTTTATGAAAAAAATCCTCTTTCTGACCTTGATATTCTCAGTTTCGACGTTGTGTTTTGCAGGAAACGACAAGGGTTCGGATTCCTCCGGTGAACGTCCGGCCAATGGGCCGGTTCCCACTTTAAGCATCTCAGGAGTGGTCAAGGACATTGATTCCGGAGAAATGCTTACCGGCGTGGAAATCATGATCGATGGTACCGGGCTTAAGGCATATACCGACCTGGACGGACGTTTTACTTTCAAAACGATGACCCCGGGCACATATACCCTCATCGCTTCCTTCATTTCTTACAAAAACAGCCTCATTGAAAACATGGAGGTGACCGGCTCCAATCAGGAACTGGAGATCAAGCTGAAAGCCGACGATTAATCGCGCTTCATAGCTAACAATATGAATGGCCGGCGGGTGAAATATCCCGCTTTTTTTTCATCCGGGACATTCATCCCTCCCTTCACGAACCAATTTTCACCCCTGCACGAATCAGGAAAAAGCAACCGGGCTGAAGTCCCCAGGGCAAAGATGCTCACTGACCAGCCAATTTGGGGGAAGTTCCTTCATTCCCCAATGCCGGCATTAATCCAAGTCAGTCCCCGGAGAATCAGTTGTATCGGGAAGCACCGATATGCACTTCGGCTTATCAGCCATTCAGAAAACCCGGTAAAAGTTTATGCTTGGAGATCAGTATTTTCTTTCATCAATCAGATTACCCGTGCTGTCAAACATCTTCCAGGTACCTGACTTCTTGCCCATATCGTATTCCATTTCATACAGGAGCTGGCCCGAATCATCCCAGATATACCACTTGCCGTGCTTGAGGTTATCCTGATAGCGTGCTTCTGCGGTTTTAACACCCTGTTCATTCCAGGTCACCCATAACCCGTCCTTTTCCCCCTCTCTGTATGATCTTTGTTCCCTCATTGATCCGTCCGGGAAATAAAAGATCACCATTCCATCCTCGATACCGTTGCTGATGTTTCTCTCGACACACGGATTCCCGTTTTCGTAATACTCGACATGCCGGCCGGTATACAACATTCCGTTCTTATAATACTGACCGTCCATATATTCCAGGTCCTGGGATGTTCCCTCAATCCCAAATACCAGCAGGATCAGGAAAACCAGGCATATCTGGGGCAATCTATAATGTGACATAATCATTGATCTTGAAATGCACTTGTATTAAATCCGGAATGAAATTCCCGCCTTGAACTTCCGGCCGGTGGAATAGCTCCGGTAAATGTACTCCATATCTTTATAGGTATACGTAAATTTCCTCTCGGGGTTCAGGATGTTCTCCACTCCGGCGCTCAGGGAAATGCGTTTACCTATCCTTTTCGAGAGGTTCAGATTCAGCAGCCCTGCCGGTTGTTCAAAAACGTCGGGTGTTCCACCCCTCATGACAACGGCCAGCTTCTCGCCAGTGATGTTGAAGCTGAGGCTCACATCCAGCCCGATGGAGTCGCTCACATAACCCAGAAGTGCGTTAAAAATATACGGTGCCTGACCGAACATGCTCCGGGTGTCCTCAGCATCCGGATCATAAGTCCGGATCAGGATCAGTTCGAGCGAATCAATGGAGACCAGCGAGCGGACAAAGGCTGCGTTGGCACCTATATTCACGTTCCTGAGAATCCTCAGGAAATCCAGTTGTTTCCTGAGTTCAAGTTCAAATCCGAACACATTGGCCCTGTCGGTATTGATCCATGTGAGCTGGGGATTGTTGGCACGGATGTCGTCGGCCAGTTCGATAGGGTCATTGAATTTCTTGTAAAATCCGCTGACAGAAATGATCTCGCCGGACCTCATAAAAGTCTCGAAACGGATGTCGAGGTTATCAATCAGGGTGCGCCTCAAATCGGGATTGCCAATATAGACGATGCCCCCCTGAAAGTCTTCAGAATCACCGGGTGATATCTCCCTGAATGTGGGACGGGCGAGCGTTCTGTTGTAACCGGCTCTGAGGTTGGTTTTACCGGTCAGTGACCAGGTCAGGTTCAATGACGGCAGGAGGTCCGATTCCATCAATTCCCCGGGCTCATACTTCGGATTCTCCGACTTGCTGTACAGGTCGGTGGTTTCGTACCTGACGCCTGCTGTAATCCTGACTCCCTGAAGTACCGGCATATCCAGCATAGCATAAAGCCCCAGCACCGATTCGCTGGAGGAATAACTGTTTTTCAGGTTAGAGCCATCCTGCACATAAAGTCCGTAATTCTGACGGGTAACAGGGTCATACAGGGGGTGGTTCTGCCCGATGAACTGATCGTCAAGATATTCATTGACGTTGCCGTTGAAGTAGGTCACCTGACTCAGGTAATCAACCCGGGACTCATGAAATGTCCGTTTCTTGTAAACCCACGAAGCACCGCTCCTGAACTTCGAGGATATCCCAAGATAATGAAAGGGAAGCTCAAAATGTATTTTATTGTCGACGTTGATCTGTTCCATGTCCCGGTAATATCTGGCCGGAACCCTGTATTCAGAAGGATTAATCGAATACCGGCTTCCCTGGGGTGCTTCGGGGTAGAAGCTGTTTGTAAAGAACCGCAGGTCGGGTTCATCCTGCCTGGATAAGGCTGTGGAACTGAGCCAGGTAATCCTGATATCCGCCATTTCCTTCAGATGGTGTTCCCCCCTTACCTGAGCAGATGAAAGCGAACGTTCGATGAATTTCAGGGTGCGGGTCTCCCTGAATCTTCCGATCCCGTCTGATGGCACCTCTCCGGTCATATACCTGGCCGACCGGGAACCGCTTTGGTTATGGATCAGATTGATTCCCAGCTTATGCTGGTCTGATATCTTGTAACTGAAGTTCACCATGCCGCCCCAGAGCACGTTCATCTCTCCCTGGCGGTCGCTGTAACTGTATTCCCTGTTGAGCACCTCAGATGTGGGATCCAGCAGGCGGTAGAAACCGACCGCACCGTCGTCATAATAACTATAATCCCTGGAATAGCTGATGCCTGCGATATAACCCAGCTGTCTGCCCCAGAGTTTCGTCTGGTTTCCAAGCGACAAGGAATGATTGTGATCGAGAAACGATGCATCCTCCACAGGGGCCATGATCTTGCTGAACTCCATGGTGGTCTGATCGAGCAGGTCCCTGTTGACAGGATAAACCGGGATGTCTTGCGGAGAGACAGGAACCTCACGGGTGCCATCGTCCACGCCCAGCCAGTCCAGGTCGCCTCCCTCATAGGTCAGGAAGCTGCTGTTCAGGCTGGTCTGATCATTGTAACCCAGCGAGGTTGAGAAGCGAAAGGTTAAAGTTTCCGGAAAGTCCCTTGTCTGCAGATCCACAAGTCCACCGGTAAAACTTCCCGGCAGGTCGGGTGAAAAGGCCTTGTGGACAATCATGTTCTCGATCAGATTGCTGGGAAACAAGTCCATCTGAACCGTATTGCGGTTGGGATCCAGTCCGGGCAACTCTGCACCGTTCAGCAATGTCATGGTATAGCGGTCACTAAGCCCTCTGACATAGACATATTTACCGCCTTCAACCGAGACACCGGTTACCCTCTTGAGGGCAGATGCGGCATCACTGTCACCGGTCCGGGAGATCTGCTGGGCTGATATACCGTCCAGCACCGTTGCCGACTTCTTCTGAAGCGTGAGCAGGGCCGCTTCCGTTCTGCGTATCTGCCGGGCCTCCACAACAACCTCTTCCAATCCCAGGCTGACGGGTTTCAACTTGATGTTCAAAATATAAACCTCTCCCTCCCTGATCTCTGCTCCCCGGATGATCTGTGTTTCGTATGAAATGTATTGGCATTTGACGTCATAAGTCCCGGGATCAATGTTTTCAATGGAAAAATTTCCATCCAGATCGGCGGAAGCACCGATAGTCGTGCCTTCAAGGATCACTGCAGCGCCGATTAGTTCCTCACCCGTTTCGGCATCGATGATCTTACCGCGTATGATCCCTTTCTGGGCAGCAAGGAAAAACCCGAGCAGGAGCAATGGAAACAGGAGATACAGTTGTTTCATCAGACCTGGTATTTATATAAGACATGAAGCTGCCGGCATATGGTTACCGGCAGCTTCGATGGGTATGATCTTTTCAGCAATTATTTGGAAGCAAAGGTAAGTGTCCATCCCTCGGCCCAATTGGCTGCACCTGGCTCAAATGCACCTTTGTAGGCGACATTGGCAAACCACGGATCCGGATAGCTGGCCATGGTTCCCCCGGCATTCGAAGGAACGGGGTTGGCGGCCGTAACACCGGGATCTTCAACGGTATTGCCCGCTGTGGCAAAATAGCCGGAGAAGGTCTGGACAGCCGTGGCAGAATCGGGATTGGCTGAAGAACCGGTAATAAAGGAAACCTTGAACAGTCCTGATGCCGTCCCATCAGCTACTCCAAAGAAGATGTTGTTCTGCAGGGTAAGGTCACCCGTCTTGAAGCGGTTGAAGGAATTCTCAGCATCCGGTGTCATTTCGATATCAATTCCTTTCTCCTGATTGACAAAGATGGAATTGGCATAGTGTCCGCCTGCATTGTCCCGGAAGGTGATCACCCTGGATCCCGCGCCGGCGCCCCTTCCGATGTATGTGGCATTGAAGATATGCGGAGTGGCATAAGGCTGGGCCGTCTCCGGATCGGTACCTCCGTCATGCTCGCCTACCCGGTCACCTGCGGCGTCATCCTGTATGGCACACCAGAACTGGCCAAATCCCCGGTACCCTTCATCATAGTCGAAAGAATCGTCTCCGCTGTAAGCCACGATGACATGCTTCAGATTGGGTTTGCCGCCGAAGAACTCAACACCATCATCCTTGTTCGCTAAGACCTCAATATACTCGATCTCTGTTCCGGATCCGACAGCACCCAGGGTCAGTCCGTTGATCTCGTTACCTTCTCCGATATCGGTACCTCCATGACGGATGGAAACATATTTCAAAACTCCTGAGTTGTCATTGTCATCATTACCTCCGTAAAGGCCCCTTGGCTCACTGGTGGGGATACCCTCAATAGCCGTTTCACCGGGTGTTGAATTGAGCCTGGCTTTCCCAAGAATGATCAGTCCGCCCCACAAACCGCGGTCCTTGAGCGCAACGGAACCCTGAAGGTTATCGGCCTCAGCAGTAAAAATGATCGGATTTTGTGCGGTTCCCTCAGCCATGATCATTCCGCCCCTGGCGACGATCAGTGCACTTGCATTTTCTCCCTGACCCGGTTTGCCCTTGATCACACAACCCGGCTCGATTGTCAGCACCTGGCCATCATTGACAAATACCATCCCTTCCAGGATATAGGTCTTGCCCGCTTTCCAGGTAGTGGTTCCCGTACCGTTCCCATTGTCGACGATCGTGTACTCGCTGGGTTCCGGTGTCTCTGTCTGTTCGTCGTCATCTTTCTTACAGGATGCCAATGCCACAAGAACCGCAAGGGTCAGCAGCAGCATCATTTGGAAATTTCTGTTTTTCATTTGTTCGTTGTTTTTTTGATACTGAATTGCCGATGCAAAAGAATGGCCTTGACAATAAATGAATCTTAAGTTTGTGTTATTTTTATGTTAATTCTGCCGGCATAAACTTAATGATTACATAACATATCCATGGGGAGCAGCGATTATTGGGCGGCCCTGATCTGCCGATTCCAAAATCCGGTGAAAAAAGAAAGGCTGCCGCACAAGCAGCAGCCTTTCAGGCAGACTATGATAAATATGGGGTTAACCCCGATATTTCACATAACGTTTCAGTCCGTAAGCAGCACCCATCAACAGCATTACGGTTATACCGCCATCGATCGGAGCTCCCCCACCCACGGGGGTATTTCCTGATCCGGGAGCATTTCCTCCGTTCGGATGTGGCGGGGTTTGTGCCATCATGATTACCGGGATCGCCAGGGTCAGAACTGTGATCAATATCTTTTTCACTGTTTTTTTCATGACTATGTTTTATTTGGGTTAAGAGCTGTGATGAAATTACTGTAAGGTGACCTTTTCGACCGAAACAGTGCCGTTGTCCAGGTAGGCCTTCACCACGAGCTGACCGGTGGTCGGGACATAAATCTGGTTGTGGCCGCCTTCAACTTTTGCTGAAGCCACTTCCTGGCCCATCAGGTTGAAGATATGCACATTACCGGAGACATTATCCTGCAGGTTGATCACCACATTCTGTCCGGCTCCGAAAATGATGACGTTCTCTGCGGAAAGTTCATCTATGGAGAGCGGAGCAAAGAACAGAATGAACCTGTCGGGATTCTCACCGGCAGTGTAGTTGAACGTGTAGCTGCCTTCCATCAGGTTGGTCTCGGTTCCGGTGACCTTATCCCTGAGAACCAGGTAGTCCATATCCTTAATTTCAGAAATGCTGAGGGTATAATCACCACTGGTCTCGGAGGAGAAACCTGCGTTCACCTGCGAGGTTTCCGGCAGGGTATTGAACGCAAGGTTCAGATCTCCGCTGATCGTGAAGAACTGCGGCAGTTCAGGATTGAACGGGCTGAACAGCTTATAGGCGTCAGCCTGGCCTTCGAAACCGGCATTGGAATTCTCGTCGAAACGGACATAAGCCTTGTCCGTCAGACCATTGCCTTCTGCCTGAAGTACTACAGTATTGCACAGTTCATTCTTAAAGTAAGGCGCGGAGGCATGTGTACGGACACTGTAGTCCAATGAAAAAACAGTTGCTGAACCGGCGCTCACGAAAAAGCCCTGCATCGGGGGTACAAACTGATTAGCACCGCCCATACCCGGCATATACAGGATGTAGTTTCCGGAAACGGCGTCAAGGTAATAAACCCCTGCATTCATGCCGGGATTCATGGCAGCAACCATGTCCCAGTCCATTCCTGACGGATATGGGTTTCCCAGAAGGTTCCATCCGTAAGGCTGTGTAAGTGTATTGGTCATATTATAGCTGAAAGCACCATTGTTCAGAGTGCCGGAGAAATTGGGGGCTATGGAAACAGGCGCCCAGAATGCATAACCTTCAACCGGAACAAGAGGTACAGAGGTGGGAATAATATCCATCCAGCTATTGGTCGGTTCCATATAACGCTGCAGATAGTATCCGGTAAACATTCCGGAGGTGGCATTGGCAACGGGCGAGGAGATCAGGTGCCAGGTCGGAGCTACGATATATCTTTCTACAATAGTATTGCCGTTAACGACCAGACCACCATCTTCAAGGATCGAACCTGCATACCCAAAGAAATTGGAATAGATGTTGAAGTTGTTGTTCACAACAAGCGTTCCCAAAACGGTCAATGCACCATAGCCTTTAATAGTGAGGTTGTTCACTGAATAAACCGCTTTACTGGAAGGTACTACGGGGTCGTTAAGAGAAAAGTCGATCTCCACATCAGTGTTACATCCGGGTAAAATACCTCCGTCCCAGTTCGCCGGGTTTCCCCAGTTCTCATCAGCAGTACCGGTCCAGACAGCTGTAAGAACGCTGGTCATCTGCACCGAACCGCTCGTATAATTGATCAGGATGGGATTAACATCCCAGTCAACCACTTCGCAAGCGCCGAGATTGAAATCGAGGTTCACATCACCGCAACCGATCACATCGAAATCAATGGTCAGAATATCGCCTGCAGGGAAATTGACGCCGTTTGATCCTGCGGCCAGCCATGATAAGCCGATCTGCGGAGGAACCGTAGGAAGAGCATTTCCCAACATTCCGGAAGCCTCGGGCATGATGACGGTAATATTGCTATAGGCCAAAACCGTATTATCATAGTAGAACTGTATGGAAATGGCACCCACATTGTTCATTCCGTCGGTGCTCAGTGCGACACTCATGGTGCTTCCCTGCTGCACTCCCGCAACGTTCTGGAGCCAGACGTTGTTCTGAGCCTGAACTGCTGCCATGGTAACTATCGCCAATGCAATGACAGATGTTAAGTATTTGAAGCATTTTGTTTTCATCATTTTCTTTTTTTATGGTTGATAACTGGTTCAACAATCCTTATTTGGCAACGGGTGGGGTATAGGAACCATTCACATCACCGGAACATATACCCTTGAAATTCTGGGTGATATTGGAGCCCGCAATGCTTATGCCCGGATTTTCAAACAGCCAGTCGGGAGCGCTCCAGGAGGGTACCGGAAGGCTGAGTGAACGTCTTCTCACCAGCAATGCATCGGTGGTATTGATGCTGCTTGACTCATTCACATCGGCAGCAAGAAGCCTGAGGCCGGTGAGGGTAAGGAGACCGAGGGAGTGACGGCGGATCACCAGTGCGTCGGTGGAGTTCAGGCCACCAAAAGCTGTGGTGGATGATGCTGTCAGCGTATAGGCGCCTTCGAAGACATACGGAAATGTATACTGACCGGAGGTGTTGGTAACGGTCTGCATCACCACGCCCTTTGATCCGTCATTCACATAGACGGTCACATTGGACAGCGGTGTTCCGGCAGTGTTGTCATATGTCAGTGTTCCCGCAACTTCCTTACACCAGTATGAGCGGAACAGTATGGGTGAGTTGGCCAACGGAAGGAAATCCGGGTTGGTCAGATTCAGCGGATCGGTGATCATCAGATCGGCGATGTCGGACAGCGTTCCGTTCTTCCTGAAAGCAGTCTCGAAATAGGTCTGCTCGAAACCCGATGTAAAGAATGTGGAGGCAGCATCAGCCAGGATGGTATTCTGAATTTTCAGGTCGTTATTGGTAGCGTTCAGCTGTGCAGCCGCACCGTCAATGTATAGACCGATGGGGAATCCGGCAAATATGGAGTTGAACACGCTGCAACGGGTATTCCTTCTGAGGTGCATATCTCTTTTGTAGTCTGAATTAAGCGTTACGCTGTTATTCAGGAAAACGCTCACATTACTGAATATCGGCTGGGTGACCGGGGTATTGGATGAACCGGAACCATCGTTGTCCGATTCGAACGAGTTGGAGCTCGAAACGTCTGCAATGGCAGGGTCCCTGAGGGAAACGGCATACTGGATCATCCCTCTGAAACCAAAGTCGGTATCGAAATCATCATCCCATCCGCGCAGGGCAATGAGGTGCTTGGCATTGACGAAACCTCCGAACCATTCAAAGGAGTCATCACCCGAATAGGAGACCTGAAAGTAATCGATGGTAGTTCCATTGCCGACGGCTCCCATGGTGAGGCCATTGATCTCGTTATTGGGCTGGAAGGCGATTCCGGGGAATTCAATGCGGACATACTTCAGAACTCCTGAGTTGTCATTGTCATTGGTTCCGCCGTACTGCGTTCCGACACCGCCTTCGATGGTGGCCACACCACCGGGGACATTGATCACCGCATTGCCGCAGAGGATCACGCCACCCCAGTCGCCGTAGTCACGGCTGCCGGCTGCCTGGTTGGAAGTGAATACGATCGGGGCATTCTTCGTGCCTTCAGCAACCAGCATTGCGCCGCGCTCAATGATCAGGGCACCCTTGTTTCCCTTGTCACCACGGATGACCGTACCGGGATCAATGGTAAGGGTAGCACCTGATTTCACATAAACCCAACCGTCCAGCTTGTAGACGTTGTTCCCGGTCTGCGGCTGAAAATCAGGATTGGTAAGGTTGAAAGGATCAGCGACATTCAGCTGAGAATTATTGGTCAGCACCGAGTTGTTCCTGAACGGTGCGGTGAAGTAATTCTGTTCGAAAGTCGAAGTAAAATTGGTCACCATACCGGACAAAATGCAGTTCTCAATCTGAAGGTCGTTGTTTGTGGCATTGGCCTGGGCTGCGGCACCATCAATGTAAAGTCCTATGGGGAATCCGGCAAATACTGAGTTGTAAACGCTGCAGCGGGTATTCCTTCTCAGGTGCATGGAACGTTTGTAATCCGAATTGACAGTAGTGCCTAGTTCAACCTTGGGTCCGAAAATGCTGACATTGCAGAACAACGGACTCGTGATGGGTGTGTTGGATGAACCGGATCCATCGTTGTCTGATTCGAACGAGTTGGAACTGGAAACGTCGGCAATGGCCGGGTCCCTGAGTGAGACGGCAAACTGAACCTTACCACTGTAGCCGAAATCGGTATCGAAATCATCATCCCATCCACGGAGCGCGATCAGGTGCTTTGCATTGACCTTGCCGCCGAACCATTCGAAGGAGTCATCACCGGAATATGAAACCTGAACATAATCGATCTGTGTTCCTGTTCCGACACCGCCCATGGTCAGACCATTGATCTCATTGTTGGGCTGGAAGGCAATACCCGGAAACTCGATACGGACATACTTGATGGTTCCGGAATTGTCAGAATCATCTGTTCCCCCATATTGGGCGCCAACGCCGCCTTCGATAGTGGCCACGCCTCCTGGAACATTGATCACTGCATTACCGCAGAGGATCAGACCGCCCCAGTCACCGTAGTCACGACTGCCTGCTGCCTGGTTGGAAGTGAAGACAATCGGCTGGGCAGCAGTGCCTTCGGCAATCAGTTTGCCGCCCTTTTCAATGATCAGGGCGCCTTTGTTTCCCTTGTCACCACGGATAATGGTGCCTGCCTGTATCGTCAAGGTAGCCCCGTTCTTCACATAGACCCATCCGTCAAGCTTATAAATATTGGTATTGGTCCACAACGTGTTGCTGGTGATATCACCGGCCGGAATGGTAACGGTCGTCGGCGGGTACACGGCATTCTGCGGGTCAAACTCAGCCCATCCCGACGTCCAGTCATTGGTACCGTCAAAAGCACCGATATAGGTTACCGGAGTGAAAAAAGGATCCATAAGCTTCGGGTTTGCGAAAGAAGCCCCTCCCAGCAACGGGGATGTCCCGGAAGACCAGGTGGTATTTGCAGTGATGTCGCCGGCCGGAATGGTGATGGTCGTTGACGGATAAACCGTATTCTGGGGATCGAAGTTGGACCAACCATCCGTCCAGTCAACCGAACCGAAAGCACCGATGTAAGGCACATGGTCAAAAAACGGATTGTCAATCGTATTCTGACCAAAAATGAACTGAAACATTGCAACACAAAATGTTGCCAGAAAAAGTAGCTTTTTCATAATCGCTTGTGTTTTTGGTTAAAAACTGGGATAAAAGTATTGTGGCAGAATTGAAAGCACGTGTCCTGAAGTTTAATTATCTGTTAAAAAATTGTTACCTCTCTGCCTGACATTATCTGCTAACAATCAACTGATTATAAATGCATAAAAAAGCCTGCATATGAAATGGCAGGCCTTTTGTCAGGGTATTTCCGTATATCCTAATTGGGTACCTGTGAACTGGAGCCCGCATTGGGCACGTATTGATCCACCTTATCCTGGCTGTTGCATTGTCCGTCAAGAGAGAAATCCCCTCCGAGATATCCGCTTGAGCCGGCATCCAGTTTCCACACCTCGATCTTATCACCGTTATTGACCTGGCTGTCTGCATTTCCCTCTGCACTGATCATTCCCCAAACACCTGGTTCAATCTGCTTGTGACCGTTTACGCCTCCGAATACCTGGGCGGAACCTGTTGAAAAATCATAAGTGTAAGTATTTCCAACACCCGGAATGGGCAGGTCGTTCATGATGGCTATATGGTTCCGGTGCCAGACAACCACAAAAAGACCCTGATCGATGGTAACATTGAAGACCGGAGTGGAACCCCCGTCCAGGTTAACCACACTGCCGTCAGCCAGGAGGAACAACGCCTGCTTTCCCTCTACTGTGGCACCTGTAGCATTGGCTGCAGAAGAGGCATCCCTCAGCTCAATGAGTACCCAGTCCACGACTCCACCGGGGATGACCGCAACACTTTCTGTACCCGTGTAATACCACTTGGGATTATTATTGCCGTAATAGGGAAGTGCGGGCCCATAGGGCTGGTTTAAAGGAATGAATCCCTGTGTGTTCAGACTAGTGTTCATTTCCGAGGTATTCGTATTGTATGGACCCTCAAGATAGACCTTCAGGTCAAGGTTGATGCCCGGTGCGGAAATGCTGCCGTTGGTGTAAACCACGGGAATTGGATTCAGGTCCCAGTCCACGATCTCACACATCGCCTCATAGAAAACCAGCCCCGAAGAACCTCCCTTGAAATGAAATTCAATATCAAGGAACTTACCGTCGGGGAAGTTCACACCTGATGATCCGGGTGCCAGCCAGGATAAACCCACCACATTGTAATTGTTCATCACAAGTGCGTTGGCAAGCGTACCCGCCGCCTCGGGGATCAGATTGGTAATGCCCGTGAAAGACAAGGCGGTAGTATCGTAGATAATGAACAAAGAAACCGCTCCCACATTGGTCAATCCTGTGAAATTCAGCGGAACCAGAACGCCCTGGCCCGGATTGGCGGTAATATCAGCCAGAGTGGCAGTCTGCGCCTGCAGGCGATCCGATAACCAAAAAATGCATATGAGTAAAACAGCCGTTCTTCCAAAAAATGTAACTGATTTTTTCATGATATTTATGTTTGATGGTTTATGATTGTTATCTGACCAGTAATTTCTCAATGCTCATTCCTTCTTTGCTGATCAGTCTGACAATAACGACCTGGTTGCTGAGTTCAAGTGGTATCTGGTAAAGGCCATTGAATTTCATGAAGAATTCGCTAAAATGTATCCTTCCCGACAGGTCAGTGATTTCGATCATGGCATTTGACAGCAGATCAGATGCCTGGATATTGACCATCCTGTCAGAAGACCAGATCCTGGCATCAGGCTTTTCTAACTCAACCGTTTCTGTCGTAGATTGAGATACGCTCCCTCCGGTATAAGTCACATTTATGGGAGTAGCCTCCCAGTCTACCACCTCACACTGGTCTGTGAAATCAAGATCAGATGTGCCTCCCAGGTAAACAAAACGGATGTCAAGGAATTTCCCGTCCGGAAAATCCACACCACCGCTGGTGGCAAGCCACGACAGGCCCACAACAGGCACATTGTTTTGAATGAGTGAATTCGCCAATGTTCCTGAGGCTTCAGGGATCAGACTGTCAATGTCGATGAACTGAAGAACCGTCGTATCATAGGATATCCACAGAGAAAAGGCTCCAACATTGATCAGACCATAAAACTCGAGCGGCATGTAAACGGTGTCGCCGATATTCTCAGCTTTCAGCGTGTCGAGATTTGCTGCCTGTCCGAATGATCCGCCTGCCTGGAAGAAAATGAAACAAATGGCTGCAGATAGGGAAATGTAATGGTTTTTCATTGCTTTGGGATTTCTTACTAATGTTGCCTGGTTGACATTCAATAATCTTTGATAAAATATTATTTACCGTATATGAGTACTTTACGGGACATTGCGGCGCTTTCACCTGCAAGTCTGACTATTGCCAAACCGCTATAACCCTCCAGAGGAATGTCCAGGTGGTTGCTGCCTTGGAAACGGTTCCGGTATAGCGTTCTTCCGTTCAGATCGATCACACTTACTTCGAGGTTGCTGGTCGTTTCCGGTAAAATCACATGAAGCATCCGGTCATAATAATACACATTGCCTTCCGGGATAATTTGCTCTCCTGCCGAAGCGATGGGCACGAAGAAACAGATGCGGAACCTGCTGTCGAAGTTCCCCGGATATGAATAGAATGTATAGACGGAATCTGATTTCAGGTTTATCGTATCACCGGTCTCAAAGTCCTTCAGATAGATCGGCCTGCCGTAAATAGTGAACTGCTCCCGGGTGATTGTGTAATCACCTGCCTGGTTTACATTGTAACCCAGCGGGATAGAAGTATCCTGCAGTGCGGGGGCGGGGAATACATTGATCGACAGTGGCTCCTGTCCTGATGTGAATGTATAAATCTCCGGTTCATTTCCATCGCCGGGAAGCTTATGTGCATCGAACTGGTTATCAAAACCTGCAGCAGATATTGATTTGAACTGAACGAATGATTTATCAGGTGTGCCGATCCCGTCACCAAACGTCAGTACCAAAAGGTTCTCCACCTCCTTCTCCGCTTTGTAATAAGGTTGATTGTCGTGAATGCGGCTGTTATCCGGAATGGTTAACTGAGGATTGCCTGACGAAGCCTGGACAAAAAATCCCTGCATCGCCGGAACAATACCATCATACAAGCACCCAATCTCCCCGTTCCAGGAAACAAACCGGATACCATCCCAGCAATAGATGCTTCCATTGATATTGTTCCTGATCCAATCGCCAAGATTCCAGTTTATTGCTGAAGGAAAAGGATTTCCCACCAGGTTGAAACCGGGAGGGAAAGCGCCCCCGCCAGCAGTATAGGTAAGACCGCTGACCGGAAGGTCACCGGAGTTGATGAGGCCGCTGAAGGAATAGGTGTTGTCCGTCGGGGAAAAAATCCGGAAACCTGAACCGGGATTCATGGGATCGCCTGTTCCTGACAGAATCCACTGCTGGTTTGTCTCGGAAAATCTTTCAACCGTACATCCTGAAAAGACTCCTGCTGTGGCATTGTCGACCGGTGAGGATACCAGGTGAGCCAGGCTGCCGTCGCCTGAAAGAAACCTTTGAAGATTCACCGTGCCATTGAGCAGTTGCACGCCGGAATGGATAAATGATCCGGTGCCTGTTGCATCCGAGAGGATTTCAAATGTTCCATGGATCTCGAGGGTATCAAAAACAGACAGGAAGAATCCGGGATATACCCTGGCCGTAACGTTGGGTTGAACAATAAGGTCATTGCAGTTGGCACCCGACTGAATGTCCACTGCTCCATCGGCGATGACCGCCTGAGTATTGACACCGGGCACCCCATTGCTCCAGTGAACAGGATCGCTCCATTCACCCGTTCCCGTCCACACCGACATCGTAGCACCGGTCAATGGTGCAACTTTGCCATTCGTGTAGTCAGGTGTAATGGGATTGAGCTCCCAGTCGACGATCTCGCAATCCGCATGAAAGATCAGGTCGGAAGAGCCATTGGTGAAATTGAAACGGATATCCAGGAATTTGCCGTCAGGAAAATCCACCCCCTGCTGACCGGGCGCCAGCCATGACAGGCCTACAACTGTATACCCGCCATAGGTCAGGGAGTTGGCAAGGGTTCCCTGTGCCTCGGATATCAGATTGGCAATATCCACAAATTCAAGCACCACCGGATCATAAATGATCCAGAGCGACACGGCACCTACATTGTTCATCCCGGTAAAATTCAGGGGCATCAACACCTCAGAACCAGGAACTGTAGTGATATTCTGCAGGGATACCGTCTGACCCTGAATGCTGCTGCAGAACAGCGCTGCCGTAATAATAACGAAGGATGCTTTGCGAAATAATTTTTGCGTCATACTCATAGTGTTAAACTCTTTTCAGAAGGTATATACAATACCCAGGCTGTATTTGCGACCCGGATAAAATGATTTCAGCACCTGATCATAAGTTTTGTTCGTATCCCCGACGCCATCTTCGTTGGTATCTTCAAGGAACTCAACAGATTGCTGATACTTGACAGGCTCATCCAGGATATCCTCAACACCACCCCGGATTTTCAGGTGTTCTCCGACTGACTTGGTAAATGAGAACTCCAGGAGGTTTCTGGGCATTTCATAGGTATGCGGGGTGTTCGGATCTCCCACAAAGACAATCCGTTTCCCGATAACATTGTAAAGGATGCTGGCTACAAGGCCGATATCCCTATTATCGTAGTGAATTCCAGCATTTACGATATAGGGTGACTGTCCCTGCATCGGTCTCTTCTCATCCCTGACAAATGCCTTTTTTTCCCTCACTTCACTCCAGATCCAGGCGGCGTTGAAAACCAGGCTGATATCCCTGAAGGAATGCAAGAACCCATTGGTCTCAGCGAGCCCGCAGAAGGACTTCTTAATGTCCATTTCAAACCCCAGACTGGTGGATTCCTTTGCATTCCACGGCTGGAAAGTCCACTTGTCAGTGGTTACCGGAATGAGGGTGTTTTCGATCGGATCGATGAAAAGCTTATAAAAGGCCCCGGCAGTGATCATCTCGGATGAAGACGGATAGTATTCATAACGCAGGTCAAAACTGTGTATATAGGCATTCCGGAGACTACCATTCCCGTACATCTGTGAAGCATTCACAAAATCATAATATGAATAGGGTGCTATTTCCCTGAATTCAGGCCTGTTCACTGTCATTCCGTAAGCCAGGCGTACCTTGCTTCGTTCTGTCAAGTCCCAGGACAGATTGGCTGACGGAAAGAAATTCATCGTATCAATCACGATCGCCAGTGAATCGTCCGCAGAGTTTTTATAAAAATCATACAGTTTCTGCCTGTTCTGCTCCATCCTGACCCCTGCATAAAGATTGAGCCGGATGGTAATCGGGATATTGAATGCCAGGTAGGCTGCAATGAGCGTGTTTTCGGCCTTATAGGAGTCTTCTGCATGTGTCTTTTCGTCAAGAAGGATACCCGTGGGATATGTGATGTTCGAATCAGCATACATCTGCCCGAAAGGCCTGATGTATTCAATATCAGTATTGAACTGGTTTGAGAAAGCCCTGACAAATCCCAGGTTTCTGGCAATGAAATGCCTGTTCTTGCCTTCGTAATAGACACCAGCCCTGATCTCAGGATGAAAATTGCCCAGATGCACCTTATATCTGTAGTTTACCGCTCCGTTCCAGATCCTTTCATCCAGACTCAAGAAGAGCCTTCCGTTCAGCTCAGGGGTGGCATCGGCCAGGAACTCAATGGAATATTGTCCGTAGTAGGCACTGGCTGTATCATCATTCAAGGTACCGTAAAGGCGGCGGATATCCGGATCTTTTCTGTCGGCGTAAGCAAAGCCGGCAGACCAGTCGATCGAGGAATGCGTATATAGTTCATGTTTGGCTCCGAGTTGACCGGAATATGTACTCCGGCTCATGTATCCCAGTTCGTGGGATTCGATTTCAGCTTCCCTGTAATAATCCCGTCCTGTCCTGATCGCATAGTTATCAAAGGAAATCTGGTTCAACAGGTTCCGGAATTCGATCATGGTGCCGTCCTTCAGCATCAAGCACCAGTTGTGCAGTAAACCCACCATGATCTCGTTACGGTAATAGTGATCCGAAAAATTGAAGTTGGTATCTATGATGCCCAGATCCTCATTGTACAGGTATTTCGAATTCCGGATCACATTGTGATTAAACTCATTTCGATAGGTCAATGCGGTAATATTTGAAGCAATCATCTTACCGATTGTGAGCCGGTGGTTGAATTCCACCTCCAGGGAGTTATCAATAGGGGCTGTGATGTTTTGCCTGTCCCATATCTTATTGAATGAGCGACCCAGTTCTTCCAGACTTGCCCTCTTGGCAGCGAGGATTTTTTGCATCTCCTCTGGTGGAAGCCCAAGGTCATCCCAGTTGTGCAGTTCTTCAATCTCCTGTGTGGATGGGAAATTATCGGGCAAAGCCCGTGTGCCGTCATCAAAACCGAGCCAGTCAGTTTTACCACCTTCATAAGTGTAGAAGTCCCTGAAAGTGGTACCTTCCCTGAATCCCATTTTGTATCCGATGGACAGGCTGTTCTTTTCAGGTATGTTTCGTGTGAAAAGCTGTATGGAAGCCCCTGCAAAATCGGCCGGAAGCTCGGGAGCAGGAGTTTTGTAGATCATCATGCGGTCAAGGGAAGAAGTCGGGAGTATGTCAAATGAAAAGGATCTTTTATCGGACTCAAAGCTGGGTGTCGCCGATCCGTTGAGCCAAACTGTGTTATACCTGTCTAACAGGCCTCGGACGACGATGAAGCGACCATCCATGATCGTCACGCCGGGGACACGGCGCATGGCCTCTGCTGCATTTTTATCCAGCGACCGTGAAATCTGTTGCCGCGACATTCCCGTAACAGCCACATTGGAAGCTTTGACCGCGCTGATGATCGATATCTCCGTATCGGTTTTTCTCCTTTCCCTGACTACAATGCCTTCCAGCATCCGGGCATCTTCCTCCAGGAAAATTTCCAGATCCGTTGTCTGATCGGGATTGACCTCAACACCTTCGATAACCAGCTTCCTATATGAGATGTAAGACACTTCAATGCTAAATATCCCAGGATCCACCCCAGCCAGTCTGAACTTGCCGTCAATGTCCGTGGATACACCCAAAGTTGTCCCCTTGATGATTACATTTGCACCGATAAGCGTCTCCCTTGTTTTTCTATCCTGGACAAATCCGGCGATTTCACCTTTCTGGGCAGTGGAGGTCGAATAAAGCAGAACAACACCGGAAATAAGGAGCAATAAACACGTAATCCTCTTAAGCATAATCCTTTTGGATAAATAAAGTCGCTGAAAATCTGGATGTAAAGAAAGAGTTTATCATGTGCAACCCTTTTAAGTCTTGTTTAAGTTAACATTAAAAAAAAGTTAACCAACATATCATGCTGTATTTCAGCAACATGACTGTTATTTCTGGCGGTCAGACGGGTATTGACCGGGCTGCACTGGATGTGGCACTGGCTTTAGGCCTTTCCTGCTCGGGATGGTGTCCGAAAGGAAGAATGGCTGAAGACGGAGCGATTGATCCCAAATACCCCCTCCGCGAAACCAACTCCCCTTCCTATCCCTCAAGGACTCTCCGTAACATACTGCAAAGTGATGGCACCCTGATCCTGTATGCAGACCGTTTTGATCCGGGAACGGCCCTTACCATGAGATTATGCAAAAAATGGTCCCGGCCTTTTCTTGCAGTGAAACTGGCTGGGGGTAATGAGTCATACCGGATGATCAGGGAATGGCTTGAGGAAAATTCAATTATCAGGCTCAATATCGCAGGACCACGGGAAAGCTTCGCACCGGGCATCGGGACAACCGCCTATGAATTCCTGTACCGCCTTATGAATTCATAATAAAAATGAATAGCCCACTCCTTTGATGGTCTTGATTACGTTCATGCCGATCTTTTCACGGATCCGCCTGATATGAACATCGATGGTACGATCTCCCACGACCACATCATCCCCCCAGACCTCCAGAAATATCTCTTCCCGGGAAAACACTTTACGGGGATGGGTGGCCAGAAAGGACAGCAACTCAAATTCCTTTTTGGGGAGTGAAATTTCCTTTTTATTGTGGATAATGATGTACTTATCACGGTCAATCACGAGATTATTGAGCCGTATCAGCCTGTCATCCTCCTGGGAGGCGAATCTCCTGAGCAGAGCCTTCACCCGGTGGACCAGCACATTGGGTTTTACCGGTTTCCGGATATAATCATCAGCACCGGCCTCAAATCCGGCAATCTGAGAATAATCCTCCCCACGTGCGCTCAGGAAGGCGATCAGTGTATTCCTCAGTTCACCCATCTTCCGGATTTCTGCACATGTCTCGATGCCGTCCATTCCCGGCATCATCACATCAAGGATGATCAACTGGGGCAATACCTCGCGCGCTCTTTCAATGGCTTCCGTCCCGTTAGTGGAAGTATAAACCCTGAATCCGTTTTTTCTCAGGTTATACCCAAGAAATTCCAGGATATCCGGATCGTCATCAACCAGAAGAATGGTATCTTCATTATTTTCCATTACCGGCAGAAAGGATGCCGGCAAAACTATCCCCCTATTCTTAACTCTTTGTAAAGAATATATTAAGGTTTCTTTAATTCACATACCCGAAGCTGCAAGGATCCGGTTTTTACCCTGCATATCCCTGATAATCCTCACATCAGTAAAGCCGTGGGATTTCATCAACCCGGCCGCTGTTTCACCATATCTTTCATGCAATTCACAGAACAGGGTACCGCCCCGTTTCAGCTTCAATGATGCAAGATGGGCAAGAGCACTGTAAAACACGACCGGATCCCGGCCCGGCACGAACAGAGCCCTGGCCGGTTCATAAAAAAGAATGTTCGGGGGGAGGGTTTCTCTTTCTTCCTCGGGAATATAGGGTGGATTGCTGACAATGATATCCGCCGCAGGATACAGGCTGTGATTCGTAAAGTCGAGTATGTCCAAAAGGCTGAAACGTATGTCCAAATCGTAAGTCCAGGCATTACGCCTGGCATATGCCAATGCCTCCGATGAGACATCCGTCGCAAAGACCTCTGAATTATTCAGCCTCTTTTTCAGTGCAAGTGCAATACAGCCTGAACCGGTGCCTATATCGGCTACAGTCAGGCCCCTCCTGTCGCCAAATTCCCTGATGATGAGTTCAACCATTTCTTCTGTTTCTGGCCTGGGTATCAGCACACCGGGACCGACCATGAGTTCAAAGTCTGAGAAATGGGCCTTCCCCGTCACATACTGAACCGGCACGCTTTTCAGCAAGGATTTGACACCGAAATGGAGCCGCAGCAGATCCGATTCCTTCAGGGTCCGGCCCGGAAACATCACCAGATCGACTCTGGATATCCCCAGCAAATCCCTGAATAAAACAGCTACAAGTGATTCCGACTCACGAGCCCCGTATAAGGGTTCCAGCCGTTTCACGTAATGCTTCCGGAGTTCGTCGGTTTTATTGGAAGGGACATCCATGATGAACTGAAAAAATGTATTTTTGATTTCGTACCCGGATGTTTCATCCGGAATTACGGGTGATTCAGCCCTGCCGGTCATGATCCGGGAATGTTTTTTTCCTCCCTGACCGAACCCGGCAGGAAAACGAATTGCAAACATCCCGGTGGCAGGACAAAAATACCCATTAAACGGATTTCAAAAGCAATGGCAAACGAACAATGAAGGACGATATCCTCATCATCGGCGACCACCACAGGAATGCAGCCAAATCGCTGCTGGAGCACATCCTTCCGGTAAGCGAAAGAACAGTCATGACCATCGCAGGTGAATCAGGTGCAGGAAAATCCGAAATAGCGGCTGCACTGGCCGGAGAGTTCGACCTGCAAGGATACAGGGCATTTATTTTCCAGCAGGACGATTATTTTATCCTTCCCCCGCATACCAACGAACGGAATCGAAGAGAGGATATTCACCGGGTAGGTATGCAGGAAGTCAGGCTGGACCTGCTTGACCGCCACCTGTCTGAAGCGAAGGCGGGGCACAGCAGCCTGAATAAACCCCTGGTCAGCTTCAGAGATGACTCCATAGGATCAGAAACAATTGACCTTGCCGGAATAACGGTATTCATTGCTGAAGGAACATATACCTCTGTTCTGAGAAGCACAGATATCCGGGTGTTTATTGACCGTGACCTTCATGACACCCTGGAAGCAAGGAGGCAAAGGAACCGGGAGCAGCAGGATGAATTTCTTGAAAGGGTATTGTCCATTGAACATGAAATCATCAGCAAGCATAAGAGCCTGGCCGATTATATCATTACTATGAACTGGGAGGTGATACAAGTTACCCGGCAAACGGGAAAGTTGACCTGAAAACCGGCTGGATTTGAAAAATGGATCAATTTCAACCCACATGACTGATTCTGCAAAAACTTTTCAATATATTGCCATGCTCAGCACACACGGGTATTTCGACCCGGTACCCCAACTGGGCAGGACCGACACCGGAGGACAGGTTGTTTATGTACTGGAGCTTGCAAAGGCACTCTCTCTTCAGGGTGTAAAAGTGGATATCTACACGCGTTGGTTTGAACCTGAGAAGAGGCAGGTGGATCCGGTACCTGGTCACCCCGGTGTCAGGGTCATCCGGATACCGGCAGGAGGCTGGGAATTCATATCCAAGGAATCCATCTATCCCGTTCTTCCCGAACTGGCATTCAACATGATGGAATTCATCGGCAAAAACGGGCTCAATTACGACCTGTTTCACGGGCACTATGTCGATGCAGGGATCGTATCCCTGGAAGTGGCCTCAGCACTCAGCAAGCCGGTCTTCTTTACAGCACACTCACTGGGTGCCTGGAAACGTGACCAGATGGGCGGCAATGCTGCTGAGATGGAGGAAAAATATAACTTTTCGCACCGTATCAACGAGGAGATGCGGATTTTCAGATCGGTGAACGGCCAGACACTCACATCGAAAGTGCAACTGGGAAAAATGAAAAAACTCTACCCCTTTGATGCACCCAATATTGGGATCATCCCTCCCGGTGTGGACATACACAGGTTCAGACCACTGAAGGAAGGTGAGCAGGAGACCTGTGATCTGCCCTCCCCCTATATATTCAACCTGAGCCGTATTGATGAGAACAAGGGGCATGATCTGCTGCTCGAAGCTTTCGCATTGTTCCGGAAAGAACATGCCGGGGTACACCTTGTCATCGGCGGAGGCTCTCCCAGGCCGAAGGCCATTGAAGAAAAGGTGTTCCATAATATTCACAGGATCATTGAATCCAGGCATCTTAAAAACAGTGTTCATGTGATCGGATATGTTCCCGACGAAAAACTCGTAACCTATTACCGACAGGGCATTTTTTTCGTTCTCCCCTCCCTTTTCGAACCGCTCGGCATGACTGCGCAGGAGGCCATGGCATGCGGGCAAGCAGTGGTCGCTTCGAAATTCGGTGGCATCTCCAATGTCATTACTCACAGAAAAGACGGTTTCCTGGTGAATGCATCCGATCCGGATGAGTTCGCCGGAGTGATGTCGCACCTGATCAAGGAGCCGTTGTCAAGACAGCAGGCCGGCCAGAATGCTGCACGTCTGGCCCGGGAAGAATACAGCTGGGAAGCCATAGCCGGAAAATTTCTCGATTTTTACAGCAAATTTGCCTGAAATGAACGGTATTTTTCTCCAAACGGCAGAAGCCGTAAAACTGGGGAAACATGTTGCACTATGTACAGTCGTGCATGCATCGGGATCGACACCTGCGAAACCGGGGTTTAAAATGCTGGTTACCCCTGAGGGAGGATCATCAGGAACAGTAGGCGGGGGTGCGCTTGAGCAACGTGTGATCCGGGAGGCAGTGGAGGCCCTTCAGAGAGGCTCCGCCCGGCTGGTGAAATTCGACCTGGATACAGACTTCAGAATGGCTTGTGGCGGAGAGGTGCATGTGTTCATTGACCCCATTGAGCCTCCTGCAAAACTTTTCATTTTTGGTGCAGGTCACGTGGGCAAAGCCCTGGCAAGGCTTGCAAGGGGAATGGGATTCCATATCTTTTTGATTGATCCGAGGGCGGAAAAAAAAGAGCTGCCGGAGCTGGAACATGTGACCCTGATCCCGGAGGGATACACTGTCGCGGCACAGAAGAATGCATTCGGTGAAAACAGCTTCATAGTCATCATGACTCCCGATCACTCTTCCGATGAAGAACTGCTCATGATATGCATCAGAAAGCCCTACGCCTACCTCGGCATGATCGCCAGCAGCGAAAAAGCGGCACGTGCCAGACAAAAGCTGAACGACGAGTCAGACATACCCGAAACACAAATCAACGAAATACATATGCCCATCGGGATACCCTTTGCCGCCCACACTCCCGACGAAATTGCAGTCAGCATACTCGCCCAGCTGATAGACGTCAGAAACACGAAAAAGGGAAGATGAAAAAGAAATCCCACGTGATCCGTTTTGTTCTGGGTGACCAGCCGGTGACTCTTGACTTTGCCCGTGAAGGCATTCTGCCGTCAACCACCGTTCTGAATTACCTGAGGTTGGTAAAGGGGCGGACAGGGACAAAGGAAGGGTGTGCAGAAGGAGACTGCGGCGCCTGTACCGTGGTTCTGGGACAATACAGCAACGGGAGTATCGATTACAGGGCGGTCAATTCCTGCCTGTTGTTCCTTCCAGCTCTGCACGGCAAGCAGCTCATCACGGTGGAAGATATTGCTGACACGGACAACCACCGGGTGAACCTGCATCCGCTTCAACAGTCACTGGTGGATCACTACGGCAGTCAATGCGGTTTTTGCACCCCGGGTATCCTAATGTCCCTTTTCGCTCTTTACAGGCAACCGGGCATTCCCACCCGTTATGAGATACAGGAAGCGCTTGCAGGCAACCTTTGCCGTTGCACCGGATATCAACCCATCCAGGAGGCCGCAGAAGCAGCCTTCAGCAATAAACAGACCGACCGTTTCGACAGGTTCCAGGGAAAGATCATCACCTTCCTGAAGGAATTCAACGAAACGCCTGAAGATCTGATGATCGAAAATAATGGACAGCGCTACCTGAGACCGGCAGGCCTGAAACAGGCACTCGAGTGGAGAAGGGAGTTTCCTGCTGCTGTTGTGGTGAACGGTTCAACGGATATTGCACTGAGACAATCCAAAAAACATGAAATGATCCCGGAAATTCTGGATATGGGAGCCATATGCGAATTGAAGCACTTCGAACACGCAGAAGGGTACCTCAGGATCGGATCGGGGCTGCTGCTTGAGGAGGTCAGAAGGGAAACTGAAAAGATTTTTCCTGCATTGCACTCAATGCTGGGTCTGTTTGCCTCCCGACAGATCCGGCAGGTGGCTACATTGGGGGGCAATTTGGGTACTGCTTCTCCCATCGGGGATATGCTTCCCTTTCTGATCACCTGCGAGGCAGCCTTAACTCTGTCAGGCGCCGGAGGTGAACGCACCCTGGATGCGGAGGAATTCATCACCGGATATCGTAATACGGCTCTCGGCCAGGACGAACTGATCCGTTCCGTGACCCTTCCGCTTCCGAAACCTGACGATCATTTCCGTTTCTACAAAGTCTCCAAAAGAAAGGACGTGGACATCGCCACCGTCAGTGGAGCATTCCGCTTAAGGCTCGATAAGGGTACGGTCACCTGGGTCATCCTGACTTTCGGAGGGATGGCCGAAATGCCCCGCCGGGCCTTCGATACAGAAAAATTCCTGAAAGGGAAACCCTGGACAAGGGAACATATACTTCATGCCATGACAATCATCCGGCACGAATTCCATCCCATCAGTGACGCCCGGTCAGGTGCTGAATTCCGGAAACTGGCCGCCGCCAACCTGCTGATGAAGTTTCACCACGAAACGGTTACCGGTCATGTTGAAACATGAGAGCGCCATCCTGCATGTGACGGGTGAAGCGGTTTTTGTAGGCGATATGGCTGTCCATATGCCGGTCCAGTACGGTCATATAGTGTACAGTCCCTGGCCCCACGCAAGGATCCGAAAAGTGGACATCTCTGCTGCTCAAGGGATGCAAGGTGTATCCGCTGTCCTGACATGGAAGGACATACCCGGCACCAATCAATTGGGGCCTGTGATCCATGACGAACCCTGCCTGGCACAGGAGGAGGTCATGTTTATCGGGCAGGCCGTATGCCTTGTGGCGGCCAGGGATAAGGATACGGCCAGAAAAGCAGCCGCATCGATCCGGATTGACTATGAACCCCTGGATTTCATTCCCGATGTCGAAATCTCGATCGAAAAGGACTTCCCGATCCAGATGCCGCGGATGATCCTGAAGGGCGATCCCGACAGAGTGCTGAAGCAGTCGGATCACATGCTTGAAGGAAGTTTATCCACTGGCGGCCAGGAGCATTGGTACCTCGAGACGCAATCTGCCCTGGCCGTGCCGGGTGAAGGCACCGGGATGAAAATTTACAGCTCCACACAACATCCATCAGAGACACAGGGCATTGTTGCCGAAGTGCTGGGATTGTCCCGCAACGAGTTAGTGGTGGAAGTAAGGAGGATGGGGGGCGCCTTCGGAGGTAAGGAAACCCAGGCCAACCACACGGCAGCATGGGCGGCACTATTGGCCTGGGCAGTCAGGCAGCCGGTCATTCTACAGCTGACCCGTGAAGAAGACCAGACCATAACCGGTAAAAGACAACGATTCCTCACAAGGTACAGTGTAGGATTTAACGTTTCAGGCGAGTTGCAGGCCCTTGATGTCGAACTTAACAGCGATGCAGGGGCCGCAACAGACCTATCCATGGCAATCCTTGAAAGGGCCATGTTTCACGTCGATAACGCCTATTATATACCCCATGTCAGGGTCAGGGGAACCGCATGGATGACAAACAAACCCCCGAACACCGCATTCAGGGGCTTCGGCGCACCACAGGGAATGGCTGTCATCGAAAACATCATCGACAGGATCGCCCGTTACCTCGGAAAAGACCCCATTGAAATCCGGAAAATCAATTTCTACAATAAACCTCCCCGCCACCTGACCCATTACGATCAGGCCTTTGAGCTGAACAGGCTGGAGACCATCTTTAACCGCCTTACCAGGACAGCGAGCTACCGGATGCGACGCAGGGACATCAACCGTTTCAACCGGGATCATGAATTCTGCAAAAGAGGAATGGCCCTTACACCTGTAAAGTTCGGGATATCATTTACCACATCTTTCCTCAACCAGGCCGGCGCACTGGTGAACATTTACCGGGATGGAACGGTCTTCATCAGCCACGGAGGTACGGAAATGGGTCAAGGATTGCATACCAAGATCATCCGCATCGCTTCGGTCGAGTTGGGTATTGACCCGGAACACATCCGAATCGGCCCCACCAGTACTGCATTTGTCCCCAATACATCCGCCACGGCAGCATCCTCGGGAACCGATCTGAACGGTATGGCGGTGAAAAATGCCATAGACAAGCTGAAGCAACGGCTCTCCGTTTATGCAGCAACCCTATTCAGCGCTTCACACCAGAAACCCTCGGAGGCAAAACATATCGTTTTTAGAAACGGTCAGGTATCCGACAGTAAGGATACCCGGCGCTCGATCCCATTCCATCAGTTGATCCCCCTCGCCTGCCGGGAGCAGATCAGCCTGAGCGCCACGGGATTCTACAGGACTCCGGACATCCATTTCGACAAGATAAAAGGCAAAGGCAAACCATTTCACTATTTCGCCCTGGGAATGGCAGTCTCTGAAGTGGAAGTGGATATACTGACAGGAGCGGTACGTCTGTTGCGCACCGATATCCTTCATGATGCGGGCAAATCCATCAATGTAAGCCTTGATCTGGGACAAATAAGAGGCGGTTTTATCCAGGGGCTCGGATGGGTCATCATGGAAGAACTGAAATATGACCGGCAGGGCAGACTGCTGAATTGTTCCCCTGACACCTATAAAATTCCCACAATAGGTGACATGCCCGGGGAATTCAGGGTGGAACTGCTGAAGGATGCCCCGAATCCGAACACCATCCGTCAGAGCAAGGCGGTCGGAGAGCCACCTTTCATGCTCGCCTTGTCGGTCTGGCTGGCAGTAAAGGATGCCGTTTCCGCAACAGGGAACCACCGGTTTGAACCGGAGCTGAACATCCCGGCTACCCATGAAGCGGTGTTGCTGGCCATAGAAGACATCAAACAGAAAAACCGTCGCTGACCATGGTCTATATCCTGCTCGCCGTTTTGGCATCTACGGCCATCATCGTGACATTCCGGCTCTTTGAGCGTTTCAGTATCCGTATTGTCCCTGCCATCACAGTGAATTATATTGTCGCCAGCGGATTCGGCTATATCAATGAGACAGGAACTTTCTCGTTTGCCGATCTGCCTGCCCGACCATGGTTTCCGGTTTCCATCCTGTTCGGCATAGGGCTTGTGGGAGGATTTTTCATGTTCGGCCTCACGGCCCGGAAATCGGGTGTGGTGATGACTGCCATCGCCAGCCGGATGTCAGTGGTCATCCCCGTCATGATCGGCCTTCTGATCTTCCATGACACGGCGGGAGCATTCAAGATACTGGGTATCGTCTCAGCCCTGCTCGCTTTTTACCTCACCTTTCACCGCGGAAAGGATCCGTTGGTTACCGCACGTGACCGGCTCATCTTTCCCCTCCTGCTCTTCATCATGATGGGATTCAACGATTCACTGATGAAATTCGCGCAATATTATTATATACAGGGGGAATTTGTATTGTTCCTTTCGACTTCTTTCCTTTTTTCACTGGTCACAGGGGGAGCTGTTTTCGCAGCCGACATGATCAGGAACCGGAAATGGCCCTCCGTTGCCGAATGGGCAGGCGGCACCTTCCTGGGCCTGATCAACTGGTACTCCACGCTTTGCTTCCTGAAAGCCCTCGATTTATTCGATGTCTCTACCGTGGTACCGGTCATTCACGTCAGCGTGGTAGGACTATCCGCACTCACCGGATTTTTCGTTTTCAGGGAAAAACTCAGGCCGGTCAACTGGGTCGGGATACTTCTTGCCCTTCTTGCCATCCTTCTGATCGCCAATGGCTGATCAGGCCTGAGCGTAATAACGGACGCCTTTTTTACCGCGAAAAATGCCCGTTTTGATCAATTTTTTCCGAACTTCTCCGGTTATTTCAGAATCACCTTTCTGATCAGTCGTTGATCGCCGTTGAGTATCTCAAGCAAATAAACACCTCCGGGATTGCCGGCAAGGTTAATATGAGCGGAAAGCCTGCCACCTGTATGGGCCATTTCCAGTCGTGCCACTTCAGCACCCAGCATATCGCGTACCACAACAAGCCCTTCCGGGTCATAGGAATCTGCCAGTACCACGTCGATCCGGCCATCGGTCGGGTTGGGAATGACGGACAATCCCCTTTCAGATGTAAACTGTTCCCCTGCGCCTGTGGTGGGATCCAGCAGCAGTTTCATGACATCGCTATCCGCATCTTCACATGGCGCTTCTGGAAACGCCTTCAGGGTAAGCATCACTTCACCGGCTGCAATGTCACCGGGTCCCGGAGTATATACCGGATTGAGCGTTGTGGGATCAGAAAAGAAACCGTCCCCTGCCGATGTCCAGATCAGGGATGAATAGAACATGGCCTCTCCGTTGAGCTGAAGTGACTGGTTGTAATGGATCGTGGTGTCATTGCCGGCAAAGACTGATGGCGCTCTCCGGATACTCAGCACCATATCGTCGCTGGCCATTTGCCCGCTGTTGTATCCGTATGCGGTAAGTGTCAGGGTGACCGATCCGCTGAGGATGTCCTGCTGACCCCGAAGGTATTTGGCATTCATGGTGCTGGCGTTCTGAAAAATGCCGTCACCGGATGTCTCCCAGAGAACTGAAGCATAGTATAAGGCCTCTCCCGCTGTGCTGAACAGCTCATCTTCACAAATCGTCGTATCTGCACCGGCCCACGCTGTGGGTGCCAGTATTTCACCGAAGTCAAATGCGCATATCCGGGTGCCCCATCCACTGCTTTTCATGTATTCCGATGTGAACCAGAAAGTGGTGTCATTTACCGGGTCGACTGACATGCAGGAATAATCCCCCCAGCGTTCGATGCCGGTTTGAGAGCTGGCCCCGGCAATGATCTCCACCTCGTCGATGTTCATCTCACCGGCAGGAGCGTCAGGCGTCCGTCCCGTGTAACGTAGGGAAGGATAGGTGGTGCTGCCTGAAACAGAGAATCCCAGTGCGATGCTTCCGTTACCCGACATGGCAATGGAGCCCATCCAACGGTTCTCGTTATCTGGGGCATAGGTTCCCTGTTGGTAAATATACCATCCGGCTCCTTCATCCCTCAGCTCGTACCACCGTATCGCGGCACGCCCCCCTGTCCAGATGGTATGGTTGGCCACCATGGCTTCATGGGTTCCAAAATTCCGGTAAGGCAACCGGAACATCAGCACCTGTGATAATGCATCCAGCTGGGTTCCCGTACCCGGCTGGGTGATACCGTTCACATTCGGATTGAAACCGGCAGGTGTCAGCGTTTGCGCCAGGGTGAAGGTGGAACTGCCCGGATTGACCCAGTCGGCCTGCAATTCCCACACCTCCATGTTATGATTGCCGAACATGTTGATGCCGGTGATGAAGTTCGGGGTTCCTGATGGCGGCGGATCACCGTCCACATCAGAAGGCAGAAATCCGAACTTGCTGGAGTACTGTCCGAAATAGATCATCTGTGCATCGGGATCGCCGGTCAGCATCTTATCCCTTTCAAAGACAGCCACTCCCATACCGGCATAGCTTCCGGAGAACATGTGAAACGTGGCATAGTACCCATCCGGCCAGACAGCCAGCTTGGGATAGTCGGGAAAGAGGTTGAACTCAAATGCATAACGGTACCAGGCACCGAGTGGATCGCCGGTCTCAGAAACAGCCACCAGTTCGTAATATTTGCTGTTGGATGTATAAATGGCAAACTGGCTGGCGACCCAACGGTCTGCCAGCTCATCATAGAGTATGATGGGATCACCATCGTTGGTTCCCGACCATGGGCCCGGAAACCCGCTCCAAAGCGTGCTGTTGGCCACTGGACCGTAAAGTTTCGTTCCCTGCTTGTCGTAAATGGCAAACGAAAGATTGATCATCTGGAAATAATGATCCGGGCCTACATCCCCATCGGTATCCGGGGGGAAAACGCCATTCACATTGCCGGTGCCGCCCACATTCACGATGGGACCCTTCACTTCATCCTTGCCGAAGTATTCCTGGAGTGTTGCGGCATCTGTTTCCAGACTGGTATCGCCGGGTTTGTATCCCAGCGATTCATTCAGTATAATGCCGTCTTTCCAGCCCGTTTCCAGTTGTCCGGGAAGAACCACAGGCATGTCCCTCAAAGGCGGGGTTTTGTCAAAAAAGGCAGCCCTGGCTACCCATTCAGGAGTGTAGATATCCTGAGCCTGGGCATGGATAACCACAAAAAACAGGACTGATAGTGAATACCTGATCATAAATTAGAAAGTTAATGATGACACATGTACAATCAACATTGGACAGAAGGAATTGTTCGTAAAGGAGCAGAATGAACCATAAAGCTCCGGCTCATCATCAATTCAATATGCCGATACCCCGGTTAGGATCCTGCATCCTGGCAAAACAGGTATTGATATGACCGTAACTGCCGATGTGAAAACGATGCAATAATCAGGATTGGCAGAAAACCTGCCGGGCTACTGATCCAGGAATGAGTACTTTTCAGAATAATAAAGCATCTGCTTGGTGTAGTCGTCCGGATAACTGATTTCCGCATCGGTCACCTGGCCGTTTTGCATGACCGGGGTGATCAGCGGATTGACAAATCCGCCATAAGGAGCAATATTCAGTTTCCGGAAGCGTTCCAGCACCTCCTGGTGCAAGACAGTATCCACCTGTACGCCGTAGCCCTCCACGAGTTTCATTCCGGCCTTGTAATCGCCCTCCGATTTGATGCGTTGCACTTCCGCGAGCAATTCACCGAAGAGCCCCCGTAATCCCTCGTAATCATTAATCCTGACGAATGTCTTCCCATCGCGGCTAAATTTTTCGATGATGTTCCGGTCACGGCCTTTTTCACAGCACCATGAGGCCACCAGTTGCCTGTTTCTCATATGCGCCTGCTCGATATTCTTACCGGGCTCAATACGGGTCAGCTGGGACATCAGCCCGTTCCTGATATAGGTATTGTATTCCGCCCTGGCCGGATGCAGGGATGGCAGGACACCCAGCTCCACCATTTTCGGATCCATGATGTAATAGAGTGCGAACAGGTCTGCGCGTGCTTCCTCAAGGGCAGAGGAATAATTCTTCAAAGCCTCAGGGCTGGTCCCGGGTAGCAGCTGTCCGGATCCGTGTCCCAGGCATTCGTGAAGATCGGTATGCACGTTGCTGCCGAGTGAACCCCACTCTTTAGCCAGCCCGATCTCCTCCTCCGAAGCACAGAACTCCTCCAGGAATCCATTTCCCAGAGCCGCCTGGTCATAGGCATAGGTGATATTCTCCATAGTCACCGACTTGGACCCATGCTCCTTCCGGATCCAGTCGGCATTAGGCAGGTTGATCCCGATAGGGGTTGAAGGATAACAATCCCCGCCCAACTGTGCTACGGTGATCACCTTGGCACTCACGCCCTTCACCTTCTTTTTCCTGAAACGGGCATCCACCGGCGAATGATCTTCGAACCACTGTGCATTGGAGCTGATGATCTCGGTGCGCCGCGTCGCATCCATATCCTTGAAATTAACCACCGATTCCCAGGTTGCCTTCATTCCCAGCGGATCGCCGTACACCTCAATGAAACCGTTCACAAAATCGATCCGAGAATCCAGATCGTTCACCCAGAGCACATTATATTCATCGAACGTTTCAAGGTTCCCGGTACGGTAATAGTCTATCAGCTTACTGATGACCGCATGCTGGTGCTCATTTTCTGCAACGCCGGAAGCCTGTTCCAGCCAGTATACCACCTTCTCCACGGCAGGTCCGTACAGGCCTCCCACACGGTAAACCTCTTCCACGATCTGCCCGTCTTTTTTTACCAACCTGGAATTCAACCCGTAAGATACCGGATCCGGATCCGAGGGATCCTTCATCTTCTCGTAGAATAATTCAGCTTCCTGCTGCGTCAAGCCGTCGTAAAAATTACACGCAGAACTTTGCACCATGTCCGTGGAAGGATCCAGACTGATCCTTTTGGGAGCTACATTTGGATCAAAGAGAATGGGAGACAACCATGCCACAAATTCCCTGACCGTTTGACCTTCCCGGAGGGGTAAAACGGCTCCCGGACTGTTCCTGACCAGCTCTTCAAAATAGGCACCTGAAAAACCGGGGTCGATTTTATCAGTGGAATAATGATGATGGATACCGTTTGAAAACCATACCCTCTTGAGGTAAACGGTGAATTTTCCGAAGTCGGGATGGTTTCTGTCACCCTCATAATGGGTAAAAATCTCTTCGAGTGTTTTCCTGACGATGAGATTGTACCTGAAATTCTGGTCGAACACGATATCACGGCCGCAAAGTGCAGCTTCACTGAGGTAGTAGATCAATACCCGCTGCCGGGGAGTGAGTTCATCAAAGCCCGGAACCTGGTATCGCATGATCTTGAGATCTGCAAATTGTTCCAGAAGGAACTTGAAGTCACCGGGCTGGCCGGTGGCATTTTCCTGTTTTTCTTTTCCTTCGCGCGGTGCGCATCCGGTAAATATGGCCATCAAGGTCATTCCTGTGATTAGTTTAAAGGTTTTCATTCTATTGTCCTGATTTTGAGATATCGATGATTTCATTTCCGTTCCAGGAAGGCAAAGCACCTGAAGTTCCGGTAAGGAGGGCAAAGTTAATCACATCCTTCTGACCCGCCGCACGGAGCCGGCCGGGATGCATGCCCCTTCTGACAAAAGCAACGGGATCGGCCTTGCCAGCCATCCAAAGAGTGAAACATGCGATAGCCGCGTCGCAAGCGATCTGATACCGGTGGCTGTTCATGAGGCACTCAACCAAGGCACCGGCATAAAAGGCATCCTCCAGGCTGAACTGTTTTTTCCAGCCCGCGCACAGAACCATCACATCTTTGCCCTTCTCTCCGGCCCATTTGCAGATCAAAGGAAGGTTCAGGAAAGATCCGATCAGCACCCATGGACTCCTTTCTGCAGCCCTGATCAGTGCCTGCGTTCCATTGGTAGTGGTGTATGCCAGTTTGCGGCCTGCCAACTCAGGGGTCATGAACTCCTCCGGAGAATTCCCGTAATCCGCAAAAGGGAGTTTTCTGCCTCCCCGTTCCCCGGCCAGAAGAAATCCTCTGGACTGCAACATTTTTGCATCCCTGACTGTAGCTGCAGGATGAACAGCTACCACACCATGATCAAAGGCTACACATATGGAGGTGCTCATCCTCAGTATGTCTGCCACTATGATGATCTGATCGTCCTTCAGGTGGCTGTAAGGCATAAGTGCGGGTGACAGACACACCCCAACGGATCGTACATCAATACTCATCGCCCATTCCGGAATTGTCGTTTCTCCACAAGCGGCTCATTGTTGAAGGAGGTTTTTATTCTTTTCCGATGGTGACAAATGGCACAGGTCATACCTTTGGAAGAGGGTCAGCAGACTGGATAGATCCCGTCAATAAGACCACGACACGGATGATGATCCGGTATGGTAATTCTTTCTTTCAATCAGCCTTTGTAAAAGGGCAGCTTAACGATCCTGCCCTTCAATAGTTTACCCCTGATGGAGATGAAGATATCATGTCCCAGGCCTGAGTATTCACTGTTTATATAAGCCATCCCGATGGGGATGTTCAGTGACGGCGACATGGTTCCTGATGTGACTTCGCCGATTGTGGTGCCATCCTCAAGGCAGACAGGGTAATGCTGTCGCGGTATTCCCTTGTCGATCATTTCAAAGCCGCGCAGACGGCGTGATACTCCCTCCTCCTTTTGTTTCAGAAGCAATGATCTGTCAATAAAATCCTTGGTATCTGTAAATTTGGTGATCCAGCCCAATCCGGCTTCGATGGGAGAAGTGGTATCGTTGATGTCATTGCCATAGAGACAAAAACCCATCTCGAGGCGGAGCGTATCCCGGGCGCCCAGACCGATAGGTTTGATCCCGTACTTTTCTCCTGCTTGCAGAACGGCTTTCCAAACACGGGGCGCATCGACATTTTTCATATATATTTCACATCCACCGGAACCCGTATATCCCGTGGTGGAGAGAAGCACATCCGGAACCCCCGCGAACTCAAGATACTTCCAGGTATAATATTCCATATCTGTAATGGGATCCGTTGTCAGCTCCTGCATCGCTCCCAGTGCCGCCGGCCCCTGAATTGCCAGCTGGGCCGTCTCATCGGAAGCATTGATCAGATCCTTTCCCGGTAGGAGACCAAAGGCGTGACCCTGTTCCACGCACCATGCCCAGTCTTTCTCGATATTGGAAGCATTGACCACAAGCAGGAATGTATCTGCATTGATCCGGTAGACCAGCAGGTCGTCGACGATGCCGCCCCTGCCGTTGGGGAAACATGAATACTGTACCTTGCCGTCAAACAACTTGGAAACATCATTCGAAGTGATCCTTTGCAGGTATGCTTCAGCGCGGGGGCCTTTTACCCAGAACTCCCCCATGTGGGATACATCAAAAACGCCCAGTTTGGAACGGACGTTCAGATGCTCGGCCACTACACCTTCATACTGAACGGGCATCAGATACCCGGCAAAAGGTACCATCCGGGCTCCCAGCTCTTCGTGGAACCCCGTGAAAGGAGTGTGCTTGTTCATCATTCAGAATCTTTATATCGGATGGGCAAATGTAGTAATTTAGAAACAGGATAATTCCGAATCCTAAGCCAATAAGTGCTACTTTTGCGGAAATAAAAGAATTTCAGGATGTTGTTGACCCGGCAGAACACGCCCCGCTGGCTGATTTTTCTCATCGATATCACCATCGTACTCTTTTCCTTAGTCCTTGCCTATATGCTGAGGTTCAACTTCCACATACCGGAGGGAGAGCTGAAATACCTGCCGGAGGTAGCAGGTATCATTCTGGCAGTCAGGGGAGCCAGCTTTATTTTGGCAAGGACCTATGCCGGTATCATCCGATATACCAGCACACAGGATGCGGTAAGGATATTCCTGGTCATCCTGGCCGGAAGTCTTCTGTTCGCAATTCTGAACCTGATAACATACCACTTCATCAACCAGCGTTTCATCATACCCTTTTCCATCATTATTATTGAATTCATCACGGTGATCTTTTCGATGACCACCTTCAGGATACTGGTAAAGATCGCATACCTGGAGATGGTCAATCCTTCCGGCAGGCGAACGAGGGTCATCATATTTGGTGCGGGAGAGGCAGGCCTGATCACCAAAAGAGCGCTGGATCGCGATGCCGGCACCCATTTCAAGGTGGCTGCATTTATTGACGATGACCCGCGCAAACATGGGAAAAAGCTGGAAGGGGTAACCATTCATCATCCGGCCAGGCTTCCCGAGCTGATCAGGGATCAAGGGGCCGATCATGTCATCATCGCGATCCAGCAGCTTAAACCGGAACGCAGGCAGCAGATTGCAGAGGTATGCCTTGAAAGGGGTATCAGGGTGCTCAGCGTCCCGCCGGTGAGTCACTGGATCAACGGCCAGCTCAGCGCGAACCAGATCCGTGCCATGCGCATCGAGGACCTTCTCGAGAGGGAGGTCATCCGCCTTGATGAGCATAAAGTAAGTAAGGAGCTTCAGGGAACACGGATCATGGTGACCGGAGCCGCCGGTTCGATCGGCAGCGAACTGGTCAGACAGATCATCCGGTATGGCCCGGAAATGCTTCTCATGATCGATCAGGCGGAAAGTGAACTGTTCGAGCTGGATATCGAATTGAATGACCATCACCCGGATGCTTCCTATACCATAGCAGTCGGTGATATCTGCAACGAATCCCGGATGGATCAGTTGATCCGGTCCCATCGCCCTGACATCATTTACCATGCCGCCGCTTACAAGCATGTACCCATGATGGAGGGCAACCCGGCCGAAGCTATTATCACCAATGTGAAGGGTACCCGTATTCTGGCTGACCTGGCTGTCAAACACGGGATCCGGAAATTCATCATGATCTCAACCGACAAAGCGGTCAATCCCACCAGTGTCATGGGGGCATCCAAACGTATCGCGGAAATATATACCCAGTCCCTCAATAAAACCTCCCAGACACAATTCATCACCACCCGCTTCGGAAATGTTTTGGGATCCAACGGATCGGCAGTCAATCTGTTCAGAAAACAGATCGAAAAAGGCGGGCCAGTAACAGTCACCCATCGCGAAGTGACACGGTTTTTCATGACCATACCGGAAGCCTGTCAGCTCGTCCTCGAAGCAGGCGTGATGGGACAAGGTGGTGAAATATTCCTTTTCGACATGGGTCAGCCGGTCAGGATCACCGACCTGGCAAAGAAGATGATCCGTCTTGCAGGTCTGGAGATCGGCAGGGATATCGAAATCAGATACACCGGGCTGAGACCCGGGGAGAAGCTTTATGAAGAACTGCTGACTTCGGAAGAAAACAGTCTGCCCACGCATCACCCACGGATCATGATCGGCAAGGTTCGCGAGTATGACATCCAGGAAATATCAAATCGAATCAGCCTGCTCATACAGGAGGCATCCGGCGGAGACGATGACCGAACGGTACGGGCAATGAAATCTATCGTCCCGGAATATATTTCGCAAAATTCGAAATTCAACGTACTGGACCCTAAACCGGTACCGGGTGAGTAGAGGTTGACATTTGAGGATTTACTGCCAGAATCGGACTTTATTCAGTCTTTTTTTACCTTGATCGAGCAGCCGATAGCTTTGGTCAGGCTGGGATCGGGTATACCGCCGTCCAGCAAGGCATCCAGGGCGTTCTCAAGGTAACAGGTCTTCACCGCACCGGCATCGGCATAATTGTCGTCAATCGTGCCGATGTAGGTTACCACAAGACCCTCCTTCTGCCTTTGGAGCACGAAAACATGGGGTGTTCTCGTAGCCCCGTAAACCGGAAACACCTTCTGCCCCTCATCAATCAGGTAGGGAAAGGGGAACTTCTTTTCTTCCGCCCTTTTGATCATGTTCTCAAATGAATCCTGGGGAACGATCCGGGGATCATTGGGGTTGATGGCAATGACCGGGAAACCCTGGTTTCTGTATTTTCGGTCGATAGCAATGATCCGGTCTTCATACGCCACGGCATAGGGACAGTGATTGCAGGTGAATATGACAATAAAGCCTTTGGAATCAGGATAATCTGACATTGAAACCATGGTACCATCCACATTTTTCAGACGGAAATCCTGTGCCACATCACCCACCTGATACCCTTCCTGTGCTGCCAAAAGACCTGATAAGGCGAGTGAGCAAGCTAAAAAAAGTGTTTTCATGACTCAGCCAATTTTTGTTCGACAATAGATTGGAGCTTTTCATACGACAGTGATCCTTCATGGAATTCAGATTCGCCATTCCGTTGCACCAATGTCGCAGGGATGGCACCTGACCAGGAAGGGTTCACCTTGTCTATCCAACGGTTGGCATCGGTATCGATCAGATGTATGACCTCTGTGCGGAACTTATGATCCCTGATAAACGGCAACAGATCGCTTTCATGCCTGTCCGGAAAATCCAGGCTTACCAGAACAACCCTGACGGGTCTGCTCCTGAATAAATTTTCCAGTTCGGTAAAATGGGGAAGCTCCGCGACACAGGGTTTGCACCATGTTGCCCAGAAGTTGATCACATACACCGTATCGCCTTTAGTGCTGAACAGTGGTTCAATCTCTTCAAAATGCACCTTCCTCACTCCGGGTTCTCCCTTCTGAGCGCATGAGACCAGTATGATTACCATTAGGATAGCTCCCGGGATTTTTTGGAAGAGCGCTTTCATCATTGATGGAACGTTTTCCCAATAAACAACCATAAGGCTCATAATGTTTAACCCAACTTGCAACATTTCTCCTCAGAACCCACTCAATTTCCAGTAACAAAAGATGTAAGAAATTGATTATCAATAAGGTTTTT
>JAFGHD010000066.1 GCA_016939365.1 Bacteroidales bacterium | reverse complement strand
GGCATCATGGTCTGCCAGTCCGGACTGAAATCGGCGTCAGCCAGGTGGTAATCGGTGCCTCCTACGGGTGTGATGTCCACCCAAAGCATGCCGCCGTTCAGCGAGCGGTAAACCTGGATCATATTCCCCGGGAACTGGTTGATGCTCAGAAAAAGGGTATCACCTGTGATCTGGCCGGGATGGGTAAAAATCTTTACCGGTGTGGAACCAACAGGGAGGGATGTGATATCGGTGAAAACCGTGCCGTCATATTTCAGCAGCAAACCGTCAGTGCCGCCGCTCATTGGTTCTACACAAAGGAATACCGGAAAACCCGAGGGATGGTTGGCCACTGCAATGCTCCGGATGACCGGTTCTGGGAAGATCCACGGCAGGGTGTCCACCCGGGCAACGACCTGCTGGGGGCCGAACGGTAAGGTGTCGTTGGTGCGGGTCAGGAAGGGCCCGAGGGCAGTATAAAGGAAATGCTCGCTGAGGCCTGTGGCAGTGACCTGGTGGTAGTGACCGGTCAGCTGCTTCAGCAGCCAGGGATCCATGGCGGTATGGAAGCTGTTGCTGCTTCCCATGTTATAACTGACTACAGAAGCCGATAAGTCTCCTTCAGGAAATTCAGTTTGTACGGCCACCCACCCCCTGATGTTGGTCACCACCCTTCTGGCACTGCCCCCCCATCCCCTCATACCCAGCTGGAATTCCATCGAATCGATCGGGAAGGCCGGCGTCCAGCTAGTACATAGGTCATCACTGTAAAAAAGGACCCCCGCAGAGTTTACAGCCCCGAAAAGCCGCTGGTTTGGGTAAACGAAAGCCAGATCATCGGCCGGCCCTCCATACAGGCCGATATTCTCCCGGTCCCCGATGAACGACATGGGCCCCTGTGCTTTCAGACTGCCTGAGATCATTAAATGGAGCGATAAAAAAATGAGCAGTGCAAACAAGCGGTGCAGCTGAAGGCAGGATGGGTTGTGCTTCTTTTTCATGGTTCGGTCGTGTAGGGCTTTTTGCGCAGATGCATAATGATCCACCGGTCAAACCGGAAAGGAAAAAACGTATCTTTGCTAATACTGCTAAAACCAATCAACATCCAAAATTACTAAACTGAAGAGTCTATTGCAAGAGCCGGTGAGGAAAAGGAGGGAAGGAGGCTGTGAAAGGTGAAACCTGATGATGGAATGGTCACCCTGAAGATAAATAGGGATCGTAAAAGGAGATATAAAGCAGTCCTTCCGGTGAGGATCGTTTTTTTCTTTTTTTTGGGTTCCGCCTCACTGCCATGCCTCCCGCAGAACCCGGTGATTGACAGCCTGAAGCAGCGTCTGGGTCAGGTGGAAGGAGAGGAACGGATACGGGTGCTCATCGGCTTGTCATACAACTTTCTGAGGATTTCTGTTGACGAGAGTCTGGAGTATGGCCGCCAGGCCCTGGATTACTCGGAGCGGTCCGGTAACCGGCGTGGTGTGGCACGGGCACTCAATATGATCGGTGTCGGTCATAGCTCAGCCGGCGATTATGAAAGCGCCCTTTCATACCATGGGCAGGCACTGGATATTTTCACTGAGCTTCATGACAGTGTGGCGATGGGTATCACCCATAACAACATCGGGGTTAACTTCAAAAAACAGGGTGATTACAGCCAGGCTGTCAATCACTATGAAAACGCTTATGAAATTGCACTTCAACTCGGAGATCGAAAGGGGATCCATTATGCGCTGAACAATCTGGGAAATGTATATTTCGACTGGGCCAAGTATGACCGGGCGCGTGAGTATTTCTCACTGGCCCTTGAAATCTCGCGTGAGCAGGGCGATCTCAGCGCTGTAGCCATTGCTCTGAACAATATCGGGGAGACGTACAACAAGATGCAGGACTGGGATCAGGCGCTATCCCATTACAGGAAGTCACTGCGTATCAGCCGGGAAACAGGTGCCAGAAAAGGGATCCTCAATTCACTGATGAACATCGGTGAAATATATGTTCATATCGACAAGCAGGATACGGCGCTCAGGTATTTCCTCGATGCCATCGGGATCAGCAGGGAGCTTGGGGATCAGACCAATTACGCATATGCCTCCATTAAGGCAGGTGAGTTCTACATGAATGACGGTAATTATGAGAAGGCCATCGGATATCTGCTGGAGGGTCTTGAAGTGGCTGGGGGACTCAATGAACCCAAACTGGAGAAGGATGTCAATGAGAGCTTATCGGAGTATTACAGGGCCAGGGGGGATTTCCGTGCTGCCCTAGATCATTACATGCGCTTTACAGAACTGAAGGACACCCTGTTCAACAGGGAAAGCCGCCAGGAGATCAACGAACTGGAGACCAAATATGAAACCAGGAAGAAAGAAGATGAGATCAGGATACAGCAGCTGACCATCGAGAAGCAACAGACCCGTTTCACCATCGGCGTGATCTTCTTTGCATTGATTGCTCTGACGGCCTATCTGCTGTTCAACCGTTACCAGCTGAAGCAGAAAAACTACCGGGCAGAGCTGGAGCGCAAAAACATTGAGATCGAGCAGCGTCTCCTGCGGACCCAGATGAATCCCCACTTCATCTTCAATTCACTGAACTCGATCAACAGCTTCATAGCAGGTAACAATCCGGATGCCGCCCGGGAGTTCCTGACCAAGTTTGCCCGTCTGATGCGGTATATCCTGGAGAACTCCCGTAAATCATTTGTTCCCGTGGAGGATGAGGTAAATACCCTTCAGCTGAATATGGAGCTGGAGCGCCTGCGGTTCAGCAACAAGTTTGATTTCACCATCCACGTAGAAGAGGGCATCGATACCGAGTGTACTTTCATTCCACCCATGCTGGTGCAGCCTTTCATCGAGAATGCCATCATCCATGGCGTTGGGCCCAAGGAGGGCCAGGGGCACATCTCCGTCAGCCTGAGCCGGGAAGACGGACTGATGCTGTGTGCCGTTGAGGATGACGGGATCGGCCGCAAAAAGGCGATGGAACTCAGGGAAAAAGCCGGCAAACCGGGGCATAAGTCTCTGGGGATGCAAGTTACAAAGGAGAGAATTGACCTGCTTACCGAAAGGACCGGCAAGACAGTGTCGGTACAGATCATTGATCTTGCTGATGATCAGGGCCGTCCATCAGGTACCCGGATCGAGCTGAGAATACCATTTGAAGTTGAATAGCCTGATCCTGGGATGTATTTCACACAATCATGCCGTAGTGAAGTGACCTCCCCCGTTGATACAACGATGTGGGAAGATGCCGGACGAATGTTCAGGCATAAAAAAAAGAGGCTGTCATTTTTCGGCAGCCTCTTTTTTTCAGGGTTTATCCCTTTAGTGCTTTGCAGGCTTGGCACCCTTTGCAACTACGACATACATGTCAATGCTGCAGTTGAAGGTCTGACCCTCGGCGATCTGGAATTCGGTCAGGTTGGGGCTGCCGAGACCGCCGGAACCATACCATCCGACATAGTCCCCAATGGTCCAGTCGGCGCTGAAGTCATTGTCTTTCCACACATCCAGGTAGTAATTGCCCGGATTCACATCGCTGATGGTGAATGTAACATTGGCACCTGTTCCCTGGGCATTGGTAAACTTGACCGGCTGGTTGTAGAACCAGTTGTCCCATGAGGTGTAGATGCTCACCTTTGAGTTGGCAAGGTCCCCCGGGGAACCTGCCGAGAAATGGGCTGTTCCGGTGATCTTGGTTTCCTGAACGACTGCGTTGACAGTCAATGATCCGTTGCTGCTTGCAGAGCCGCCTTTTCCGTCAGATACCGTTACGGTAACTGAATATGCCCCTGCCGTAGCGGGAGCGGTCCAGGTTGCCGTGTTCCCTGAAGGTGCAATGGCTCCACCGCTCACCGTATAGGCATAACTCAGACCGTCACCATCAGGATCACTGGCTGTCACAGTAACTGTTGCAGTCTGCCCCGCATTGACAGTTGCCGGATTGACAACCACTGAAGATACAGTGGGATTCCGGTTCTCTTCCTC
>JAFGHD010000065.1 GCA_016939365.1 Bacteroidales bacterium | reverse complement strand
TAGACCAGGCCGAGCAGGCTGCCCAGTGGGCTTATGGTGTAGTAGGGATAGACCTTCCCGACCAGGGTGGGCTGGTCCACACTGATCTGTCTGAAATACAGCCACCAGGTAAACAGGAATACCAGCAGTCCCCAGATAATACCCAGGCTTAGCGCAGATGCACGTACGTTCAGTCGCATGATAACAGATATTTTATGGCTTTTTACAACCCGGGAAAGTTACAAAATTCCGCCAGGATATTGGATAAAACGATCTTTTCCTTTTAAGGTTTTATTATTTTTGGACCATGATAGGAGACCCTAGATGAAGAGATTGTTCCTTTCCGTTTCATTTGTACTTTCAGTACTATCTTCCCCAGCCTCAGAAAAAGAGCATGCCTGTTCCGGCCATCATGCGTCGGGCATGCCGGATTTTCCCACCCATGTCAAGGATTCGGCCCTGCTGGATTACGATGTTCACTTCTACCGGATTGATCTGGCGGTGAATGATACCAGTACATATATTCAGGGAAGTACGCAAATCCTGGTATCCGCTGAGGAAGAAATGGATGAGGTGGTTTTTGAATTGTCCATCAGTATGACGGTCGATTCCATTTTCATGGACGGGGAAAAAGTACCGGCCTTCTCCCACTTAAACGACCTGGTCAGGATCTTTCCTGCAGGGCCCATAGAAGCCGGGACGAAATTCACCACCCGGATTTTTTACCACGGTACCGGCGGGCAGTACGGCTTTTTCTCGGGCATATCCAACCGCCTGGACAGTTTCTGGGGGAAGCGTGTGACCTATACACTTTCGGAACCCTTTAATGCACTGGACTGGTTTGCATGCAAGCAGGTGCTGACCGATAAGGCTGATTCTGCGGACGTCTATCTGACCGTTGACGGTCATCTGAAAGCCGGCTCCAACGGGCTGCTGGCCGGTGTTGACAGCCTTACGGGCAACCGGCTCAGGTACAGATGGGAAACCCGTTATCCAATCGCTTTTTACCTGCTCTCCCTTTCCGTGTCGGAATATACTGACTACAGTTATTACCTGCATCCGAAACAATCGCCTGATTCCTTCCTTTTCCAGAATTATATCTATGATACAGCATCCTACCTGGCTGATAACAAGGATGATATTGATGCGACCGGTGATATGGTGGAACTCTATTCATGGATGTTCGGGAACTATCCCTTCTGGAAGGAAAAATACGGGCACTGCGTTGCTCCCATGGGGGGAGGGATGGAGCACCAGACCATGACAACCCTGCTGAATTTTGAATTTAACCTGGTGGCCCATGAACTGGCACACCAATGGTTCGGGGATAATGTCACCTGTGCCAGCTGGCAGGATATCTGGATCAATGAAGGCTTTGCTTCCTATGCAGAATACCTTGCGCTGGAGCACCTGGTTTCGAAAAAGGAAGCGGAGTACTGGATGGAAAGGGCCCATGAAAGGGTCTTTACCGAACCGGAAGGCAGTATTTATATACCGGAGGAGGATGCCACCAATGATTCCAGGATTTTCAGTTATGCCTTATCATACAAAAAAGGGGCTGCCATACTGCACATGATCCGCTACGAGTTGGCTGATGATGCTGTCTTTTTCAGGGTCCTGGCCAACTTCCAGCAGCAGTTTGCTGATTCGGTGGCCACCGGAGATGATTTCCTGAGTGTCCTGAACGAAACTTCCGGCAGGCGCTTTGACTGGTTTTTTGAACAGTGGTATTACGGACAGGGATATCCGGTATTCAACTTTGCCTGGTGGCAGACCACCGACAGCCTCTTCATTGATGCTGAACAACAGGGCAGTTCCCTGGCCACCCCTTTCTTCAGGACAAACCTGGATATTGGCCTGGTCCTGGAGGACGGACAGAACATCAGCGTGCAGACAGCCTTTGACAGAACATCAATGAGTTTACAGATCCCCATGAAACAGCGCGTCATGGATGTGATACCGGATCCCGCCAACTGGATTGTTGACATCTCCCAGGTGGTCCATCGCTACCTGACAAATGCTTATTTCAGTGTTCATCCAAATCCATTTGACGGACAGCTGAATATCATTTTCAATACCGGGAATGCCATGCGTGAGATCATGTTATCGGATATCAACGGTCGCCTGCTTGAAAGGTTCCAAAGTGATTCCTGGTCCCTTCTCATTCCCACCCATGATCTGGCACCTGGCGTATACCTGCTCAAAGTATTGGCCGGGAAGGACGAGTACGTTACCAAGGTGGTCAGGCAATGAAGAGGGATCAATACACTTCCGGCACAAATGTCTGATCGGTTATGGGAGGCCTGACATACCCCTCTTTGCTGATGGGTGGCAGTTTGATTTTCTTGTATTTGATCTCCTTATAAGGGATCATGCTGAGCAGGTGGTGAATGCAGTTCAGGCGTGCCCTTCTTTTATCATCGGCCTCGACGACCCACCACGGGGAGATCTTTGTGTCAGTATAGGCGAACATTTCATCCTTGGCCTTTGAGTACTCCACCCATTTGCTTCTTGAGCTCATGTCCATCTCACTCAGCTTCCATTTCTTTGTCCGGTCGGCTATCCGCTCCATGAACCTTTTTTCCTGTTCTTCATCACTGACCGAGAACCAGTATTTGATCATGGTGATCCCGGAATGAATGAGCATCTCCTCAAAGCGCGGGCAGGACCGGAGGAATTCCCAGTATTCTTCTTCTGAGCAAAATCCCATCACCCGTTCCACACCGGCCCTGTTATACCAGCTGCGGTCGAAAAGTACAATTTCACCGGCGGCTGGCAGGTGGGGAACATACCGCTGGAAGTACCATTGTGAACGCTCCTTCTCAGTAGGGACGCCGAGTGCTACGACCCTGCAGACACGTGGGTTCAGACGCTGTATGATACGCTTGATCACCCCTCCCTTTCCGGCTGCATCCCTTCCTTCAAAAACCACTACCACCTTCAGTCCCTTTTCCTTGACCCATTCATGCATTTTGACCAGCTCTTCCTGGAGTCTTTCAAGTTCTGCAAAATAGAATTTCTTGTCCAGCCTTTTCCCTTCGGCTGGTTTAGGGTGGTTGTTTTCCTTATCCTTCTGGCCCATGTAGGATGGTTTATGAAAGTAAATTTAGGGAATAACCGGGCCAAATGCAATCACCTGCTGCCTCACAATTCCCTGGCTCCGTCACCTACCTCACCCACGTAAAAATCCGGTTTGAGCCGGGTTTTCGAATGGTATGCGGCACCTACCCCGGTAATAAAGCGTTCGAGGGCATCCCGGTGCACCAGGCTGACGGTACAGCCGCCGAATCCGGCACCGGTCATGCGGGATCCCAGCACCCCCTCCACCTTGCGGGCTTCCTCTACCAGGGTGTCCAGTTCCATGCCCGTTACTTCGTAATCATCCCGCAGTGAATCATGGGAAGCATTCATCAAGGTACCAAATCCGGCCAGGTCGGAATCCCTGAGTGCCCTTACAGCTTCCAGCACACGCTGATTTTCCGATACCACGTGATAGGCCCGCCTTCGGACAACCTCATCGGGAATGAGGTGCTGCAGGTCGAGAAACCTTGTAAAGGTCAGCTCTCCTAGGAAGGAAAGCGGTTCGGTCCTGGCGATTATCTCAACGGCACTTTCACATTCTGCCCGGCGCTCATTGTATTTGGAATCTGTCAGTCCCCTGCGCTTATTGGTATTGGAAATCACAAGTTTATAATCGCCCAGCAACAGCGGCACCTGCTCAAAATCCAGCGTGGCGCAGTCCAGGTAAACCGCATGATCCGTCTTGCCCAGCCCGGAGGCGAACTGGTCCATGATCCCGCAATGGACACCTACAAATTCATTTTCTGCCTGCTGGCTCAGCTTGATCAGGTCAATCATGTCAAGCTTCATCTCATAAAGGCTGTTCATGGCCACGGCAGTGACCATTTCAATACTGGCTGAGGATGAGAGT
>JAFGHD010000064.1 GCA_016939365.1 Bacteroidales bacterium | reverse complement strand
TCCTACGGTGCCCCGGCAGATATCTATTCCACCTATTGCTCGGGGAACGGCAATGACGGGTATTACCTGTACAAGGGAGGCAATCACACGGCAGGCACGCTGCTGGATGCATATGGAGTGATAGGCGTTGACGGCACCGGCGAGCTCTGGGAGTATACCGACGGCCATGCGGTGCGAAAACGGGGGGTGACCCAGGCCAATGCCACCTGGACCGACTCGGAATGGACGATCACCCGGTTCAACAACAACGACGCCCAGATGACGCCTTGGCAGTGGCGTGCCAACCGCGTATGGCAGGGAACCACATCCACTAACTGGAACGCCAAGGGCAACAACTGGGACGGCAACGGCTTTGTCCCGGATGCGTCCGACATCGTGACCGTTCCGGGCACCGTCACCAACTGGCCGGTGGTCAATGCCAACTCGGGCTGCCATGACCTGACCCTCTCATCGGGCACGGCCCTGATCGTGACCCCGGGCAACCAGCTCAACGTGAACGGCACCCTGGTGAATCCCGAGGGCATCAACGGCCTCCTGCTTCAGTCGAGTTCCTCCGGGACCGCAGCCCTGCTGCACTATACCCCCGGCGTCCAGGCCACCCATGAGCGCTACATCGCCGCCGACCAGTGGCACTATATCTCATCACCGGTGAACAACTGCGTCTCACAGGTTTACCTCGACATATACCTCAAGTCGTTCAACGAACCCGACAGCGCCTGGACCTATATCGTACCCACCACCGTCCCGCTCAACAATATGCAGGGATACGCCACATACAGCCCCACCGGACTGCTCGGCAACACCACGGTCTATTACCAGGGCGCTCTCAACCTGGGCAACTTCAGCCGCACAACCACCTACACCACCGGCGCATCGCACTTTAGCAAGGGATGGAACTTCGTGGGCAACCCCTACGCCTGCCCCATCGACTGGGACCGTACGGGCTGGACCAGGACCAATATCAATGACAAGCTAAGGATTTGGAATCCTTCTATAGGTAACTACGGTTCATACGATGCCGGAGTACCACAGAATGGTGTCAACAATATCATCCCGCCCCACCAGGGCTTCTTCGTGGAGTGCAACAATGCCGGCGGCGGCACCATCGGGGTGAGCAACAACACACGCTGGTACTTCTACAAGGCCTTCATGAAGGATGACGGCCAGCCGGTGCACGCCGAGTGCATCAGGCTCTCCACCGGTGGCAACGGCTACAGCGATGAGACCCTGATCCGCTTCAACGAGAACGCATCCCCGGGACACGATGACATGGACAGCCCGAAATGGTACGGCCTGGAGGCGGCGCCCCAGCTCTACAGCTTCGGAACAGAGAACCATATCTATTGCGTAAACGCCATCCCGTCCACCGAGGGCAACGAGGTGATCGGCATCGGTTACCGGATCAACACCACCGGTTCATACACCATCACAGCCGAAGGGCTTGAGAACCTCGACGCTTCGGTCCCGGTGTGGCTCGAAGACCGCCTGACGGGCGACATCGTGAACCTGAGGGAGCAGTTCGATTATACCTTCCTCTACAGCACAGGCGAGCCCGAGCACCGCTTCAACCTGCACTTCGCCGTACCTTACGGCATCGGCGAGGAAAACGCCAGCCTGATCAGCATTTACAGCAGCGGGCAGGAGGTTTATGTCTCCGTACCCGAGACCGGCGGTGAGATCCTTATATATAATGTAATGGGACAAGAGGTTCGCAGGGAGCCGGTGACATCGTCACTGAACAGGATCACCCTGGAGCCCACAGGTTATTACGTGGTCCGTGTGATCAACGGGGAACGTCTGGCTACCAGGAAAGTTCATATTCAATAATAAGCTGAAGACTATGAAGATTATCAGAGTGCTTTTATTACTGGTCGTATTGGGCGCCATTCCGCTGTTGCTTACGGCACAGACGCCGCCTCATCCAAACGGCGGTAATGCCCCGGGCCCCGGTAACACACCGGTGGGCGGAGGTGCTCCCCTGGGAAGCGGGATGATCGTTATGATCGCCCTGGCCTCAGCCTACGGTGCCAGAAAGGTATTCGACTTCCGCAGAAGAAGCCTGTAAACCGGACCGTCAATAAAAGATACCGGAAAAGATGCTTTACACCCCCCTGGACGGGGAGTGTAAAGCATTTCTATTTTCCGGCAGATTATGGCAGGGACGAAATACTATGTCGTCTGGCGGGGTCGTCAGACCGGCGTTTTCGGCAGCTGGGAGGCATGCCGCCGGCAGGTGCAGGAGTTCCCGGGAGCTGCATACAAGGCTTTCGGGAGTCGTGAAGCGGCACACGCCGCCTACACGGAAGGGCCTGAACTGCATACCGGGAACCGCAACGGGATGACCAAACCATTCCCGGAGGATATCCGCAGGCTTTACGGCGAGCCAGAATGGAACAGCCTCTCCGTTGATGCCGCATGCAGCGGGAACCCGGGCATCCTGGAATACCGCGGGGTGGAGACTGCCAGCGGCAGGGAGCTCTTCCGCAAAGGCCCCTTCCCCGAAGGAACCATCAACATAGGCGAGTTCCTCGCCATCGTCCACGGACTCGCGTTGCTGCAGAAACAACACAGCCACATCCCTGTCTATTCCGATTCCCGGACCGCCATCAAATGGGTGAAAGACAGGAAGATCAACACGAAGCTTGAACGGAGCCCTAAAAACGGGGAACTTTTCCGGCTGGTTGACCGGGCGGTCAAATGGCTCATGGAACACCCCTACCCCAACCGCCTGCTGAAATGGGACACCGGACACTGGGGGGAGATACCGGCGGATTTTGGAAGGAAATGATGGTCGGGGTAGCAGTCCCCCAGTGATGTGGCATTCTATTGGCCGGTAAATGCCAGAGTGGCCACACTCACCCGCACTCCCTCGACGGCCAGAAGCGCGTTGGCGCAGGCCTCAAGCGTCGCACCGGTGGTGATGACATCGTCTACAAGGAGGATATGCTTCCCCCGGATCGTGTCCTGATCCGGGACGCTGAAAATTTCACTCACGTTCTCCCACCTTGCCCAGCGGGACTTGCGGGTCTGTGTGGCGCTGGCTTTCGTGCGCACGAGTGCCTTGTCATCACAGTGGACATGCAAAGGGCCGGCCATTACGGCAGCCAGCACAGCGCTCTGGTTGAACCCCCTCTGCCGGAGCCGGCGGGGATGCAGGGGAACCGGCACCACCATATCGATGTCACGGAACAGGGGCGACCCTGCCAGATCATTACCGTATTCCCGGCCCAGAAATTCCCCGATATCCCGACGACCCCGGTACTTGAAATGATGGATGAGTTGCTGCAGTCTGCCGCCTTTCCCGAAATAAAAACAGGCGGCGGCCGCCTCGATGCGGCACCTCCCCCAGAACACACGGCTGACCGGGTTGTCATGCTCCATATGAAATCCTGTCCGCGGAAGATGATGAAGGCATACCGTGCAGACTACCCCTTCATTCCGGAATAACCCACGGCCACACGCCGGACACGTCGCCGGGAAAAAAAGCGAAAAGAACTCCCCCAACCACAACATGGCCCGAATTTATTTGCCTAAATTTGACATAAATATACATCCGATGGCCAAATCACTTAAAAAAAAGAAACCCGCCGCAGGGAAAAACACCTTTGTTCATTCGGTGCTGAATGTATTCACTTCCCATCCGCAACGCAGCTTTAACTTCAGGCAGATATCCCATGCCCTGGGTGCCCAGGATAAAGGCAGCAGGCAATTGGTGAAGGATATCCTTTCCGATCTGGAGGCCCGGAATGAGATCATACAGCTGCGCAGGGGCAAATACCAGCTGCATCCTGATCTGGCAGTCGCGCGGTTCACCGGGAGTACCGTGACCGGCATCGTGGATATGAAACAGACCGGCAAGGCCTATGTGATCACTCCCGATCTTCCCGAGGATGTCTATATCGCTTCGAACAACACACACAGGGCGCTGAACGGCGACAAGGTACGTGTGCATCTCTTCCCCAAACGGAAAAACAGGAAGACCGAAGGACGGATTGTAGAGGTCATCGAACGTTCCCGGGTACAGTTTGTCGGGATCCTGGAGGTCTCACCGGGATATGCCTTCCTGGTACCGGACGATACTTCTGTTCCGGTGGATATCTACATCCCCCGTGAAAAACTTCACGGTGCACAGAACGGTCAGAAGGTGCTGGCCCGGATGACCGACTGGCCGGAACATTCGCGCAATCCCTTCGGTGAGGTAGTCCAGGTGCTGGGCCGGCCGGGAGACCATAACGTGGAGATGGATTCCATCCTTGCCGACCGCGGATTCCCGCTCTCATTCCCGGCAGGTGTGGAAAAAGCTGCAAAAAAAATCCAGGCCGGCATCACACCGGAAGAGATCGCCCGGCGAAAGGACTTCCGGGAAGTTTTCACCTGCACCATCGACCCCCAGGATGCCAAGGATTACGATGATGCCCTTTCACTGAGACCCATCGGGGATGACCGTTACGAAATCGGCGTTCATATCGCGGACGTATCGCATTATGTCCCCCAGGGGGGTGTGATCGACAAGGAAGCTTTTGAACGCGGCACCTCGGTCTATATGGTCGACCGCGTCATCCCGATGCTGCCGGAGCAACTCTCCAATAATGTCTGCTCCCTCCGGCCCATGGAGGAGAAGCTCTGTTTCTCGGCGGTTTTCGAACTGGACAAGGAGGCACAGGTACATAAGGAATGGTTCGGAAGGAGCGTGATCCGGTCCGACCGCCGGTATAATTATGATGAAGTGCAAAAGATACTGGAGGGAGGCGACGATCTCTGGGCCGGACAACTGCAGCTTCTGGACAGCCTGGCTAAAAAACTGCGGAAGGAACGTTTCTCCAAAGGCTCGATCAACTTCTCCACCCAGGAGGTGAAGTTCGAACTGGATGAACAGGGCAAACCGGTGCATGCCTGGGTGAAAGAACAAATGGATTCCAACCGTCTCATCGAGGATTTCATGCTGCTGGCCAACCGCCGGGTGGCCGAGAAAATGGGCCGCCGGTATGGGAAACAGGAACCCAAAACATTCGTCTACCGCATCCATGACGAACCCAATCCGGAAAAGCTGAAGACTTTCTCGGAGTTCCTCGGCAGGCTCGGATACCGGCTCAACACCCAGGGACGCAAGGCGATATCGTCATCCCTGAACCAGCTTTTCAGGGCCATTGAAGGAAAGGGCGAAGCCAACATGATTGAGACCATTGCGGTCCGCACCATGGCCAAAGCAGAATACTCCACGGAAAACATCGGCCATTACGGCCTGGCTTTCCGATATTACACCCACTTCACCTCGCCGATCCGCCGGTACCCCGACCTGATGGTACACCGGCTCCTGGATCGCTACATGAACGGCCAGCCCTCGGTACAAAAACAGGAATATGAAGAAAAATGCGAACACGCTTCCGATATGGAACGAAGGGCACAGGAAGCCGAACGCGCCTCCATTAAATACAAACAGGCGGAATACCTGATGGACAAGGTGGGAATGGAATTCGACGGGCTGATATCCGGAGTCAGCAAGTGGGGGATCTTCGTAGAACTGGAGGGCAGCAAGTGCGAAGGCATGATTTCCCTGCGCCATATGGATGACGATTTCTATTTCCTCGATGAGGAAAATTACCGTGTGATCGGACAAAGCTTCGGGAAGGAATACCGCCTCGGTGACCCCGTGAGAGTTGTGGTGCGAAAGATCGATCTTGCCCGGAAACAGATCGATTTCGTGATGACCTGACCTGCCGTTCCGGCCCTGTCAGATCAAAGTCACCGGCCAAAGAATGACTTGCCTCAGATCGGGGTGATGTCGATGGAAAACCTGATATTTACGACGAAATGCAAACCGGAGTTCAGGCCGATACGGTATGCCGCCAACAACAGGATGAACATGGCCACGAATGCCCAGTTGACTGATGTCTTTCGCCGGTGCTCCTTGTCAGGCCTCATGGATGGCTGCGCCAACCGGTTGAAAAGTACCGGGATAACTGCAAAAAATATCGTGATCAGATTGCCGGTATCATAGGGCATATTGTTAGGTATCTTCACCAGAATAATAAGGAGTAAACCTGCCAGCCAGGGGATCACGGCCTGGAACAGCAGAAACCGGAACCGGTTTTCTTTTCGGGTCCGGAAAATGGAATTGGAGGTCTCAAGAAACCGGGAAGTACTGTAATATCCGATTAGAGACAAGATAAACAGGAACATCAGGGAGAACAGGATTTTCCAGAACACATTCATGTAGAGCCAGTTGGCCACATAGCCAAAGCCTTCGTCAAAGGAAACGCCGGAGGCGAAGGCTCCCAGGAACAGGTTGCAGCCATGAATACCGATCCAGATGAAAAAGAGCCTTGTGTTGGTGCCGATCTTGCTACTACCCACAAAAATCCTCAGGAAAAGCAGGCCGATGATCAGCGAAATCAGCGGGCCGGATAAGGTGATAAAGATAATGTTCAGGCGGGTCCACAAAGGCGAATAATCGTTGAACGCCAGATCATAATAAAACAGCACCGAATCCAGGCCCCAGAATGAAGCGGACAACAGTACCGTCATCTGATACACCATATATACGGTCAAATAGGCTATAATGAAAAGACAGAGCGAATTGACCGCATAATAGTAAAGACTTAGGTCTGATCGCCTGGTCGATTCTCCCTCGGTGTGCGGCTCTGCTTCGGTGCCGTTATTCTTCCGCAGAATGGATGGAACAAAAGAACGAAGGTAAGCAGTACGCACCTCTCTCCGGCGTTCACGGCGATGCTTGCGCCGCTGCTTTTTCTTGAACCTCTCCTTTCTGCGCTTTTCAGCCCTTCTTTCGAGAAGAAGCTTCCAGTCATGGGTCAGCGATTTGATGTAGGAGGGTCGCTTCCGGGCATGTTTCTTGTGGTGTCTTGCAGAGGAACTTCTCAGTGATGTAGCTTCTGACAACTCCCGTGTGGCAGCCCCCCCACTGCCAGTGACCTTCTCCGCGACACCTGCTCTGCTATCGGGCCTGTGATGACGGTGGGATCTGCCTCCAAAGAACTCCCTGATATCATGCAACCATTGCCCGATATAGGTTCTTCTTCTATGATGCCTGCTACTCCGGTGTGAGGACATTTTTAGGGGTTGGCAGACGCAAATTTAGAAAACATTTCATAATTTCGCATCTTATGCTGCATCGCCCTGCCATCTTAGTAACACAATCAACCCGATCATCCCCATGAAAATAAAACTTCCCGAAAAAACAGACCGGTTTGTCCGTAAATATCATCTTTATGCCTTCTCCGATGTACTGATCTTCATAGTCATCATCCTGGCCTTTCACCTGCTCTGGAGACTCCTGGTCGGGGATCTGATGAATGTACCGTTCATTTTTCGTATGGCATCCTGGCTCTCGCACCAGGTGTTCCTGGCCTCACAGATCGTGCTCACCTGGCTCGGCGTTCAGTTCACCCCGTTCGACCATATGACTATCGGGGGCAGCCTCCGGAACAATGTGATCTTCCTGCCGGATGTTTACGGCTATGTTTCCGTGAACCTCAGCTGTTCGGGCCTGAAACAATTTTACCAGATATTCTTCCTGATGATCCTTTACCCCGGACCCTGGCGCCACAAACTCTGGTTCATACCGATGAGCCTGGTCATCATTCACCTGGTCAATATCGGCAGGATCGTCACTATGACCTATATCACCATCCATGATGCAGCGAACTGGGATTTCTGGCACGACAATGTCGTCAGGCCCTTCTTTTACGT
>JAFGHD010000063.1 GCA_016939365.1 Bacteroidales bacterium | reverse complement strand
GTATCGGGATCATGAGCCAGAACAGCCAGCATACTGCTGAGCGCTTTGCCACGCTTGCCCGACCAGTTGTTCTCCAGGTGGCTGTCATCCCCCCAATAGGGTATGGTGGTAAAATCCAGGTTGGAGGTGTCACCCAGTAATCCTGCCCTGACCCAAACCTTGTGCAGATGTTTTAAAAATTTGTGGTTCATTTCACTGGTTACCCGATCGGAATAGGAAGTATACCACGCTGTTTTTGGCAACACATTCAACCCTGCAAACAGACCCATGCCACGGTCCACGCACCATGTGTCATCGGATGAGTACCTGCGCCGGTTGGATAATTTCAATGCCAGGAAGCTCAGTATCGAACAGGTCCTATTAATGACCGATGTGCCGGGATACCCCGATCTTTCAATCACCATGTCGATCTTGTATCGTTTGATCAGACCAAGAAACATCAGTAAGCCGGCATTGGAACTTTTAAAGACCTCGGGAGTAAAAGCAAGAGGAGCGGACTTCTCGGCTGGAATCTGCACATTTTCCAATTGCTGGCGGGCAAGTTTGGCCCGCCTGGGCAAACGTGCGAATCCTTCTGAAGAGACGATATTGAAGATATTCTTCTCGGAAATGCAATACCCCAGTCCATCCAGAACAACCTTTATATCGGGTACGGAATAATACTTCTTTCGCATCTGAATGATCAGGGATTTGACCTGGTCTGTCTGTGAAGACACTTTCCTGCCGGGACTATATTCCATAAAAAAGAAGGATCCTGTGGGATCATCATTCAGTTTATTCCTAAAGGTTGCCACCAGGGAGGTAAAGGCACGGTAAGTATACCCAAAACGGGCTGCAACATCATGAGCAGGTTGTTTATCTACAAAGTACATCCTTAGGGCTTCATACTGCTTGTGGGTCACAAGAGCAGGACGAAGAAAAAAAGATTCAATACTCATAATACTGTATATTTATACCATGATACAAATATATATCTACATTTAAAGTAAAGATGGCAAAACGGTAAATATTTATTAACAATCTGTTTGTTAATTGTTTATTAGATACACTGAAAGGGGAGCATGCAGATCATAATGCTTTAAAAATCAACATTTGTGATTCTAAAAAGCAGTATAGGTAATGTTGACAGAAAGCCAACCGGCCACCGTAACAAACTGTGCAGCAGTAATTAATCAATTAAATGTGACTTGAAGAAGGATAGTGCAGTACTGTCTGTTATTGACGTGAAAATCTGTGTTCAATATATCTCTTTTTCCGGAAAATCATTATTTTTGCATCATCATTATGGAAAAATGATCATCAGGAATTATAATCTGAGCAGTTGCTGGTGTTGGTGTGTGCCCTGCATAGGTGCTGTTGCCGCATTGCTCATTTTATAGCCTGAATCATAAGATATTCCTGACAGAGGCGTGCCGGCAACGGCACGCCTCTTTTTTTTTATCACCATCAAAACAAAACGTTATGGAAAAGAACAGAAAGATCATTCTTGGAGAGAAAGAGAAAACACCAGATATTTGCTGGGCAGCGTACTGAACCATGTGCTGCTGCACCAGACCATCATGGGCCTGGAGGCCCTGAGACAGCTCGAAAAAGCAGGGGATTATCCCGATACGGTGATCGGATGCTTCGGCGGAGGATCGAACTTTTCGGGTATTTCATTTCCGTTCCTGCACCGCAACCTCACTGAGGGTAAAGGAACCCGGATCATCGCCGTGGAGCCCGGGTCATGCCCGAAGCTCACACGCAGCCGGTTCATGTACGACTTCGGCGATACCGCGGGTTTGACTCCCCTGATATCCATGTACTCCATAGGTCACTGCATCATACCCTTGAAGATACATGCCGGGGAGCTGAGGCACCACGGTGCCGGCCCCATCATGAGCCAGCTCCTGAGGGTTGGCCTGATCGGTGCTACGTCGGTGGGGCAGTCGGAGTGCTTCCGGGCCGGTTTGATATTCGCCCGGTCGGAGGGGATCATCCCCGCTCCTGAGACCACCCACGCCATTGCCCAGGTCGTCAGGGAGGCTGCACGTGCATGGGAGGAGGGAAAACCGCAGACCATGCTGTTCAACTTCTCCGGACATGGCCTGATGGACCTGTCGGCATACGAAAGCTTCTTTGCCGGTGAGCTGAAGGACTATCAGGTGACAGATGAGGAGATCATGAGGAGTATCGGCCGGTCTGAACTCCAACCTGTTTGAATACTTTCATTCGCGGGCGGGGTCTGGCCTCGTCACCCCGTCCGCTCCTTAATCCTGTCGAGGGCCGACAGCCTTTTCAGCAGCGGGGGATGGGAATAGTGGAATAAGACATAGGCCGGATGCGGACGCAGGTTGCTGAGGTGGTTCACCGAGAGTTTCTTTAACGCGCGCTGAAGACTTTCCACTCCGGCCGTCAGACCGGCATAACGGTCGGCCGAATACTCGTGATGACGCGATAGTGCATTCATCCCCAGACCAATTATCAGAGACAATGGGGTGTAGAGAATACCAAATGCCACCAGTCCCATATGGAAGCTGGGTGTTTCAGCACCCAGTGCCCGTGAAAGATCCGGGGTGCCCAGCATCCATGACAGGATCAGGAGCATCAGACCGGTCTGAAGAATGGAAAGGATCAATCCAGTCGCTGTATGTCTTTTTTTGTAATGCCCCGTTTCGTGTGCCAGAATGGATACCAGCTCATCCACATGGTGGTCACGGATCAGGGTGTCGAAAAGCACGATCCTCTTTTTAGGCCCCAGGCCGGTGAAGTAGGCATTGGCCTTGGATGACCGTTTTGAACTGTCCATCACATAGATGTTTTTCAGCCTGAATCCTGCCTTTTTTGCGTATGCTTCAATAGCGTCCCTGAGCGTTCCCGGCTCCAGGGGGGTCTGCCTGTTGAACAAGGGCACGATCACATTGGAGTAGAACATGGTCATCAGCACCGAGAAGAGGGTGATCATCCCCCAGGCCAGCAGCCAGAACCATGCTCCGGTGAGCAGGTATATCCAGATGAGCAGGGCGAGGATGCCGCCGCCGATCAAGGTAGCCAGCAGCCATCCCTTCAGCTTGTCAGTGAGAAAGGTCAGCGGTGTGGTGCGGTTAAAACCGAACCGTTCCTCGATGATAAAGGTGCGGTAAACCGAAAAGGGAGTGGAGAGGATGTCGGCAGAAAGTCCCAGGATGCCGAAGAATAACAGGCCGGCTACCACCGGGTGTTGCGAAAAGCCCCTCGCCATTTGATCCACCCACGCAAAGCCGTCCAGGAGAAGCATCAGCATGATCGCCAGGAATCCGGCCGTATCCGTGACCAACCCGAAGCGGTGGTTGACCCGCTCGTATTCCTGCGACTTCCGGTATTTCTCCTGATCATAAATCCCCAGCAACTCCTCGGGCAGCACATCGCTCCAGCGTTTGGTGTTCAGCCAGTCCAGCATCCGGTCGAGAAGGAATCCCGCCGTTACAATGATCAGTATGGCAATGAAAATCCGCTCAGCCATCTATCCCTGAAATGATCTGGTTTTTCATGTAAGCCGCTAATGTAAAGGAATTATTAATATTCTGTATGCAGGTGTAATAAGGTTGCAATACAGGATGGATATATATTTATCTTTGCTCAAAAACAGGGCATATGCTTCTCTCCATGACGGGTTACGGTAAGGCAGGATATGAATTCCAGGGGCGGAAGATCACCATTGAAATCAAAACACTGAACAGCAAGCAGCTGGATATAGGCATCCGGATGCCCAACGGGTACAGGGAGCAGGAACTCGAAGTCAGGAATTTTCTAGCAAGTGTCCTGGTCAGGGGAAAGGTTGAATTCATCGTCACGGAAGAGCTACAGGGTGCCGAGGCTCCTGTTTCCATCAACAGGAATCTTGCCCTGCAATATTTCAGGGAACTGAAAAAACTGTCCGATGAAATCGGAGAGGGGGATTTCAGTGATTACCTGCCGTTGATCATGCGGATGCCGGATGTGACGGTCTCCGAGAAGAAGGCGATGACAGAGGAGGAGCGGCTTTTATTCAGGGAGGCCATCATGTCGGCTCTGGATGATGTCCGGCGGTTCCGTGAGAAAGAAGGTGATGTTTTGGAGAAGGATATCCTGGCTCATGTCGGATCCATTCTGAACGGACTCGGCCAGGTGGAGTTCTTTGAGGGTGAAAGGATGACAGGCGTCCGTTCACGGCTCATCAACAGCCTGAAAGAGTTGGAAGGCCATTTGCTTCACGATGCGAACCGGCTCGAGCAGGAGATGATCTACTACCTCGAGAAATTCGATATCACTGAAGAAAAGGTTAGGCTCAGGAAACACTGCGATTATTTCATCACCACCCTCAATAAGGAGGAGCATGCGGGCAAGAAGCTGGGTTTTATCATCCAGGAGATGGGGCGGGAGATCAACACGCTCGGTTCCAAGGCTAACCATGCCGGCATCCAGAAGCTGGTCGTGGAAATGAAGGATGAACTGGAAAAGATCAAGGAGCAGTTGTATAACATTCTCTAGGCCGGTGATACTTTGTGTTCATGGCTCTCCACGCTGTTGTGCCTGAAAGGCGGCCGGGCAGATTGATGGTGCTGATGTATTTTCGGGTTTATCTGAACTGAAAGAAAAAATGAAGAGTATTCCGAAGGGGCGCCTGGTGGTAGTTTCGGCTCCTTCAGGGGCCGGAAAGACGACCCTTGTCCGCAGCCTGTTGCAGTCGGGGCTTAACCTGGAGTTTTCGGTTTCGGCCACCAGCCGCAAGCCCCGTCCCGGTGAGCAGGAGGGAGTGGATTACCGTTTTTTGTCCCCTGAGGAGTTCCGGTCAGGGATCGTAGTGGGTGAATTCCTTGAATGGGAGGAGGTCTATCCCGGCCAATACTATGGTACCCTGAAAAGTGAAGTGGAGCGGATCACGTCAAAAGGCCATCATGTGATCTTTGATGTGGATGTGAGGGGTGGATTGAACATTAAGAAATTATTTGGCAGGCGCGCCCTGTCCATCTTTGTGATGCCCCCGTCGGTAGTTCACCTGGAGGAGCGGCTCCGGGGAAGGTCCACCGATACGGAGGAGTCCATCCTGAAAAGGATCCGGAAGGCTGAATGGGAAATGCAGTTTGCAGGGCGTTTTGATCGCATGATCATCAACGATGACCTGCAGAGAGCCACGAATGAAATCATTGCAGCCGTGAGGGAGTTTCTGGACATGGATGAAAACGGATCATGATGAAGACGATAGGTCTGATCGGCGGGATGCTCTGGCAATCCACAGCGGAATATTACAGGATCATCAACGGGGAAGTCCGGGACAGGCTGGGCGGGAGCCACTCCGCACAGATATTGCTCTATTCGTTTGATTTCGAAACCATCCGGCAGAACATGAAATCAGGCGATTATGTAAAAGTTGGAGACATGCTGGCCATAGCAAGCGGCAAGCTGATGGATGCCGGTGCCGGATTCATCGTCCTGTGTGCCAATTCTGCGCATATGTGGGCGGAGATGCTGTCGGAAATGGGTGTTCCGTTGCTCCATATCGCTGAAGCGACTGCAGCGGAGGTGAAGAGGCACAGGATCATCAAGGTGGGTTTGCTGGGTACGCGTTATACGATGGAACAGCCCTTTATCAGGAACAGGCTAGAGAAAGAAGGGCTTCAGATGATCCTCCCGGGTGAAGCAGAACGGGATCAGGTGCACCGCATGATCTATGACGATCTTTCTTCAGGAAAGTCCGGGATAAAGCAGACCCGTCTGCTGCATCAGATTATTTCAGGGCTGGAAAGGGAGGGCGCGGAAGGGATCATCCTGGGTTGCACCGAGTTGCCCCTGTTAGCCAGGCAGGAACTGTCCGGCGTGCCCCTCTTCAACACAACCCTGATACATGCCCGTGCCGCAGTTGAATTTGCTTTGGAATAAACAGAGAATAAATATGGTTTCGTTACCTCAACTATACAGATCTGTTGTCATTTCGTCATACAATGACAATCTTCTCCGGGCCATTCTGGGGCTGAAAATTGAGGACAGGCCCCTGCTGCCACCTGGCCATGAGGAGGTAGTGGTCCATATCGAGGCGGCACCCTGCAACCCATCCGACATCGCCTTCCTGCGCGGCGGCTACAACATTATCAAACAGTTACCCGCGGTGCCCGGCTTTGAAGGCAGTGGCATGGTCGTGGCATGCGGTTCATCACCGGGAGCCAAGGCCCTGATGGGGAAAAGGGTGAGCTGCTTCTCGCAGAATCTGCGCGATGGCACATGGGCCGGTTATTTCATCACACACTACCGGAACTGCATCGAGATCAGGGATGAAATGGATATGGAACAGGCTGCATGCTTCGCGATCAACCCCTTTACGGCAAAAGGCCTGATGGAGCACGCCCTGGAAAAAAAGAGCACGGCCATCGTGCTCAATGCCGCGGCCGGAAGGGTCTGCGACCTGATCCGTGTGCTGGCTCAGCGCCATGGAATCAGTGTGATCAATCTTGTACGTAAGTCCAGAAACCAACGTTTCCTGAAAGACAGGGGAGAGAGTTATGTGCTGGATGTGAACAGCAATGAGTTTGAAACGGAGTTCGGCAAACTGATTGAACTTCATCATCCCACCACTGCCTTTGATGCTGTAGCAGGGGAGATGACCGGCCTACTGCTCACTGCCCTGCCGCCCGGATCGGATGTAGTGGTCTACGGCAGCCTGTCCGGATTGCCCGTAACGGGAATCAACCCCATGGATCTGATATTCAATAACAAAAGGGCGCTCGGTTTTAACCTGTCGGACTGGATGGCTTCGCTCGATCCCGGTGTGCTCAGAAGATACTCGGAAGAACTTCAGGAAATGGTGATCTCAGGGGAGATGCAGACCGTCATTTCCGGGCGGTACCCCCTGGACAATGTGGTTGGCGGTATCCGTGCCTATATCCGCGATATGTCGGGAGGAAAGGTGCTGCTGAAACCGGGTATGTAACGGGTGCAACTCGTGCAGGGGTTTGGCAGTGGATAGGAATGAGATGGGAAATATACCCGTACATTTGAATTCCGACTTAATCTACCATCATCCTGACGGAAGGGTGTCCGGGTATCCCCGGTAAGCGCACAAGGTAAATTCCCGGGGTCAGGCCGGAGGCATCCGCCTCAATCTTGCTGTCTGTAATCCCGGCGATCCACTCCCTTACAACACTGCCGTGCATATCGACGATTTGTATGGTGCTAAAGGTATCCTTTTGGATTCCTGATATCGAGAGGGTAAATGTACCATGGCAGGGATTGGGGAAGAGCGATATGTTTCCGGACAATGTATTGGGTAGCTCCGGGACGTTGTAAGGTGTCAGATCGATAAACCTGAGCGTATGGTTGCCCCAGTTGCATACGATCAGCTCGTTGTTCTTGCCGAAGCACATACCGAAAGGCCTGTTGTGATCCGATGCAAGCGTGTTTGGATTTGTGAATTCCCCGTTGTTCTTATAGACCGGCTCGTTGTCCCACTGGTAGTCATTACCCCAGCTGGAGTAATAGAAGTCACCCTTCTCATCCATGATGATCCCTTCCAGGTAACCTTGATAGGACATCAGGGTGGTGAGATTGCTTCCGTCAGGTGAGACCGATTTCAGCCATGACATGGTAAAGGTGCTGTGCGTGAAGACGACCCGGTCATGGATATAGTCGTAGCAGATGCCAAAAGGATTTTCCACACCGGTGACCAGCTCGGTGAGCTGGCTCCCGGACGGATTGTATTTGAATATCCGCTCCTTTTCGGAGTCCCCGAAATAGAGGTTCCCGTTGTTGCCGGCGGTCATCAGGTCGAGGTAGATGCCGTCGGAGTCAACTGGGAAACTGGATGTCTGTGCCCCGGTGGTGAGGTCGATCCCTACCACGTATGAAGGCAGGTAACCTCCGTACAGGTCCTTGTTGTTTACGACATAAAGTGTATTGCCGATGATGGCCATCCCGCCCGGGTAGGTCAGGCCGGAGAAGAAGGTGGATACCGGATTTCCCTGGTCGTCGACCACGATAATGTTCCCGTTGCCGTCGGCCCAGTTGGAGACAAAAAACCGGTCGGAGGGCTGATGGTAGATGATGTCGGTGGGGTAGTACAGTTCCTGCGCCTGAAGGGTGGCTGTCAGACTGAAAAACCAGCAGGAAAGGAGTGCCGGGATGATAAGTTTGTTCATATTCTTCAAATTTACCCGGATCATTCCGGGAGGGATGAATGACCGCAACTTCACAAAAGTACTGAATCGGGAAATCCTGTGCAATAGGTTCGCTTGCTTCTGGCCATGAAGGAAAGAATAAATCTTTTATTTCTCCGGACAATACTTCTTCAATATTTTCTGAGCCTGAACAGACCCCAGTGCAACGGCCTGTTTCCAGTCCCCGCAGGCTTCTTCCCTGAACTCCAGGTAATACCGTGCATTGCCCCGGTTGTACCAGGCATCTGCATACCCGGGCTCGAGTTCGATGGCCTTGCTGAAATCCTCCAGGGCGCCTTCATAGTCCTTCATGATGCCCCGGATGATCCCTCTGTTGTTGTAAGCCATGGTATATCCGGGATTGAGGGCGATGGCTCGGTTGAAATCACTGTAGCTGCCCTGGAAATCACCGTTCCGGTCGCGGATATTGCCCCGGAAGAAATATCCAATGGATACGTCAACGTCCGATCTGTTTTTATGGATGACATCTGTGGTCAGTGTCTCCGCATCTTGCCACACACGGATCCTCAGTACCGTGGTGGCCCCGAGAAAAACCAGGTATCCTGCAAACAACAGTAACAACACCGGCCTGATCCTGATATGCCGCAGTTCGCGTCCCGATATGAGCCGGTCAAACCAGAGCCCGGCCAGGAAGAAAATGCCGGTGTAGGGGATGTAGGTATACCGGTCGGCCATCATGAACATCCTGGACCATACAACAGGCAGTACCACGGAAAGCGTGATCAGGAAAAAGCCCGTTCCGAACATGAGTTCCCTGCGGTATCTTCCCGACTTCCATAGTACAACCGCCAGAACGATGAGGATCATGGGTGCGATGTAATATTCGAAAGGAAGCCATGCACCCTCTTTCGCGGGATAGGCATATATGGCAGAGAGATTGACCGGAACGATGAGACGTATCAGGTAGAAGGTCAAGGCATAACAAAGAAGAAGGATGCGGTCGACAGGATGGTAATCCACAATCAGGTTTTTGATGTGTCCATAATCGGAAGCCGCATCGATGGACACCAGCCCGAATATCACCGACAGGGCCAGGAAAGGGATCTTCTGTATCCAGAGGGACCGGTCAGGACGACCAAGGATAAAATAGTCCATCAGGATCATGACCAGCGGCAGGGTGACCGCCATTGATTTGGAGAAGAGCGAGGCCAGGAACAGCAGCATGGTAAATAACAACCCGGAGGTTTTTCTTTTCCTGAGATAATGGGTGTATACCAGCAGGGCTCCCAGGTAAAAAGCCGAATAGAGCCCGTTGCTGCGGGTGGCGATCCAGGCTACAGCCTCCACATGCATGGGATGGATGGCAAACAGCAGCGATGCCGTTGCCGCCGCAAGCCATTTCCCGGTCAGCCGCAAAACCATCGCAAAAACCAGCCACACACAGATCAGGTGCAATGCCAGGTTCACGGCATGATACAGTCCCGGCCGATCTCCGCTCAGTGCATGGTTGACTGCCAGGCTCAGCACGGCCAGCGGCTGGTACATACCCAGGTAGTATGTCGAGAAGTATTTGCTGGCGTTTTGGAAAGACAGACCCCTGATTTCCTCGTTTTCAATATACTCCCCGTCGTCCCATCCATATAGGATGCCATTGCCGAGCGTGCCGGCGAACAGCAGCAGGGTCAGGGACAGGATGACCGTTAATGCGAGCCGGTGGGTCTTCTTTTCTGAGGCAGGACGACCTGCCGCTGGCTTTCCAGGTTTTGGTTTCGTCATTCAGCCGGCTGATGAAGAGATGATATACAAAGCTAATACTTTTGAGTATGAGCGGTGAAAGCTGTTTTGAGAGTAAGCGTAATCCAGAGGAATCATGTAAGCCAGCCCGCAGTAAACCCGGAAATCAGAGTGCGACAGACTTCCCTGAAGGCCATACAGTATACATTTCCCATTGCTTTAGCACAGGATATGCGGAGAATCCATATAATATTAATGGGCTTCAGCCCAGGAAGGCATTTGGATTGATGCGGGTGACAGCCAGGCCTGACGGCACTTCAGATGATGTGCCTGGGATTTTATGCTTCAAATTTCACGGATACGGTTTTAAGTCCTTGTAATAATTATATCTAAATTTATGTATATAAAATTGATCGTATAGTTCATTGTGAAAATGGCACCTTTCATGAATTAAATCCGGGGTTTCTTTAATATTTTAAGTCAAATTTCTATTTTTACAACATCCAAATTTGGTCACATGCGCCTTCTACAGATATTGTGACCACCGGAAGGAACAGGGGAAATAGAAATTGGCTCATTTTTGAATTCGGTGGAGCGGAGCTTCATCTTCCATTAAGACATGTAAAGAACGAACTATTACTTAAAACAAAACACTAAACCATGAAGAGAGCAGCCTTTATTCTGGCATGTATCACTATTGCCGGTATCTCGCTGGCACAGCAGCGGACGCTCATTGATCGCTCCTTGCAGGATGTGGTCCTTCAGCGGGACCACCAGAACGACATGATGGGCGCGGAAACCCTTGACGGTTCAGGGACAGAATGGCAAACATCTGCAGGGGAGGCATCGCCGGCAACCAGACTCACTGACAATGCCGAAGGGTATGATGAATACCAGATCGGAATCACATGGTTTGATCTTCAGTCGAATCAGTCACTGAGCAACCGCATTTGGTACCATGGTGACGGAACCATCGGTGCTGTATGGACGATGGGTTTTCAGTCAACCAACTTCCCTGACAGGGGTACAGGTTATAATTATTATGACGGTACCAGTTGGAGTCCACAGCCCACAGCCAGGATAGAGACAGAGCGCACCGGCTGGCCTTCCTATGCCGCCTGGGGATCAAACGGAGAGTTGATCATCTCACATACCGGAGCCACACAGGGCCTGATCATCAGCCGGAGGCCCAGCAAAGGCAGCGGTGCATGGCAAACGTCCTACCTGCAGGGGCCGGATGCCAATAATCCTCTGGTATGGCCCAGGGTGGTGACCAGCGGGGTGAACCGTGATATTGTTCATTTGATCGTACCCAGCGGGAATGCCACCACATATAACGGTCAGACTGCTGCTTTGCTGTACAGCCGTTCGAACGACGGCGGTCAGACATGGAACATCCTGCATCAGGTGCTGCCAGGTACAGGAAATGCATTTTACCTCGGATTTGAAGCTGATGAATGTAGTTGGGCCGAATCGCGCAGCAACACCATAGCCTTTGTGGTGGCCGATTCATGGAAGGATATGTTCGTCATGAAGTCCACCGACAACGGCGATACCTGGCAGAAGCTGATGGTATGGCAGCATCCCTATCCGTTCTTCGACTGGAACACGACCATCACCACCGATACCCTCTGGGCCCCGGACAATTCAGCAGACATTGCAATTGATCCTTCAGGAAAGGTACATGTGATGTGCGGCCTGACACGGGTAGGCCATTTCGAGGTGGGAACCTCTTACTCATATTGGCCATTCAGCGACGGCATTGCTTACTGGAATGAATCCATGCCCCCCTTCACAGCTCCCAACCAGCATGACGCCCTTGACCCCATCGATGTGCTGATCCCTGATTACAACCTGATCGGCTGGACCCAGGACATCAACAATAACGGCACCATCGATTTCCTTCCTGATATTCAGTCCTATCGTGAGCTGGGCATCTCCACCATGCCGAATATCACCATTGATGACAATAACAATGTTTTTGTGGTATACAGCTCTACAACCGAAGGTTATGACAACGGCACCTACAACTACAAGCACATCTGGGCCAGGGGCTCGGCAGACGGGGGAAACACCTGGGGGAACTTTTATGACCTGAACACCGACCTGATCCACATTTTTGACGAATGCATTTACCCGGTGATGGCGGGAAGCACGAACGATCAGATACATCTGATCTACAATACCGATGCTGATCCCGGACTGGCGCTGGATGATGATCATCCTTACCAGGAGAACCGGATCAACTACTACCGGCTCGACAAGTCGGATCTGATCACCTATACCCCGGGCATCAGTGTGTTTCCTTACAGCGAGAGCTTTGAGACCGGTTTCGGCGCCTGGCAGCAGTCGCAGGACGATGATTTCGACTGGACACGTCAGAGCGGGCCGACCTCTACCGGCAATACAGGTCCGCAGGGGGCGCATGAGGGAAGCTGGTACCTGTACACCGAGTCGTCCACACCGAACTACCCCTATAAAACCGCGGGTCTGTATGCCGATTTCAACTTCAGCCAGCTGTCGCAGCCCCAGTTCTCGTTCTGGTACCACATGTACGGATCGAGCATGGGGACGCTGAAGCTGCAGGCCTCCGTCAATGGCGGCGCCACCTGGAGCGACCTGTGGAGCCTGTCGGGC
>JAFGHD010000062.1 GCA_016939365.1 Bacteroidales bacterium | reverse complement strand
AGGAACCACCACCAACAGTTATGCATCCCTCTATTTCAGCCATCCCGATTCGGCTGTGATGAATAACTCTGTTGTGGAATACAGCCAGTACGACGGAGTCCGTTCCAACAGCTCTGGTGCCGTTTTACGTGGAAATATGTTCAGCGAAAACGGTCGCTATGGCGTTTATGTAAATGGCTCTCCTGTTCCCGACCTGGGACAAACCAATTTATTTGAAGCAGGCTTGAATTCTTTTGTTAACAATGACGGAGGAAATATCCAGCTTTATAATAATACATCACTCCCAATTGAAGCCTGGTACAACGACTGGGGCCATTACACCGAAGCCGAAATTGATGCCCATATTTACGATGATGATGAGGACCTCTCCAAAGGCCAGGTTCACTTCAACCCCTGGTACGATCCGGCCAGTCTGCCGCTCGTAGTCAGCTTCGGCGCAGATACCTTATCCGGCGAAGCGCCACTGTCAGTGCAGTTCACCGATTCCACGCTGCTGAGCCCCATTGCCTGGGCCTGGGATTTCGAGAACGACGGCGTGTACGATGCAACGGACCAAAATCCGCAGTGGATGTACTTCGAAGGTGGTAGCTATTCGGTCAAGCTGAAAGCATCAAATGCCACGGCAACGGATTCGCTTGTAAAAACGGATTACATTACCGTCACTCCCAACCAGCACCTCCGCTCCCATGCATTAGGTTTCGACGGACAGGATGACTACGCTCAGGTCAATAATATCCCTTACCCGGAGGACCTTACCGTGGAAGCATGGTTCAAACCGGAGAATTTCGATAATTACCAGGAGATTGTGTTCTGGTACGGAGCCAGCGACGGCGTACAACTGAGGCTGAATACCGGGGGAACAGCCCTCTTCGGCGAAAGCGCCGGCGGCAACTGGAACTACGTGGTATGCGATTATGACCTCATCTACCTGAGTCAGTGGAACCATATTGCCGCTACAAAGCAGGGCGACCAGGTGAATCTTTATATCAATGGGGTCAGAGTGGCAACAGGACAGTTCGACAATGACCCGGTGGTAGACAATATGAATATCGGTGCAAGGGGGGTATATGGCGACCGCTTTTTCGAAGGCCTCATCGACGAGGTCAGGATATGGTCCGTGGTCAGGAGCCAGTCCGAACTACAGGCCTCCATGACGTCATACCTGGCCGGAACTGAAACGGGATTACAGGCATATTTCCGTTTCAACGACGTGGCAGGACAGGTTGTATGCGACCTCACCGGAAATGGATACAATGGGATACTGGGAGCGACTAATGCCCCTGATATCGATGATCCGGTTTGGACACCCACCAACTGGCCTTACGAAATCTATCTCCTGGCAGATTTCTCAGCTACCCCTGTCTCGGGGATCGCGCCGATGGATGTGCAGTTTGAAGACTTTTCCATGGGAACCCCGACCTCCTGGCAATGGGACTTCGACAGCGACGGAAATATCGACTCCTGGGACCAGAATCCACTTTGGAATTATGCTTTTCCCGGCGAATACAGTGTAAGACTGATCGTTTCCGACAGTAAAGGATCGGATACCATCACCCGATACAATTATATCGCCGCATACAGCAACGGCCTTTTCTCCTGTGCACTGGACTTTGACGGCATGGACGATTACCTCAACTGCGGGCATGATGCCACCATCAACCTTCAGGATTCAATGACATTTGAAGCCTGGATCAAGCCGGAAGGATGGGGTGAAGCTCCGGGGTACGGCTTCGGAAGGATTTTCGACAAAAACAGGATCAAACTTTTCCTTATCGATGACGGTTCGGGTTATTACCATAACCATAGCCTCTGTTTCGGACTGCACAGCGGGGGGATATCCTATGTGCTGAACACACCTGAAAACTCCATTTCCCTGAATGTCTGGCAACATATTGCCGCCACGTACGACGGCAATGGTATGGTCCGGATCTTCATCAACGGTATTGACCAGACCGTTTCAGGTGATGCACCCCAGGGAGCCGTGATGGATCATGGAAGCGATGACCTCTACGCAGGTGAGAGCGCCGGTCAGAACCGGGCATTTGACGGTTTGATCGATGAATTGAGATTCTGGAATGTGGTACGTGATCAAAATGACATCCAATCCAGGATCACTGAATACCTGACCGGCTCCGAGCAGGGCCTGGTGGGTTACTGGCGCATGAATGACGTTTGGGGGCAAACTGCGACGGACCTGACTGCGAATCACAATGATGGTCAGCTCGGATCCACACCGGATATGGACGATAACGACCCGGCCTGGGTGTCCACCAACTGGCCGTATGACATTCCGCTTACGGCTGATTTCTCGGCATCACCCCTTGCCGGTAATGCACCGCTGGTTGTCCAGTTCACTGACTATTCAATGGGTAATCCGGCGTCATGGGAATGGGATTTCAATTTCGATGAAATTATCGACTCCTATGACCAGAATCCTGTCTGGACGTATACCACACCGGGTGTTTATACTGTAACATTGACTGTGAATGACAGCAAAACGAGCAGTGCCAAAATGAGGGAATTCTATATAGAGGTAACAGGCACGCCACAGCCGAACGACTGGGTATGGGTCAACAAGGCAGGAAGTGCCTCCCAGTCGGAACAGGGCCGCTCTATTGTGACTGACGATATTGGAAACAGTTATATTTTAGGATATTATGCCGGTGATTCTGCCGTTTTCGGTAATACCACACTGTATTCCACCTCATTATCAGAGGCCTTTGTGGCCAAGATAGATCCGGATAATAACTGGCTCTGGGCTTTCAATCTGGGTCCGGTAGAGAACACCTGGTATACTGATGGTTTTGATATTACCCTTGATCCTGCCGGAAATATTTACATTGCTGGTCGCATCGGAGATAAGATACTCATTAAACTTTATCCTGACGGCACTGAGGAGTGGTCGAAATCATTCACCAATGTCTGGGGAGCAGGTGTAGTGACCGATTATACGGGACACGTTCTTATTACAGGTAAATTCAAGGGTACGGCCACCTTCGGATCGCACACCATTACAAGTACCGACAGTCAGCATGATGATATTTTTATCGCCAAGTCGGATGCGAACGGAATGTGGTTCTGGGCCTATAGCGCCGGAGGAGTATTTAACGACCGGGCCATTGATATATCGGTGGACGACCTTGGCAAGGGTTATATTACCGGTTACCTGATTTCTCATGTGGCCACTTTCGGTTCGCATGTGGTCACTAAAGCCAATGACCTGAAAGGGGATATCTTCGTTGCCAATTTCGATTGGGAAGGAATCTGGCATTGGGTGAAGGTTGCAGGACAGACTCAGTGGGATTGCGGTCTGGGTATTTCTACAAATGGGTATGGCTATTCGCATGTTACCGGGTATTTCGACGGAACGGTTGATTTCGGACCTTTTACACTGACCAGTTCAGTTGCGGACGCTTTTGTGGCGGAATTGGGACCGGACGGTACGTGGCTGTGGGCAGTACAGGCAGGAGGCCTGAATACAGACCAGGGTTTCGGCATCCGTACCGATAACGACTGGAACAGCTACATCACAGGCAATTTTGAAGGGACTGCACATTTTGGCCCTTACTCCTTGACATGCTCAGGTCCCTGGGGCGATGTTTTCATTGCAAAACTGGATAAATTCGGAAACTGGTTATGGGCGGCAAGCGCCGGAGGCAGCGCCATAGATTACGGACATGAGCTCGATATTGACAATGTCGGCAATTGCTATGTTACAGGCCTCTTTACCTATACTGCCTATTTCGGTACACATGTCCTGGAAAGCTATGGATATGATGACGTTTTTGTGGCGAAATTCGGGGAAAACTCCGCGTTGACCCCGGACTTCTATGCCGATGTGACAACCGGAGAAGCCCCGCTGACCGTCAACTTTGTAGATACTTCAGTTCCTGATCCCATCTCCTGGCAGTGGGACTTCGAAAACGATGGCACCATCGACTCCTATCAGCAAAATCCGCAGTGGACTTATAACACTCCCGGATCATATTCAGTCAAACTTGTAGTTTCCAATGTTACTGCGATTGATTCATTGATAAAAACAGATTATATCAATGTCACCGGGATGTCCATACTGACCATCGCGGAAGCCAGGCAGGAACCGGTGGGTTCGTCGGTTACCGTGGAAGGCATCGTGACCTCCGGCCCGGAATACGGCAACCTGCACTTCATCCAGGATGCCACTGCCGGAATGGCCCTCTATGGATCAGACCTCAATTATTTCAATATGGGTGATCAGGTAAGGGTTTCAGGTACACTGGCCGACTATTATGGATTGCTTGAAATGACCGGTTTTTCTTTCCATCAGGTATTATCATCTGGAAACCAGTTGCCTGCAGCTCAAACCATCACCATCAACCAGATGGGTGAAGATTATGAATCGGAGATCGTCAGGATTGACCAGATTGACTTTGTGGACGGAGGAAATGCATTCGCCGCCTCAACGAATTACTTCTTCGATGATATAACCGGAAGTACCTACTTCAGGCTGCATGCCAACTCCGACCTGGTCAACCAGAGGATACCTGAAATCAGTGTCTCTTTAACGGGCATATGCGCCGAGTACAATGCCAATCCAACATCTCCCTACTGTGTCTATGGAAGGGACTACAATGACCTGGTCTACACCGATGTTGCAGGCTGGAGCAGGCAGGTCTCAGGGTTTGAGAAGCGCTATTCCATGATCAACTCGATGTTTGCCGTGGATGACAGCACGGTCTGGGCCACGGCGTATGACGCGAAAAATCTGTCCACAGTGAATCAAATAACACGCACAACCGATGGGGGTACTACCTGGCAGGCCATTACATTACCGGGCAATGAAGGGATTTTCAACGCATGCATCTGTGCGGTGGATGCCGGTACCGCCTGGGTGGCCGGCTTCTGGCAGTATGGATCAAATACACAGGGTATTTTCGCTACTACTGACGGCGGTGCAACCTGGACGCACCAAAACACGGCTGTGTTTGACAGAAACATAGGCGGCTTTCCCAATGTCGTATATTTCTGGGATTCCGGTACAGGTGTTTGTATGGGAGATCCTACCAACGGATATTTCGAGATATATGCGACTACTGATGGGGGCGTTAACTGGAGCCGGGTCAGCCAGCCGAACATCCCTGATCCGCTTCCGGGCGAATACGGATTCACGGATAATTATACAGTAACAGGGAACACCATACGGTTTGGTACGAATATGGGCAGGCTGTTCAGCTCCTTTGACCAGGGGAACACCTGGAGCGTCGTTCAGACACCCCTGTCCAATTACTTCCAGGTGGAATTCAGGGATGCTCAGAATGGCCTGATCCTCCAGCAGAGCAACCTGTCAATTTATGAAACATCAGATGGTGGTGCCAACTGGCAGATGGTGAACTATTCCGGAACAGTAAGGGGTTCGGACCTGAAATATGTCCCCGGAACAGCAGGGACTTTTGTCAGCACAGCAGTCAATGGTTTCAATGCCGGGATTACCATTTCGTCGGATGGCGGTCATACATGGGAATTTTTTCCTGAAACCCATGGTGTCCATGCCGGGGCTTCTGCCTGGGTGAATGCTCAGACAGGATGGGTCGGGGCCAATAATGTGGACGGATCCGAAGGCGGTGTTTGGAGATACGCTCCAAATGTCCCGGTAACCCAACTGGATCTGAGGGTCATGCTGGAAGGCCCGTTCGGAGGAGTGGTCATGAGCACCAACCTGAATGCACAGAATTACCTGCCGCTGGCGCAACCCTTTGGGGGTGCTCCCTGGAATTACAATGGAACGGAATCGGTCGCCTCAATACCGGCCAGTGATATCACCGACTGGGTCCTTGTGGAGCTGCGGGATGCCCCCTCCGCATCACAGGCCACAGGTCAGACGGTGGTTGCACGTAGGGCTGGCTTCTTACTTAAGGATGGTAGCATTGTAGACACTGACGGGAACACCCTACTTCAGGTCACCGGCCTGACGGCGCAGAATTCCCTCTTCGCTGTGATCTGGCACAGGAACCATGTCGGTGTCATGACTGCGGTGCCGCTTACGGAAACCGGCGGGATTTATTCTTACGACTTCACTCAATCAGGGAGCCAGGCTTATGGTGGCACCCTGGCCCACAAACAGGTGGCTCCCGGTGTCTGGGGGATGATCGCCGGCGACGGCAATGCCGACAGCCAGATTCACAACCCTGACAAGGTCGAGGTATGGGTCCCCCAGGCCGGCTCGGGCGGATATAAATCCGGCGACTACAATATGAACGGCGAGGTCAACAACACCGACAAGAACGACGTCTGGGCACCGAATACAGGACTCGGAGGACAGGTGCCGCAATAGTCAGAATCGATCCGGACATGAAGTGACTGGGACGATTTTGTTACTAATCTGAGCATCCCGATATACGCCGCAGGCGGATCGTCGGGGTGCAGGATTAGAGTTGAAAGTTATAAGTTTGACCAAGGTAAATGGCTTTTAGATTTATACATTGCGAGCTTAATAAACTTTCCACTATCTTTTTGTCGCGGATTCTTCGTATCTTTATCTACTGAATGTTTGCCTGCATCCCACCTGCTTCCTGTCTGAAACAGAGTTAGCCTGAGGCAGAATAACAGATAAATAATGGTGGTATGACAAAAAGGAAAAACCATATCGAAGCTGAGGAACCGATCGCCCGGTACGACAAGCCGCTGGATTTTGAACAGGTCTGGAAGATGTTTCAGGAGACTGATAGAATGTTTCAGGAAACCGACAAAAAATTTCAGGAGACGGAGCGGCTGTTATCAAAAAAATCCAAAGAAACCGACAAAAATCTGAACAAACTGGAGCAGTTGTTCACCAGCCAGTGGGGAAAGCTTGTAGAATCGCTGGTGGATGGCGATCTGGTCAGGTTGCTCAATAAAAAAGACATACCGGTTGAGAGAACTGTGCAACGATCGAAAGGAAATCGTGCAGGAATTAATTTTGAATTTGACCTTATTGCCATAAACCGTAAAGAAATTGTGATCGTTGAGGTAAAAACCATCCTCAGGCCTGATGATGTATCTGAATTTCTTGAGCGACTCCTGAATGCCAAAGAATACATGCCGGAATATGCAGACAGGATTATTTACGGGGCCATGGCATACCTCACCGCTGATGGCCACAGCAACCGCATGGCTGAGAAACAGGGATTGTTCATCATCCGGGCGACCGGGAGCAGCGCTTCCATTGTAAACAAGGCGGATTTCAAGCCCAAACCGTTCTGATGAGTTAAAGGTGGGAAGTCTATGAAGTGGAAAAGTGTTAAGGTGTTGAGGAAACTTATGAAGGTAGGAATATCCAAAGTATCTATAAAACTCCAAACAACTCAACAAATACCCAACTCAACAAATAAACAGATAAGCAGATAAACAGACTGCTGGTTGGATCAAAGCATCCCGGCATACAAGTCATGCGGGATCATGTTATGTCAAGTTACCCCATTAGTGTTTTTTCCCCCGAGAATATCCGGTACAGTACCGGCACCACGATGAGTGTGAGTGCAGTGGAGACCAGGAGTCCCCCGATGATCGTCCACCCCATGGGCGCCCACATGGTTCCTCCTCCGAGGGTCAGCGGCAGCAGCCCGCCCACTGTAGTGAGGGTGGTCAGCAGGATGGGGGTGAACCGCGTACGGCCGGCCTCAAGCAAAGCCTCCTCCATATCCATGTGCCTCTCCAGGAGTTTGTTGGTGTAGTCTACCAGGATAATGGAGTTGTTGATGACAATACCGATCAGGCTGATCAGTCCGATAAAAGCCGAGAATGAAAAGCTGTAACCGGTGATATACAATGCTGCAATGCTTCCGATGACAGCCAGGGGAATGGCGGAATAGATGATCAGGGGTTGCGACAGCGAACGGAACTGCAACACCAGCACGGCAAAGATGGCCAGGAGTGCGATGATGCTGGCGCGTGCCATGCCTCCGAAACTCTCCTCACGGCTTTCCAGTTCGCCCGCGAACTTGTAGGAGTATCCTTCAGGCCAGGGATAGTCTTCGAGCTGACCCCGAATCTGCTCAGCCACCTCATCCAGGCTGTAGCCATGCTCGATGCCGGCCGTTACCGTGCTGTTCCGTTCCATATCATAGTGGGTGATGATACCGGGTGCCTGCCGGAACTCCAGTGTGCCGAACTGGGTCAGGGGGATCATCCGCCCGGTTACAGATGCCACATGGATTTTTTCGAAATCTGCTACGGAGATGCGATCGCGGAAAGGAAGCCGCATCACAATATCATATTCCTTGCCCTCGCTGTCGCGGTATTTCGAGATGGCGATCCCTTTAACGGCGGTGCGGATGGTTTTGTCGATCTCATGAACAGGCACACCGAACATCCCGGCTTTATCCCTGTTGATGCTGAAATGCAGGTCGGTCGTGGTTTTCGAGAGCTGGTTCTCCACATTGATAGCACCCGGGCTGTTCCTTACCATTGATTCCACATCCTGTGCAATGGTGCGCAGCCGGTCCAGGTTTTCACCCGTGACTTTAATGGCCAGCGGTGCCTCAACCGGAGGTCCCTGCTCGAACTCCCTGATCTCGATCCTCGCTCCCGGATATCCGGCGAAGATGGACCGGAGCCTGCCCAGCATCAACTGAAAATCATCCGGCCCGTAATCCCTGAGTTCCACGAATATCTCAGCAAAATGCGCGGCATAGCTCCTGGCGAAGGTATTGTAATAAATTCGCGGATTTCCATGACCCACATTGGTGGCATAGTACTTGACTTCCGGAAGTGTGTCGAGCACTCCTTCCGCATAAACGGCCACCCTGTCGGTCTCATCGATATTGGTCCCCTCAGGCGTATGGATCCGGATAAGGAACTGGGGTTTTTCCGCTTTCGGAAAGAAACTCACCCCCACCCAGGTGAAAAGCGCACCCGAACCTGCAAGTAATAACAGCGATAGGATGACAACCCGTCCTCTGTTCCTGAGCGCCCAGGAGAGGGTGTCGTTATAGGGACCATTGATAAATTTGCCGAGGTACTCGCCCGCAGGCAGTTTAACTTTTTTCCCTTCTCCTTTCAGGATCATGGAGGAGAGAAAAGGGGTGAGGGTCAGGGCGATCAGCAATGAAGCCAGCAGGGTATATACCACGGTTACCGGCATGCTCTGAATGAACCTCCCGGCTTTATCCGGCATCGTGATGATCGGGATAAAGGCCAGGATGGTGGTGACAGTAGCGCTGACAATGGGCCAGGTCAACTGACCGGTACCCTGTATGGCGGCCTCTTTTCTTTTGTGACCCTGCGAAACGAACCTTTGGATATTTTCAACGATGACAATGGAGTTGTCCACGAGAAGACCCAATGCGATCACCAGTCCGGCTATGGACATCTGCTGTAGTCCGATCCCGGAGAAATCGTTGAATGCCAGCCCTATGAATATGGAAAGAGGAATGGCAATGATCACCATCAGTGACGCCCGGATACCCAGGAACAGGATGATCACAATTCCTACCAGCAGGATGCCCTGAAAGAGATTGGAGAGGAATCCGTTCACCCTTTCGTCCACACTCACCGACTGGTCGAAAACAGTTTCCAGCCTCATTTCGGTATCCGGTTCCCCGCGGAAGTCCCTGAGCACCTCATCAATGCCGTCCTTCACGGAGAAGATGTTCATGTTCTCCTTTTGCTGGACGGTGATGAAGATTGCCCTCATGCCATTGAATCGTCCGTAGTAGTTCTCATCCTGATAATTGAAAGTAACATCCGCAACATTCTTCAGGTAGATGATTTTTCCGTTCCATGCGCTGACGACCGTGTTTTCGATCTGTCCCAGGTCGTTAAAGGATCCGCTGGTCTTCACATTGAAGGTTTTACCTGATATCTTCACAGATCCCCCGGGTATATTGGCATTGTTACTGGTGATGGCGCGTACGATATGATCGTGTGTAATGTTCATCGCCGCCATTTTTTCCATGTCAATGGATATCCTGACTTCCTGTTCGGGGTAGGCCAGCACTTCCGCCTTTCGCACCCCGTATACCTTTTCGATATCTTTCTTCAGTCTGTCTGCCGCTTTTTCAAGGGAGGCAAAAGAGGCGGTTTCGGAGACCAGTGCCAGATGTAGGATGACGACATCGGCACTGGACCATTTCATGACCGAGAGGTCATACAGATCATCCGGCAGCTGGTTCCTGACGCTGTTTACCTGTCGCACCACCTCATCGAATTTCTCTTCGGCATCGGTGCTGAACAGGAATTCCACTCCCAGGGTGACGATCCCGTCGCGGATGGTGGTTTCAAGCACCTTGATGTCGTCCAGTTCATTGATGGCTTCCTCCAGCGGATCGGCTACCAGTTGTTCGAGATCAACCGGATTGGTGCCCGGGTAGATCACCACCACCGTGGCCCCGGGGATGTCAATAGGCGGATCCTCCGTACGGGGCATGCTGAGAAAGGCAGTCACTCCCAGGAGGAGCAGCATCAGGTAGACCACGATGGTGAAATATCGGTTTCGAATGGAAATTTCTGTGATGTTCATGATCCGGTAGTGTTGCATCAACGCTGGACAATGATCCTTGCTCCCTTTTCCAGATCATTCCATCCATGGGTGATCACACTGTCTCCCTCCTGGACTCCGGAGAAAACCACCAGCCGGTCACCGTCGATCCGGTCGATGCGGACCAGAGTGCTGACGGCCTGTGATCCCTTGAGCAAGTAAACCCGACCGGTGGAGCCGTTACCTTCGGTAAGGGCGTTTACCGGGATAAAGAACCGTACCTCATTTTCCGACGGCAGGATTTCAGCCCTGGCAATGAAACCAGAGATCAGTTTGCTGGTCGTCTCCCGAAGGGAGAGTTCCACCTCGTAAGTACCGGTGTAGGGATCGGAAGTGCCTGCGATTTCAGTGACCGATGCTGCAAAACGCTCACCGGGCCAGGCATCAAAACGGATCCAGGCGGAATCTCCCTGAGTAATATTCACAACTTCCCTGTCGGTGAGGTGCACCCTCACCACCATGGTCTCGTTCATGGGTGCAAACAGCAGCACCGGATATCCGGGTGAAGCCATCTCGTCCTCTTCGGCCAGGCGGCGCAGGATCTGTCCGTCGGCAGGGGAGGTGATGGTGGAGTATTGGAGGTTGAATCTGGCGATCTTCAGAGCAGATTCGGCAACCTTGATGGCGGTGGTCGCATTCTGAAGCTGCTCCAGCGTGGCGACGCTGTCATGATAGAGGTTGGTCACCCGTTCCAGGTCCCTGAGGCTTTTATCATAGTTGAGCTCAGCCTGGGCCACCTGTGCCTGCACTTCATCCAGCCGGAGAGCCGCGAGTGGCTGGTCCTTCCGTACCCGTTCACCTTCCCGTACGAAAATCCGTCCGATGATCCCGCCTGTTTTGAAGCTGAGCCGTGCCTCATGCTTTGAAGCCAATCGCCCGCTGGAAAGAACCGGATGCCGGTAAGGAGCTTTCCGAACCTGTTCCACCCTGACGGTCACGGTTTTTTCCGGTTCCGCTGACGGCCCCTGCTGCCTGCAGGAGATGAACCCCATGAAGGAGGGAATCAGAAAACCCGCCAGGAAAATTTTACTATTCATGATGATCTGCTGTTGTTAATTTGACATTTTGTATTCCGGGTATTATTCCCGGGTTGTCCGGTTTTGCAACTCATCCAGGGGATACAATCCCGCCGCCCTCTCGAACTCAGCATATTTCACCATGTAATCGGCAAGGGTGATGATCAGGTTCTCTCCGGCATTGGTCATTGAGTTTCTTGCATCCATGAATTCGATCAGGTTTGCCTGTCCCTGCCCGTATTTCTTCTCGATCACCCTGAATGCACTGGCTGTGCTTTGCTTTTGCATCTTTGCCGACTCGATGGCCTTTTCGGCAGCATCCAGATCCCACCAGGCACGGACGACCTCAAGGCTGATCCGTTGCTCAAGCTCTTTCCGTTTTTCGCTCAGGATATCTTTCTCGATCTCGGCCTGTGTTACGCGTGCCTGCTGGCTCCTTCCTGCAAAGAGATCCCATTTGAGAACCAGAGAGCCGAGGAAGAAATCATCCTCGTCCGTGAAGCGGTATTCCGATCCCTGAAATCCATAATCCACAGCGCCGACCAGGGTGGGCAACCTGTTCAAGTCGTGCATTTTGATGGTATGTTCATGGGCTCTGGTATATGCGTCCAGCATATCCATCTCCTCACGTCCTGTCAGGGCATGATCAAGAGCGCCGGCCATATCGGCACTGACCGGGCTTATTTCAGGTTGCCCGGGAAATTCGATATGTGCGTCGAAGGGACGGTTGAGCAGGAAATTGAACCAGGTGGCCGAAATCCGCTGGTCCCTTTCGGCTTCGGTGATTTGCTGCGCTACACGGCTCACCTCCGCCCGGCTAAGGTCCACGATGTCCGATGTCACCTTGTCATTACTGAAGAGCCGCTCATTTACCCTGAGGTTTTCATTCACCACCTTCAGGGCCTGATCCAGCAATTCGATCACATAATGGGTCTTCAGGTAATTATAATAGGCCGTTTTGATCTCAGCGACCAGTTGCCTCCGGTAAATATTGACATCAATAAATGCTGCCGTGGCCATTTCTTCCCTGATCCGGTAGCCATGATATACCCTCGGGCTGAATATCGGTTGGTGCAGGCTCAGTTTGGTTTCATGTTCTGCCGGACGGTAGAACTGGAATTCCTCGTTCCCGATGGACATGGCAGGGAACTGCTCATCCGGGGGCAGACCGGATGTGAGTGCGTTCAGGGTGGTGTACACCGGATTGAGAATATCACCCACCGGGAAGCTGATGGTACGGCCTCCATCCGCAACGGTATACCTTGCATTCAGGCTGACGGCCGGAAAGAACATTCCCCTGGCCTCCTTCAGGGCTTCCAGGCTTTTGGACCATGACAGATGCTTTTGCCTCAAGGCCAGGTTGCTTTCCAGCCCCATCCGGATGTAATTCTCCAGAAGGGTGTCCTGTGCCGTCATCATACCGGACATCAGAATGAATCCTGCAACGATTGGGATTTTCTTTTTCATGACTTCCGGATTTTGGCAATGCCGCTTCTGAGGATGGAAAAAAGCCCTTCAATATAATGCGCTACATCTCCCGGATGGCCGCACAGCTCCAGTACCATCCTTTGTTTGGTCAGAAACTGGAGCACCCCCGTGGTCATGGCCCAGAGGTTATGCGTCAGCACTTCGGCCGTTATGTCATTCCTGATGCTGCCGTCTTGCTGGCCCTTTGCAATCACCCGGGTGAAAAGGATCAGGGGGCTTTCCTCCCTGAAATACTTTTGTATATGAGGATCCTCCATGTTGAGGTTATCCAGGTTCTTCCCCTCGAAATGCATCATCAGGTTGAAGTGATCGGGAAACTCTTTGGAGAATTCAATGAAGCTCCGGCCGATCCGCTCCACCATTTCAATTCCGTTTGATTTCTCATCCAGTTGATTGAGGAACTGATCTCCCAGTATCTCAGAAGCCCTCATCTTGATGGCATACTGCAGCTCCTCCTTGTTCCTGAAATACAGATAAAGGGTACCCTTGCTCAGTTCCGCCGCTTCGGCGATCTCTTCCATCGTTGCGGCTTCAATGCCCTTGCTGAAGAATACCTTTTCAGCCGCATCGATGATGTCTTTGCGGCGCTGCTGCTTCTCCCTTTCCTTACGTTCTGCGATTCCCATTGACTTATTTTTATAAAATGACTAAAAGTCAAAAATTAAACAAAAGTATAAATAAAAAACTAAAGTCATTTTTTTGATTTTCGAGGGGATAAAAAAACGTGAATGAAGGATGGTTGCCCGGAGGTATTAATAAATATTCAGGAAACCTGGTGTTGCCGGAGGAGGAGATGGTCAATCCTCTGGGGGCATGTTCATATGGTTTTGATTGCCGATACGGATCGCGGTAATAGAGAGGTATGGCGAATTAATCAGCTCCCGGGGCAGGATGCCTTGACCGGGGGATGTATCCGTGGGATGACATTGCCGTCTATTTTCTTCCTTTTGTTGTAGAATAGAACTTGTGTTAATTCCCTCTAAGGAATCCTGTTCACCGCCTCGATGAGCTCACCCGGATCAAAGGGCTTGAGCAGGCAATCGACCTTGTTTCCGTTCCAGGATGGCAGTGGATTCATATCGCATGCGGTGGTGAGGATGAGCCTGAAACCTGAGAAGGTGAGTTTTTGTAATAATTTCAAACCGCTCATACGGGGCATGGTGATATCCAGGATCACCAGGCCGGGTTTCAGGGTATCAATCAGCTCAATGCCTTTTTCGGGTGTCAGTGCCTGGCCGACCACGGATACACAGGGGCAAAACCTGCGGATCAGGATACAGGTGGACTCCAGACTATGCCTTTCATCATCAACGATGACCGCGGTCAGCTGCATATTATTCAGGTACCTGTCCTCCCAGGCCGGTGTTGGGTGCCCAGACGCCGTTCTTGTCTCCGTTGTTCACCTCGAGGTCCAGGTTGTAATCGCCCGACCGGTAGCCTGAAGTACCGGCCTGGATGACCCAGACGTCGTTTTTATCGCCGTTGTTGATCTGGTTGTCGGCATTGCCGTCAGCTCCGGTCATACCCCATGCATCCGGGAGCAGTTGGGTGTGAGCGTTCACCCCCCCATAGGCCTGTCCCGCCCCCAGGGTGAAATCCCAGGTGTAGGTATTGCCCGCAAAAGGCGGTGTACCGGCCGACATCACGCTGATGTGATTCCTGTGGCGGACTACCACGTAGAGATTTTTGTTAATTGTCTCTGAGAACAGCATCGGCTGGATGCCATCGATACTGACAACAGAACCGTCGTCCAGCAGGAAGCCTGCCTGGCGTGCGATCGTAGTGGCTCCTGTGGCCATTGAGGCATCATCGGCATCCCTCAGCTCTGCCAGTACCCAGTCGACCACATTGCTGACCGGGATCGCTGTGACGCTCTCCGTTCCGGAATAATACCAGGGATACCCATTGTACGGCTGGCTGAGGGGCAGCACCCCGCCCTGGTACAGGCTTGTATTCATGTTTACCCCATTGAATGCCCCCTCCAGCAGAAGATTTATCTCTACGAAGTAGCCGGGTGCGACATAGGTGTATTCATCTGCACCAATATCAGGTTTTGCCGCGTCCCTTAATTCCCCGTCGATATCTGCCGGAACTTCGGGCAGGGGCCAGGCCATCCCGTCCAGATGGGGGCTGTTGGAATGGAGATCAAAATCAGATGCGAAGGCAGGATCCACATTCAGCGAATTCAGGTCGAATCCGGTCTCCAGGTACCATTGGTTCAGTGTTTGAAGGAGGTAACTGTTCTTAAAGAAAAACAGGTCAGGACCGGTGGAGAAGAAGTCGTTGTGATCGGAATCAACAAGAAGCTGGTAATTGTATGCATTTTCATTGTACCCTAAGGCATATCCTCCAAGCCTGTTGGAGAAGATGTTGTTGATCAGGGAATTGTCATATCCACCTGCAGCAGGCATGGTACAGTCAAGGAAAATGCAGGAGTTGAATGTCGTTGGAATTCCGGAAAGATGAATGCTGTTGTTGTACAATCGGGTTTTATTGATATTGGTCGCGATGATCCCATAGGCAAAGGTAACATTTGTATGGAGCATGATGAAGTTATTGGTGATCAGGGCCTGTCCGGGTTCATCCATATTGAAATCTGTAAGGCAGATACCATACATGGCCCAATCCGTAGGATACAGCAGAATCGTATTTCCCGAAATATCGCAACCTCCTTTTAAATAGTCAATATCAATTCCAAAGTGATAGGAGGTGAGGGTCGGGGGTGCTGTGATCACATTCCCTGTAATAACCGGGTTGTCAACATATTTAATACCTATCCCCGAAAAAATAAATCCCTCGATCGTATTCTCCCTGATCTCAATATTGGTCAGCGGTCCGGTGGCCAGGTTCATTCCTTCCAGGCAGATCCCCATATAACCATACCGGATCGTGTTGTTAAGAAAGTGAAGATGATCGCTGGCCGAATTGTTGCAGTAGATCACGGCATTGTCCTCTGATATGTGCGACTCATCGGGAAAGCCGGTGATCAGGCAGTTGATGAACCTGATGTCATGACAATTACCCGTGAATTCAATGACCCTTCCGAATGTGGACTGATAGTTTGAAAACCCGGAAGTGGACAGCTTCAGGTTTTGGAAATGGATATTCGATGCATTGCTGAACCGGAGTGTGTAGTTGTTCTCTGCCGTTGGAGCGAAGATGATCTCTGCAGTATCTGAGAATGCCGGGTCGGTCTGAAAAACTATGGGCCTTGCATACTCCGAACCGGTTACAGGCACAAAGGTATATTGTCCGTTATGGGCGGTTGGCATCAGGTTGAATGTCACGGGATCGGAAATGCCAAGGCTATCCAGTGCCGCCAGTGCATCTTCCACACCGTTGAAATCACAGCTCACCGGTCCGATGGTATAGGTTCCGTGCATGGCATCGGTAAAGACGAACGACTGATCGGTCCAAGTAATGTAATCGTCATCGAAATTGGTTTCACAGTTGTTCCAGTCCCACGACATGAAGCAACCCACATACCACGTGCCGTATGGGACAGGGCCGTATGGGACGGTATCGAAGTCTACAGCCAATTGCACATCATAATATTGATTGACAGCCAGCGGTGGGATATCAGCATACGCCACAATATATTCAGGGATGCCGTCATAGGGGGCGGCCTCGAGCGTGAATGCCAACTGGCCTGGATTCAGGAACGGGAAAGGCCCTTCATTGAAAACCCTTTGTGTGATCTCGAGGGTGCTGCCATGGAACCAGATGTTCCTGTAGGCGGTGTCTTCCACCATGTTACCGCATTCATCCGCGTAACCCAGATCAACACCGGCCTCACTTTCCCTTAGCCCGGATGTGCTCCGTGCCGCTTTGACATAGTAATTATAATATGT
>JAFGHD010000061.1 GCA_016939365.1 Bacteroidales bacterium | reverse complement strand
TTCATCCGGGGAAAACTACAGCAGGTCATCCTGGAAGCGATTGAAGAAGTATCCAGGATTTCGCATAATATCAGTCCACATGTTCTGGAGCAATATGGCTTGATTACTGCCCTTAACAATTACATAGCGCCTCTGGCACGGAATAACCGGATTCAGGTGAATTTTCGATCCGATGTACCCGGGCGGGTTGATCTGAGCAAGGAACTGACCATATATCGCTGCGTAACGGAGTTGTTGACCAATACCCTGAAACATGCAAACGCCACTGAGATTACCTTGATCCTGACAAGAATGGAAACGGTACTCAGGGTTCAATATGCCGATAATGGAGAGGGATACTTATCTGGTATACAAAAAGAAGGAGGGATGGGATTGTCGAACATCCGGCATAGGGTTGAATCGTATAACGGTTTCATCGATATTGATACCGCTCCGGGAAAAGGAATGAAAGCGATAATTGAAATTCCATTGTAAATTTGCTGACATGGCTATTGAGATTGCTATTGTTGACGATCACGATCTTTTCAGGGAAGGGTTGAAGCTTGTACTGAATCAGGTTGACGGTTTTCACGTAAAGTTTGACACATCGGGTGGGTATAATTTTCTGGAGGTTCTTCCTCAACAGGAATTTGATATTGTTCTGATGGATATTGAGATGCCCGGGATCAATGGGATCCAGACTACTGAAAAGGCGCTTCAGGTAAAACCTGACCTGAAGATCATAGCGCTGACTATGTTTTCCGATACTGGCCATTATACCCGGATGATACAGGCCGGCGTGAAGGGATTTATTCTGAAGAAAGCCAATAAGTTCGAACTGGAACAAGCCATCCGAACGGTCTGCCACGGCGGAAATTACTTCAGCCAGGAGATCCTGCAAAAAATGGCTTTCCGAAATATAAATCAGGCTGCCTGGTATGACCAGCTTACCGGCAGAGAGATAGAGATCATCTCGATGATCTGTCAGGGACTGACTTCCCAGGAAATCTCCGATAAGCTCTTCATCTCGGTCAAGACGGTCGAGACACATAGGTCCAATCTGTTTCAGAAAACCGGGGTAAAGAACATTGCTGGCCTGATCCTCTGGGCAATAAAAAATCAATATTTCACGGTTAGATAACTATCCGTCCGGTAATCAGGGTTTACCCCGATGAAAAATCAGGGATTTCCCTCCCATTTTTCAATGTTATCCCTCTGGCTAATCTTTGTCAGCCGACCTATCTTTACATACGCTGAATATAGCCCGTATCCCATGATTAATATTGCGATCATCGATCAGAATCGAACATACCGCGAAAGCCTGAAAACCATGCTGGAACAGATCGAGGGTTTCAGGGTGGTCCTTATCTCATCCGATGATGGGTGTCTCAGCACAAAAGACGGCGTCAGGGCACAGATCGTACTATTTGATTACAACATCCCTCCGACCCGGTGGAGCGAAGTGACGAAAATTGCATTGGCCACCGGGATGCCATACAAGATCCTGCTTCTGACGATGTTCAGGGAAGAGTTCGTGGCATGCAACTATACTGACAAGATGCTGAAAAGCTCCGGAAAAAGTGAATTTGAATTCCAGATAAAGCGTATGATGGAAACGCAGGAAAGTGAATTTCCAGATGTATACCTTATAAATTTGATAGATCATGAATAGCATGCAGACAATCTTTTTTCATTTCAGGGCCATACCCCTGGGCATCATTACCGTCATCATCCTGCTATCTGCAGGGTGCAAAAAAAAGACCACCGAACCGGAGGCGCCTCCTTTGCTGGGGAACGATCCCATCGGGACTGTTTACGATTATGATTTCAATGCATACAACCTCATTCCGATCGGAACCCAGGGATGGCTCCGGGAAAATATGAAAGCGATCCATTACAGTAACGGTGACTCAATCCCTTACATCACCGGGAATTCAGAATGGGACAACTCGGCACATGGCGCATGGTGCAATTACGAGAACGATACACTGAATGCGAAGGATTATGGCCATCTGTATAACTGGCATACGGCCCATGATGTCCGGAACCTCTGCCCGGAGGGTTTCCACGTGCCTACGAACGATGAGTACAATGCGTTGATTGATTTCCTGGGTGGATGGGCAGTGGCAGGGGGAAAAATGAAAGAAAAAGCCACGACACACTGGACCTGGCCCAACTCGGGAGCCTCAAACTCGAGCGGATTTACGGCATTGCCCGGAGGTTCGCGGAATAATGGAGGCTATTGGGGCGACGACATGGGTAGGTATTGCGGCTTCTGGAGCTCAGGCAGTGCTCCGACCTCCGCATACGGGTATGCCGTTGGACTGAATAACGAAGGCGGCGATATTGCCAACAACGATGAAATGAGCCAGTCGTGGGGGTTGTCCTTGCGGTGCATCCAGAACAGCGGTTCCAATCCGGGGCAGTTCATCGACAAGCGGGATGGGCAGGTGTATAAGACCATTGAGATCGGAACCCAAACCTGGATGGCCGGGAACCTGAACATCGATACGGCCGGAAGCTGGGTTTATAACGATGATGCAGCCAACGCCACGACTTACGGCAGGTTATATGACTTTGCCACCGCGGGGAAAGCATGCCCCGAAGGCTGGCATCTACCCGACACGGCCGAATGGAACAAACTGATCAGCTACCTTGGAGGATATTGGATCGCGGGCGGAACCCTGAAAGAAGCCGGGACCGGTCATTGGGATTCACCCAACTACGGAGCTTTCAACGGAAGCGGGTTTGCGGCGCTGGCAGCAGGGTGCAGGGTTCCGGATAGTTATCCGAGCGATTATTATTACCTGAAAGTCTTCGCGCTCTTCTGGACCTCCTCCCTGGACAAATATGATCCCTCTCAGGGGGTATATCAGCAATTGGATTTCCAATCGATTGAAATATGGCCCCTTTCTGAGGATAAAGAGACTGGGTATTCGGTACGGTGTGTGAAGGACAACAAATAAGTATCAGTGTATAATTAAAAAAATAAATCAAGATGAAAGAGTCACATATATTAATGATGATCATGATTATAACCATAATCATCGCAGGGTGTAAAAAAAAGGAGACAACAGACGATTCCACGCTTGACACGACAGAGCACCACAACTACGTCCAGATCCTGCCGGACGGATTTAACCCTGTAATGACCTATATCTTCAGCGGGAACTACTCGATAACCGATAAGCAACCTTGGAGTGGCGTTTCATCAAGTACAGTTGTCATCAGTGGTTCAAACGCTTTGCAGATTTTGGCCTTAGCCGGTCGCAAGGGATCCGGCGGCCCGGCCGACTGGTTCAAGACGAATGTTTCCGCTGCCATTAATTCACAGAGTTTGACAGGTCTGCCTGACGAACTGAATTTTGCCTTCACGGGAACGTTAACAATCGATGGGAATTCTTACCCGGTAACCCTTGGCCAGGGACACCCGGAACTGACTACTTTTAACAATTGGTGGATCGGCGGACCCGGATGGACAATCGGAAATGACTCGATAAAAACTCCTGACGGGAAATATGTGTTTTTTGGAGATGTCAATTTAAAGGCTATGGACTATCAGTTTGGTGTTCGGGAAAAATAAACATGGATTCGATAAAGATGTCAAAAATATCATGAAAACAATAGCAGCTTTTATGTGTTTCACCCTGCTCGGAGGCATAGTACTCCTTTCCTCCTGCAGGAAACGGGACGTTGAATATGTTCCGGAAGAATCCGATCCAAGAGTGAATCTTACCGATGAACCTCTTCCTTATTCATATACCCGATGGATGGCATCCATTGACGGGGAGCATTACCTGAATGAATTTACGATCCCGGGGACCCATGACTGCGCCGCTGATGAGCATACATCCAAACAGGGAGCGGCGGCCGGGAATGTGATCTGCCAGGACTATTACATCTCCAACCAGATGAATCTGGGAGTCAGGTGGTTTGATGTAAGGCTTCACCTGGATACACATAACGGGGTACTGACTGCCTACCACTGGCACTATTACCTGCATAAAAACTTCAATGACTTGTTGACTGCCGCCCTCGATTTTCTGCAGGCGTATCCTTCTGAAACGATCATTTTCATGATCAAGCAGGAGGAATCCAAGGCATCGGACAATGAGTTTGCCAGCGCCGTATATGATTACATCAGCCAGCGACC
>JAFGHD010000060.1 GCA_016939365.1 Bacteroidales bacterium | reverse complement strand
GTCATGCCTTCGACCTGTCTTCCTCCAGGAAGGCAGATAAATCGTTGGACAGGCAGACAGGCAAAATCAAACAGCATCAGTATAAAAGACGGAGAGCCTGTCTGTTTTCTTTTCAGTGAGAAACCGGAGATTAAACTTTTGTCGCCTGGCGGCATCAAATACGTGTTGATCCGGTCATCAGTTTATTAATACGGCTTGTGGCACAAAACGCGTCTCCATCCGACAGGGAAATACTGGAAATGTTCCGTAAACCCGATTCCCGGAACTATGGATTTTATCTTCTGGTGAACAAATACCAGCGTAAGGTTTACTGGCACATCCGGAGGATGGTATTCCGCCATGAAGATGCCGATGACCTGACACAGGAAACCTTCATAAAAACCTGGAAAGGGCTTGATAAATTCAGGGGCGATGCAAAGCTTTACACCTGGATATACCGCATTGCAACGAATGAAAGCCTAACATTTTTGAAAACACAACGGATGAAGGCTTTTTTTTCACTCTCCGCAAACGAATACCGGCTTGCTGCGGATATTCAATCGGATCCGTACTTTTCGGGTGATGAAGTTCAGAAAAAACTGCATCAGGCCATCCTTTCTCTTCCACCCAAGCAGAGGCTGGTATTCAATATGAGATATTTCGAGGAGACACCCTATGAGGAGATGTCGGATATTCTGGGGACCTCTGTCGGGGCCCTGAAAGCATCGTATCATCTCGCATCAAAAAAAATCGAAGCTTTTGTCACATCGGATTAAACCTTTGGATATCAAATCAGTCATAGTGTAGTCATGAGGTTTTTCAGAAAACACAGGAACACAGAGCATGTACCGGAAAGGCACTCCGGAGAAATCCTGAAGTGGGACGGAAGGAATGCCTTCACCCTACCCGACCGCTATTTCGACAGGCTTCCCGAAGCCATCCGGACCAGGATCGAAGACGGATCTCCGGGGAAGTTTCCGGTATTTTTCTCCCGGGTTTTTACCGTTCCCCGGCTGGCTGCCATTTCATTGATCGTTATCATTGGACTGACATGGCTTATCTTCCGAAACGGGGATGCTTCTCTGCCGGTTCTGACTAACGGATCGGAAGCCGCCTGGCAGGTGCTCGTGGATGATGATCCGCTCTTCGTCGGTAACCTCGATGAGTTTACGATGATCAGCCTGATTTACGGCAATGAAGCGGTCACAGTGCCTGAGTATTCTGTGCCGGCGCTGACCGATGACACCTCCATTAACGGAAGCGATGCCATGGAGTATATTATCCGGCAGGAACTTTACAATAATATCGAATATGAATTATAATTATAGTATTATGAAACCGGGATTCTTAAAATTCGGACAAATGGCAGGCCTGTTAGTGATCATGATGACCGCTGCCACTGCCACAGCCCAGCGGCCGGGCGTACACTTCCATGAAAAAATGGAGCAGATCAGGGCTCACAAGGTGGCTTTTATCACCGACCGGTTGAATCTGACACCCGGGGAAGCCCAGGCATTCTGGCCCCTTTACAATGATTTCGAGGCAAAGCGTGATGAGATGGTTGCCTCATTCAGGGAGAAATTTGACTACACACCGGAGGATGTTGCAGAGATGGCTGACGACAAGGCATTGGAGTTTGTAAATGCTTACCTGGACCATGAACAACATCTGCTGGATCTGAGGAAGGATTTGCATAACCAGTTGAAGGAGGTAATGCCGCCGAAGAAGATCCTCATGCTGATCGGGGCGGAAAAGGAGTTTAAAAGAGAACTGCTGCGGAAGGTGGGTGGGATGGAAGGACCGCCTCGCGGATCGCACCCCCGTTCCGGATGGTAATCGCTGTGTTTGTGACTGGGAATCCGTATTAAAAGTCTGTTTTCATACAGACCTGTCATCTACCCGCTTTTCTGAGGTCCGAAAAGCGGGTTTTTTTAATTATTGAGTCCCCTCCGAAAAGCCGGATTTAATCGATTTTATCCCAGATTAATCACCTGCCTGCCTTCGCGCCGACCCTGGATCTGGCAGGCCATGCCTTCGGCAGACAGGCAGCAGGAATTCCCCGCTCAGGCCAACGCAGCCGCCATTCCTGCCCGCCAACCCGCATTTCAGCGGACAGGAAGGCGGGATGTCGTTCCTCCTGATGGCGGATGTGGGTTTATCTTTCATACCCCTGACTGCTATAGCGAAGTCCGTTGAATATCCATGAAATCTTCAAAGTCCCCTTTGGGGATTTATGGGTTTTGCCTTTTTATTTGGAGTAATTTCATTATCAATTTTTTATGTCCAAATCTAAGAGCCTGGCTGCTCATCCGGGCAGAAATGAGTTTCCATCCCGCCTGCCATCCACCGTCAGGTGAACCGGCAGGCGCGCTTGCTCCTTTCTAACTTCCAGCTTCTGACTTCTTTTTCAGAAATGCATCCAGGCAGGCAATTCGTCCGGATGAATTCCGAAAAAGAGTCGTCCCAGAATCCAGGTGGCCATAGTCACGACGATGATGCCTGTCAGATTCATCCAGAATCCTGTCCGGGCCATATCGGTGATTTTGATCCTGTCAGTGCCGAAGATCACTGCGTTGGGCGGTGTGGCCACCGGAAGCATGAAGGCCATGGAAGCTGCCAGTGTGGCGGGAAGCATCAGCAGTAGGGGGTTGATCCGGGCGCTCACTGCGATAGCGGCCAGAACCGGCAGAAGCATCTGGGTAGTGGCCGTGTTGGAAGTCAGTTCTGTAAGAAAAATCATAACTGCGCATACCACAGTAGTGACTACCAGGGGATGCAAGGATATCAGACCTTCCATCCCGGTACCGATCCAGGCCGAAAGGCCCGAGGAGACGAAACCATCGGCCAGGGCAAAGCCTCCCCCGAACAGCAGGATGATCTGCCAGGGTATCCTGTGGGCTTCTTCCCACATCATGACACGTTGGTTATTCCCGGCAGGGATCAGGAAGAGGATCAACCCGGAAGCGATGGCCACAGTGCCGTCCCCCACATAGGCGGCTTCCGGCAGGAGCCGCGACCACCCCGGAATAACCCATTCACCGAGTGAGATATCCGCCCTGAAGATCAGCAGAAGGGCAAAGGCGATGAAATCGATCAGCACGATCCGTTCCGGCCCGCGCATGGAGCCCAGCTCTGACAGCTGATTGTGCAGCACCTTCGCATCAAGGGGTATTTTGGTGCCTTTGCGGAAAAACACGCAGTAGAGGTAAAACCAGACAACTACCAGCATGAAGGCTGAAACAGGGCCTGCAAAGATGAGCCATTGACTGAAGGAGACTTCCGGTGCGTTAGGGAAGGTGATACGGAATATCTGTGCAAAGGCCATGTTGGGCGGTGTACCTACCAGTGTAGCAATGCCGCCGATGGAGGCACTGTAGGCAATACCGAGCAGCATCCCCGTGGCATACCGCTGGATCGCCACGCCACCTGAATGCTCTTCCATCTGATCAAGCACGGAGATGACGATAGGCAACATCATCATGGCGGTGGCCGTATTTGATATCCACATCGAGAGAAATGCCGATGCCAGCATGAAACCCAACAGCAACCGCGATGGGAGAAGCCCGGTCAGCGAGAGTATTTTCAGTGCGATCCTGCGGTGCAGATTCCAGCGCTGCATGGCCAACGCAATCAGAAAGCCACCCAGGAACAGGAAGATCACGTCGTTGAAATAGGAGGCCGCTACATCGCCACCTCCCAGGATACCCATCACCGGGAAAAGCAACACCGGTAAAAGAGCCGTGACTCCCAGCGGGATCACCTCCGTCACCCACCAGACAGCCATCAGAAGGGCCACAGCCAAAGTGTTCGTTGTGTCCGGATGCCCCGGGTCAAGCCTCATGAAAAGGAGAACTGCAAGAAATACCCCCAATCCCAGAAAAAAGCCCGTGATTTGCCTGGTCCCCATGCGTCCGGTGGTCATTTGTATTGCAAGTTTACAAAAAACCGCCGGTAAGGGCATCATTCCTTGGTATTCCTCAAGCACCACTGGATTGCTGAAACATTTACTAAGTTTACAATCCGCCACTCATAATGAACCATCATGAATCCAAAAACAGAAATCATTGAGGTTACACCTGAAAACCTGCACCAGCACCCGCAGGCCATCTGTTTCATCAACCCCAGGCATGACCTGTATCATAAAAAAGTGACCTGGTACAGAGAGCAGTTTAACCTGGGATTAAAGATCAGACTGATGTATCTACAGGGTGAAACAAGGCCTGTGGGGTTTATTGAATATGTGCCAGGTGAACATTGCTGGCGGGCTGTTTCAGCTAGGGGGTACATGTTTATTCATTGTCTTTGGACCACGGGAAAGAAATGGCAGCACCGGGGATACGGCCGTATGCTGATCTCCGAAGCGGAGAAGGATGCACGGGAGATGCTGGGTGTGGCTGTGGTTACCAGTGACGGACCTTTCATGGCCGGAAAGGATATATTCCTGAAATCAGGGTATCAGATTATCGAAGAGTCGGATCAAGACCAGCTGTTGTTAAAACGATTCAGGGAGGGGCCGTTACCTGCAATCCACAATTGGAAAGACGAATTGACTAAATACAGGGATTTTACCATCATTTATTCACGCCAGTGCCCATGGGCGGCAAGGTTTATTGATGAGGTGAAACCAATACTGGAGGAGGAACAATTGAAACCTGCCATTATCGAACTGAAAACACCGGCTGAAGCGCAGAAGGCACCCTCGCTGTATGGCGTCTTTAATCTGATTTATAATGGAAAATTACTGGCTGACCGCTATATTTCAACCACCCGGTTCCGGAATATCCTCAGGGCACGTATTATAGAATTGTGACCACAGCTGATCCGCCAGTGGATCAATAGTGTTATTGCCTGTTTTTTTGATCCGGCTGGTCCGGCAGATTGTTTCCGGCCTGTCTCATGATCCATCGTTCCCGGGCGTATTGCTGCATGTCCGTTATGGTATCCTTTTCATCAGTGATCTCCTGTCCCAGCAGGGTCTCGATGATATCCTCCATCGTTACGATACCATCCATACCCCCGTACTCGTCGACTACCAGTGCAATGTGTTCCTTCTTATCAAGCAGTTTGTCCCACAGGATGAATAATGTAATGGAAGCGGGGACAATGACGATCTCTCTTTTGATATCCTTCAGTTTCAGCTGAAAACGGTCTTCTGCAAGCTTTTCAAATACCTTCTGCCTGAAAACGTAACCGGTGATGTTTTCGACATTTCCCGAATAAACCGGGATACGCGAGAAGTTGAGGTATTCCTTGCTCTCCAGGAAATCTGCCAGTAACTGATCTTCGTTTGCGAGCACCACAACCACCCTTGGGGTCATTATTTCCGCCGCCCTGACGTTCTTCAGGCGAAGCAGGTTCTGAATGATCCTGTACTCTTCTTCAGAAAAGATACCTTCATCGGCCCCGATACTGGCCAGGGCTGAGAACTCCTCCCGGCTTGTTGACTGTTCGCCGGATCGATTTGATATGACCCGGGTGATGAAAGCAGACATCACCACCAGGGGATATGTGATGATAATCGTTATCCGGATCATCTGAGACGATACCCTGGCCAGCCTTCTCCAGTATCTGGCGCCCACCGTCTTGGGGATGATCTCTGTCAGCACAAGTATCAGTAGGGTGAGGATGGCAGAAACGATGCCGAAGGATGCCTCTCCGAACACAATGACTGCCTGCGCCCCCACTCCTGCCGCTCCGATGGTATGCGCCGCGGTGTTCATTGATAAAATAGCAGACAAAGGCTTACCCACGTTGATTTTCAGATCGATAAACCGCGTGGCCCACTCGTGACCCTTTTCCTGGCTGGCCAGCAGAAATGACCGGGGTGTGGAGAGCAGCACTGACTCCATGATGGAGCACAGAAATGAAATGATCAGGGCAAGAGCGAGATAGAACAGAAGTAAAACCATAAAATCCGTTTAAAAAACACATCAACTGCAAAACTGCCGGCGTCCGGGGAGTGATGAATCCGGGCAGGCAGTTGAGCCCATTCCGCTGCGCTGACATCACTTTTCTGCGATGACCAGCATTTCAAAATCTTCGGTGGTCAACCTGTCGTTTCTTGAAAAAGCCCCGAGCCTGGCACCGAAGATGTCAATTCTCCTGTATCCGAGTGATTTCAGCAACCAGGTGATCTCACTGGGTACGTAATACCGTTCGTTGCATTCAAGCCTCTTCCTGTTACCCTCATCATCCTCGACTTCCGTGATATTATGGTCACGGAAAGTCATCAGATCGTAAGTATTGCTGCGATAGGTTGCATTGCCCTCACCCGTGGCGGAGGCGCAGAATTGTTCAACAGAATGATACAATGGAAACAGCCCGTTCAGTGTGGTCAAAATGAATTTTGCTTTCTCTTTCAACGATTTGGTCACATTTTTCAGTATCCCGAAATTCATTTCGTCGGTTTCCATCAAGGGAAAGCCTCCCTCACACAGCATGATGGCAACATCAAATTCATTGTCGAATGGCAGGTTCCTTGCATCATGATGTAAAAAGGTGATTTGCAGGTTCTGACCTGCCGCTTTTTCCACTGCTCTCTGAATCTGCGATTCTGACAGATCGATGCCGGTCACGGAATAGCCCCTTTTTGCAAGCTCAATGGCATGCCGTCCTGTTCCGCATCCGACATCCAGCAGCCTGAGCGATCTCTCCCACCCGATCTCCTTTTCAATGAAATCACATTCCCCGGAAGTGCCTGCCGTGAAACTTTCGCTGTCGTATTTCCGGGCGTAGTTCTCGAAGAGCAGTTCGTACCACTGTTTTTTATTCATTTTCCGATGATTTATACAACCCAATATTTGAAATAGCCACACGGTTATTCGCTCCGGTGATCGTTAATTTCATTCCGGAAGCCCTGACAGGTTCCAGCCTGATGAGTCTTTTATAGCCGATGGTGGTTCCCTGATAAATTTCCTGCCATTTGTTTCTGTGCTGAATGAAGATCTTATACCGGCTGATCCTCTGCCCCAGCTGGATGGGCTCCTGAAGCAAAATCCTGTCGAAAACGCATTCGGGAAACTCAATGATCATCTCTGCGGGCAGCTCAGTTGCATGGGCAGCCCAGTATGAGCCGGGATCATTGTCAATAGCGCCTTCAGCTGAATATTTCCGGTCATCCTGATATTCATAAGCCACGCAGGATTCCTCCCTGACCAGGTTGGTGTCAAACGTTTCATCCAGGATTTCTCTGAAGTCCGTAAGGGCCTTGATATCATTTACGTGGATCAGTCCCCTCCGGTCGGGAGGGAGGTTGATCAGCAGCACGGCATTCCGTCCCACGGATTTGTAATAAATATCCACCAATTCCCGGGATGTTTTCACAAGGCTGTCCTCGGATGTATGATAGAACCATCCCGGTCGGATCGAGACATCGCATTGCCCTATGATCCAGGCATTGCCATCAGGGTCTCCTTTGTTGAGATAAGAAGGATCCGAAGCGCCGATGACCAGGCTGTCGCTATGGATCGCAGACCAGAATGTCTCCCCCGCAAATCCCTGTTCATTACCGATCCAGCGAACATCGGGTCCGGCGTCGGAGAAAATTTTGATATCCGGCTGCCACTGCCTGACCAGTTGAATGGTGTTTTCCCAGTCGTAATAGGTTTCCCTGTCAATCACACGTACTTCATTGGCATCTCCGTAATAGCCGTCACCGCCGTTTGACCCGTCGAACCAGATCTCATTGATCTCGCCGTATTGTGTAAGCAACTCCTGCAGTTGGTTCCTGAAATAAACGAGATATTCCGGTTTTCCATAGTCCCTGTGATTTCTGTCCCACGGGGACAGGTACAGCCCCACTTTCAGCCCGTGTTTCCTGCATGCCTGTACAAATTCTCTGACGACATCTCCATGGCCATTCCTATAAGGGCTGTTTTTGATACTGTGATTTGTGAATCTACTGGGCCACAGACAGAATCCGTCATGGTGTTTGGCGGTGAGGATCAGTTGTTTCAGGCCTCCTGATTTTGCAGTGACCGCCCATTGTTCGGCATCCATTTGTGTGGGATCGAACAGCCGGGGATCTTCGTTACCACAGCCCCATTCTCTGTCCGTAAATGTATTGATCGTAAAATGGATGAATCCGATCATTTCCATTTGCTGATAAACTACCTGATTTGCAGATGGGATTACCTTATCCGGAGTTATGTCAATCTGCTGCCCGTCCGTAATTCCGGTATTGCATGCATCGTCAAGCAACAGTGCCGCTGTGACAATCAGACCTGAAAAGAAAAACCGGTTAAATTTTCTCCCCCTGATATCGGCCATGATTGCATTATATCTAAAACACCATTATGTATCTTAAAAGTCTTTTATTTTGAACTTTCATGGATTTTGATCATTCATTAAAAAAGTTGTTTCCCTATTTCCTGTAATGAATGCCGAAACCGCAAAGGACGCCAGGTTTTCGCAAAGATCCGAAGTGTGTGTCTCATTGTATTGATGGGCGTCCGGACAGCATACATATTATGGGTTTCTTCATTGCGTATAAATGTTTTTCTATCAGTAACGGCTGTCAATGTTAAGGATCATTATGAGTAAAAATTTCAGTAATTCAGAGACTGTTTAAAACTGGCAATGATCAGGTGAAGTAAACATGTCACATTTGTTAGGAGAACAGGCATTCCAAGCGACCCTTCTATATGTTCAATGCTTCTTCCGACAGCTTCCGGAAGTGGTTCAAAATCAGCAAAAATAACACCAAACAGACCTGTCCTGCCGCTGAGGGACAGAACATAAAGATTGGCCAAATATATCATCAACTTTGAAAACAGCATTGTGCGGAATTTATCTCTCTTGTTTCTTTCCATCCCTCGATCCGCATCAGTGAACACCGGTAAATCTGATCTGGGACTCATTTTCCCCTGAGTTTGTGAATTTCCAAACTTTTCAGCATCAACAGGAAACAAATCTCTGGTGGGTCTTTTTACTACCGGAATTCCCGGGGCACGGCCGATTAACTTTCTGAGACTTTATTTCCGGCATGTTCTTTGTTAAGTTAGCCGATTATCGTTCATTCTTTTTAAGTAATAATCATTCCGTTTATCCACTCAAATCAATTAATTATGAAGCTATTGTCATTTCTGCTGCTTTTCATGGCCATGTCTGTCCCTGAAATCCGGGCACAGGAGTATTTGATCGTCACCACTGTGGAATCGGTAGTTCCCGGTGGACTGGGACGATCCAGGATGATCGTCCAGAGGGATACGATCAATGTCGAAAAATTCACCACAACCCGGACCGACGGTAAGAAAAGCGACCAGGGAGATGTGGATCGATCAGAAGCCAAGATCAATTTTTTCGACGAAACCAAGCTGCTGAACTTCTATAGCATGGTCGGGATCAACTTCCAGAACATCGCCTCCAACGACGCATTGATCTCCGACCGGATTTCCAGGTTGGCGAAGGAGGGATGGGAAATGATCTTCGTGACCAGCGCCGTGGAGAGTGATGCCGGCAAGGAGGACGGCCACGGCATTTTCATTACCCGGTTTATTTTCAAACGCGATTAGATTCCCATTCAGTAATCTCAAACCGTAAAAGATTTTCGGGCAGAAGTAGAAGGTTTTCATCTCAAGGTTCGGAATCCGGAATAAACCCGGCTCAGGCTGTGATCCCAGCAGCGAAGCCGGGCTTATTTTGTTGTCATGTGGCAATGATATTGTGATGGGCAATCGATTACAAACCCTGACCGTTAAAATAATCCCGCCTCTATATGTTTGTCATTGGCGAATTTACAAAAAAAACCGAACCTTGGCATAATAAAAAACCTTTTACCGTTGCTCCTCATCCCATTCTATGTCCTGTCACAGGAAACGGAATCCCGATTGATCAGGATGCAGGGTGCCATTATCCTCTTTATCCTGCTCTCCTTGAGGAGATGCCGGGCATCTCTTCGTTCAATGTCCGCATTATAACGGAAACAGGATCCAAATGCAGGCGAAAGGATCCAGGGGATGGCAGGTATCCATCTTCCCGGATGAGATACAGGGACGTTTTGACATGGATCTCCACCGCGAATTGTCTGCATCCGAAATGGAAGTGCGGAACCCACTCCACACTCATTTATCCGTAGATCAGATGCATGAGCTGACAACCAGGCTCACCAATATCCATTTCAGTAAGATGGCACCCTACTATATCATGCGCTACGGGTTCTACGAGGGCCATACAGACCACAGGGCTGATCCCGTTGCCATTGCCCTTGTCTTCGGCCTGAAGACACCGGAGGAGATTGAAAAGGCCTTCCCCGGAATCCTCTACGAAACCCTGACTGATCATTTTACAGACAAATAATTGGATCGGTTGACTGAACCGTGTGTCATTAAGTCAGTATTCCGGTGAAATTTTATACTTTAGCCCAGACCAACAACCAAAGCCATGCCCTATTACAAACCGATCCGCCATATCGAGCCGATAGAGGCGCGCCACAGGTTACTCGACGGCCTAAAACGGCTCAGGGCCCAGCTGAGCGCTGAAATGCCCCGGAAAACACGTGATGCCACACTCATCCTGGGCAGCTGGAACATCCGGAACTTCGACGACAACAGGTTCATGAACGGTTACCGGAGCACAGAGGACCTCCAGTACCTGGCAGAGATCATATCACATTTCGATGTGCTCGCCGTGCAGGAAATATGCAGTAATCTCGGCCCGCTGGATAAACTGCTGACACTTCTCGGCAGGGATTATGACTATATCATCACCGATGTCACAGAAGGACGCGGCGGGAATGATGAGCGCCTCGGATTCATCTTCGACAGGAGCAAGGTCACCTTCAGGGGGGTGGCCGGCGAACTGGTGCTGCCGGAAAAACTGCTCATCACCTCTGAAGGAAAACGGCTCCAGTTCGCACGGACTCCCTTTATCTGCTCCTTCCAGTCAGGTTGGTTCAAGTTCCTGTTCGCCACAGTTCATATCTATTTCGGTAAGGATACAGGTGCCGGCTACAGGCGAAGGGTGTCAGAGATCAGCCAGGTGGCGAAGTTCATCGCGGAACGAGCCGCAAATGACGATCAGAATCATATCCTGGTGGGCGATTTCAACATCATCAGGTCGGGCAGCGAGGGTTACAACGCACTGAAAGCTCATGGATTTGAGATTTTTCAGAATAAGGAGGGCAGCAACAAGGATCAGACGAAGTTCTACGACCAGATTTCATTCCGAACACGGCCGAATGAGTTGCGTTTTGCCGATTCGGGAAGAAACAGGGGGGTGTTCCAGTTCTTCAGGAGCATTTACCGCGAAGAGGACTTCCTTGCCTATAAGGACGACCTCAGGATCACCGTTGATGCCAAAGTCCGCAGGATCGAAGCAGAGATTGAAGAGCTGAAGATGAAGATATCCAGGGCGCGGACGGACAAATCCAGGGAAAAGTGCAGAAAAGAGATCAGCGATAATGAAAAGGATATCCTGGAATGGAAAGCGCATCTGACAGATGATCATAAAATGATGGATTATTATATTTCGGAATGGCGGACTTTTCACGGCAGCGACCATCTCCCGCTGTGGGTGGAACTGGAGATCGACTTCAGCGACAGCTACCTTGATCGTCTGGCCACCCTATCGGTGGATCATGGCTGAAATACCTCCATTAAATGCGGATGATCGCATCCCGGAGGAGCAACTAGAGGGCCGGCCCATAAAAGGCGGATTCCGGCTTCGGGGTATGGGGATGACCCGGCTGGAGACCTTTATGGATGCTGCCTTTGCCTTTGCCACTACCATGCTGGTGATCTCCGTAGGGGAGGTGCCGGGCAACTATGAAGAGTTGATGACCGCACTGAAGTCAGTCCCCGCCTTCCTGGTCAGCTTCCTGGTGATGATGCTGTTCTGGTCGGGGCACCGGACGTGGAGCAGGCGTTATGGCATGGAGGGCTACGGCGTGATCCTGACCAGCATTGGACTTATTTTCGTCCTGCTGGTCTATATTTACCCCCTCAGGCTGATGTTCGCCTCGATGTTCAACTGGATCAGCGGCGGGTGGTTGCCGTCTACCTTCCGGATCACCCGGAGCGGCGAGCTGCTGGGATTATTCATCGTATATGGCCTGGGTCTGACGGCCATGTCCGGGCTGATGGCCCTGTTGTATTTCCTGGCGTGGAGGTCGAAGACCGGGTTGTCGCTGAATGCCCTGGAGACCATCAGGACGCAGGCCTCGGTCACCACGTGGGGCATCGTGTCGTTTACCGGACTTCTTTCGGCGCTGACCGCATGGCTGATGCCCCCCGGCATTGGGGTATGGGCCGCCACCCTCTATGTGACGCTGCCGGTCACCGTGCCTTTGGCGGAAGGGTATTTCAAATCCAGGGAGCGCACTCTTAAACAGACCAATCCGGAGGCAAAAGCAACATGATCGACTTTCCCAAACTCGAACAGGCTTACAGGAATCATGGTTTTTATGCCTTGCAGCTCGAAGTGGGCGATGTGTGTCACCAGGGATGCATCTATTGTTACATGAACGCCCTGGATGTGCCGGTCAACAGCTTATCTGACGCCCGGATACATGAAATCCTTCAGGATGCTGGACGGCTCGGGATTACCGCTGTCGAATGGCTGGGTGGAGAGCCGCTGCTGCGTGATTCCATCTTTGAACACATGGCGTTCGCTGAGGAAATGGGATTCCGCAACAACATGTGGACCGGCGGGTTGCCGCTGGGCGATGACGAAATCCTCTGCAAAACGGCCCGCTACACCCGCAAGGGTTTCATATCCATCCACTGTTCATCAGTGGACCCTGACATCTATGCACGGCTTCACCCGGGCCGCCCCGCAGGTGACCTTGACATCATTCTTGCGGGTGTCGGAAAGCTCCTGGAAAGAGGATATCCGGCCGGGCAGATGCTGAACTCCGTCACCTTCACCGGCCTTCAGCCTTTGGAGGATATGATCGCCACCATCGGCCATTTCGAACGGGAATTCGGGATCAAAACGTCCCTGAACGTCTATCATACCTATTTGCGCCCCGATCAAAACCGGGAGGACCTTAAGCGGTTCATCCCACCTGCAGGGGAGGTGAAACGGCTTTATGAGAGGTATTCAACCCATTGGGGTATGGAGGAATACCCGATGAACTGCGTGAACAAGCAGTACTGCTCGGCCACCCTGGCAGTTCTGTGCGACGGCAGCGTGACGCCCTGTGCCACCATAAGGGAAAAGGAGGCACCTAACCTGCACTCCGGAAAATCCCTTCTGCAGATAGCCCGGGAGAACAGGGACCATCTCATATTCGCCGGATTCAGGGATCGGGGAAATCTTCCGGAGAGCTGCCGGACATGCAGACTTGCTGATATCTGCTTCGGTTGCCGTTCAAGGGCATTTGCCGCAGGCAGGGGTATCTACGGCAAGGATCCGGGATGCTTCAGATGATGGCCATCAGGTATGTTGGTTCATCACCCCAACAGGCGGAGTAAAGTTGTCGTTTTGATTGTCGACCACCGGTGAGTTGGCCTGTTCTCTTTCCGGATCGATCCAATAATTCATAGCTTTGCAACCGAATTCAGAATGCCCGATATGAAAAAGCTGGCAGTGGTTGCTTTTGGCGGGAATGCACTGATCCTGGACAAACAGAAAGGCACTATTGACGAGCAGGAGCAAAACGCATACGAAGCGAGCAAAAACCTGCTGAAGCTTCTGAAAACCAATTACAACATTGTCATCACCCACGGCAATGGCCCGCAGGTAGGCAACATTCTGCTTTCGGATTATGCCGGACACCTGACGTATGGCTTGCCAAAGATGCCCCTGGATATCTGTGTCGCCTATTCGCAAGGTTTTATCGGTTACGTCCTTGAGCAGCAGTTGAGGAATGTGCTCGAGGCCAACGACATGGACCGGGATATTATAACGATCATCACCCAGGTGCTGGTGAACAAGGATGATCCCGCCTTCGGCAACCCGACCAAACCTATTGGTCCTTTCTATTCCCGTGAGGAAGCAGAGAAGATCGCTTCCGAGAACGGTGCGGTCTTTGCTGAAGACCCGCGGGGCAGGGGATGGCGCCGGGTAGTGGCTTCACCGCGTCCGCTGGTGATCAGCAACAAGAAATCGATCGAGCAGCTGGCCCGTAACGGACAGATCGTCATTGCCGTCGGCGGTGGGGGCATACCTGCATTTTATGTGAGTCCCAACAAGCTTCAGGGGATCGATGCGGTCATTGACAAGGACCTGGCCTCATCCCTTCTGGCCCGGCAGATAGGCGCCGATAAGCTGTTCATCCTCACCGACGTGCCCAAGGTATGTCTGAACTTCAATACGCCCCAGGAACGGGTCATCAACCGGATGAGCATTACAGAAGCCAGGAAATATCTTGAGGAGGGGCATTTCGCTGAAGGCAGCATGGCACCCAAAGTGCGGGCAGCCATCGATTTCGTTGAAAACACGGGTAAGGACGCCATCATCACAAAGACTACCCTGCTGGGCGTGGATGACGGTGGAACCCGGGTCGTCTTTATTTCATGACTAACCCAAAAACAAGATATTATGCCATACAACCTGCGCAACCGGCACTTCCTGAAGCTGCTGGATTTCACACCCGGTGAGATCGGATTCCTCCTGGACCTCTCACATGACCTGAAGAAAGCCAAATACTCAGGCACCGAGCAGCAGAAGCTCAGAGGCAAGAACATTGCCCTGATTTTCGAAAAGACATCCACACGCACCCGGTGTGCCTTTGAGGTGGCCGCCTTTGATCAGGGCGCCAGTGTCTCATACCTGGGTCCCTCAGGATCGCAGATCGGTCATAAGGAAACGATGAAGGACACTGCCCGTGTGCTGGGCCGGATGTACGACGGTATCGAATATCGCGGTTTCGGACAGAAGATCGTCGAGGAGCTGGCCCGTTACGCCGGCGTACCTGTCTGGAACGGGCTTACCAATGAGTTCCATCCCACGCAGGTGCTGGCCGATCTGATGACCATGCTGGAACATTCCGAAAAACCCCTGAACCGGATCAGCTTCGCCTACATGGGCGATGCGCGTAACAACATGGGTAATTCGCTCATGGTCGGTGCCGCCAAGATGGGAATGGACTACCGCGCCGTAGCCCCGCCATCCGGACAACCCGCGGAAGAGTTGGTAAAACAATGCCTGGAAATCGCAGGGCATACAGGGGCGAAGATCACTGTCACCGATAATGTGACCGAAGGAGTGAAGGGGGTTGACTTCCTCTATACCGACGTGTGGCTTTCGATGGGAGAGGATCCGTCACTCTGGGAAAAAAGGATCAAAGAGATGCTCCCTTACCAGGTGAATGCAGAAGCCATACGCCTCACCGGAAATCCAAAGGTGAAGTTCCTGCACTGCCTCCCGGCATTCCATAACAGGGATACGAAGGTAGGCGAGGATATTTACCAGAAATACGGGGTAGCCGCGATGGAAGTGACGGATGAAGTTTTCGAGTCGGAGACATCCATCGTGTTCGACCAGGCGGAGAACCGCCTCCATACCATCAAGGCCGTCATGGTGGCCACACTGGGAAGCTGATCCCGGCCGGATCATATTTACTGTTACCAACGCCGGTTTGCATAATCGGCTTTCCTTATCATACAGGATCATTTTTATTCCGGCACTTCCAGAAAATTTCCACTTGGTGCATTCCATGTGCCCTATCCCGAAGTGTCATGATAAGCCATGTCGAAATGGTTAATAAGAGACTGTTTGAAGTTGGACTTGCAATGTATTTGTTTATTCTTCGGGGAGCCTTTTTAAGATTGTCAAATCAAACATATACTTCGTCTTTTCCAGCAAGTTTAACCGAAAATAACTACAGAAACCGCAAAGTGCGCCGGGATCCTGCAAAGATCCAAGGATGTGCTTTTGGATGAATATGCCTCCATACTGTAAATGTGTTAATACTTTTCTTCGGGTTTTCTTCGAATTCTTTGCGAACATTGCGTTTAAATATTCTTCAGACAGGAACCACTGTCATTATTTTGTTTTACCATCATGTTTATTAAAATTTGTTACAGTCTCTTTGATCCATGTTGAATGTTTTCCCATAAAATTTCGTAAATTAGTGCATCATATTCAAACAGATACCCAATGAAACGGATCATCTTCCTGCTGGCAATGGTCGCACTGATCAGTATGCAGGTATACAGTCAGATCTATATGGATCTGCAGGACAACATACAAATCCCCAGCAACTCATGGGTGATCATCAATCCCGGTAATTACACCATTCCGGATCAGGGGAACGATGGCCTCATTCAGATCAACGACAAGGAAAACATCATCATCGAAGGCGACGGAGTCGCCGCCGATGGGACCAACTATGGCGGATATGTTTTCAAAATAAACAACTCAAACAACATCGAGATCAGGGATTTCGACCTGATTAAAAAATACTTTTATGCGGTTTACATCACAAATTCCGATCATATTTCAATCCACGGCAACAACTTCTCATACAACAGGGTCGATTCGGCGGGATGGATATCCATCTGGACCAATTACCAGCAGGCCCTTGGCGGAGGTGTGATGATGTATAGTACCCAGTTCGGGCAGCTCTATGACAACGAAATGAAATACCAAAATGACGGGGTAGCCCTGTATGAATGTGACAGCATCATCATTCACGACAACGATCTCTCGTGGAACACCTCCTTCGGGATCAGGATGTACTTCACCGACCTTTGTGACATCCAGGACAACAACTGCTCGCATGTCAACCGTCCCTACACCGATCCCAGCGACTGTGCGGCCATCCTGATGCTGGTATCCAACAACAACTATGTTGTGCACAATGATTTCACATACTCGGGCGACGGAATATTCCTCGGTCAGTTCCAGTATTCACAGATTCCCAACAACAATTACTTCGCATATAATGAATGTTCCTATTCCCCGCACAATGCCATCGAAGCCACATTTGCCGACGGCAATGTGTATATCGGTAATATTTGCAATTACAGCCACTACGGTTTCTGGCTCGGCTACTCCTTCAACAGCATTGTCGACAGCAACGAGGTGATCGGCAACCAGGAATCCGGTATTGCCATTGACCGGGGCTACAAAAACCACATAAGGAACAACGTGATCAGTGAAAATCCGACCGGAATAAGGCTGTGGCAGGAGGGGACGGGTATTCCTCCATACCAGAACCAGGATTCCCGGGATTATCTCATCGAATCGAATGTGATCGGGGGGAATACGGTAGCCATTTCTGCGAAGAATACGGAGCACCTGGTCGTATTGAACAACGCATTTGTCAATAACCGGAATGGCATTGTGCTCCTGGAAAGCTCTGTTGAAGACACGATTACAGACAATGTGTTTCAAAATCCGTCCATGTATCATATTGAAAACCAGTCGCCCGATGATATCTACGCCATCATGAATAATTTCGTCATCAATGACCAGGGGCTGATTGAATGCAAGATACTGGACAAGTATGACAATCCTGCGTATGGCGAGGTGATCTGGCAGCCCTCCCTGCCCGGGAATGATCCCGTCTTCCAGGAAGTCCCTCCGTCGGATATGGCCGAACCGCCTGCGGTGTGGTACGCCTACCCGGAAGCCTGCTGGGGATACGGGCTGCACGAACCCACCCTGAAGAAATGGGACTATGCCGACAAGGTGGTGGGCATCGCCTCAGTACATATTACCACCGGAAACGGCTGGGACATCGGGGCGATGTACCGGCCTGCAGGAGATTCCATCCCGGTATGGGACCTGGATGAATCCGATACCCTGGTGTTCTGGCTGAAATCGGTCAACAACACCGGTTACGGCTTCCAGTACTGCAGCGTTATCCTGGGCAACAATTGCGGAGGGTACTTTAAATACACCGGTTCGGCGACCGTGATCCTGAATCCTACCATCGGGCAATGGAAGAAGATCAGCATGCCGCTGGCCGGCGTCTCCCCATGGTACCGGACGGCTTATGGAAATATTTCCTTCGATGAGATCGCCTTTGTTGAAATTCACGCCGATACCTGGGAATACGGTTTTGAGCTTTGGATCGACGGGGTGACTTTTACAGGAATAACCACGGGCAAGCCTGAAAAGGCAGCCTGCCGGAGTGAGATGCGCATTTTCCCAAACCCGGCGAATGACATCGTGTATATTCAACCTGGTGAAGGGGAGACCATTGGCTCGGTGGAGATATGCCATGTCAGCGGGCAATGCATTTTGACCCATCAAACCAGCCACGATTATCAGACCGGAGAAAGGATGAGCATAAATATAGCCCATCTGAAATCCGGAGTGTATATCCTTGAAGTTAGTGGTACGGGATTTGACAGGTCGTTCAGGCTGCTGAAAAGATAATGGCCGGGGATGGTGGCATGTATCTGATAATTTCAGAAGGTCTTTGTGGCATCAGGCATTTTTTCCGGGTCAAACAGGATTGATGTTTTTATCGGTTGTAGTTGTCTGATGCGTGTCTTTATCAGGATATCCTATTTAGGTACGCTTTATGCGGGGTGGCAGGTGCAGCCCGGCCGGCCGACGGTGCAGGGGGTGTTCCGGGCGGAGGTGATCCATGAGGCCGGGGCCGGGCGGGTACGGATCGTCATCGGTGCCGACCGGTTCCTCAGGGGCATGGTGCGCCGCATCGCGGGATCGCTCGTCCTCACCGGGAAAGGCCGCATCACACCGCAGGAGTATCTCCGGATGCTCGAAACCGGCGACCGGTTCCCACGTATCTTCTCCGTACCCGCCCGGGGGCTGCACCTCACCCAGGTGGAATACCCATGGCCCGGGATGAGCAGATGATGTATACCCCCAATTCTCCTGCAATCCGGTATCGAATACCAGTGCCGTCCTGATCGTGATCGTCCCGATCGCATTTGATCTGCTGTTGCCAAGGGATCAATATTCAATATACGGTAAAAAATTCCCGTCCACCGAAGCGGAACGCGAAGGAGGATTATAAACAAATAGCCTGTATTACTTTGATATTAATAAACCCAGCGTTACCAGAAAATCGTAGAACTTGCCGGAAGAGCATCAATCACCCAAAGTTCATTTTTTGGATGGATCAACTTCGTTAAAAAATCTTAAAATGCTGGACACAAGGCAAATAACGACTAATTTTATTGGTTGTAATCATACAAAGCCATTGCCCCATGAAACGTGCATCATCCATTGTCTCCAGTACCACGCAGCGGTTTGTCTGGGGAGGGGCCCTGATGATGAGCCTGCTGTGTGTCATGCTGACCATCCGTCCTGTACTGGCGCAGGAAGACCAGACCGGGCCCCGGGTGAAGATCGATGTGAAAAGGCAGTACAACGATCAGGGCAACCTTTCCGGGTATGATTCCTCCTGGTCATGGTCCTGGTCAGGCCGCGGCACACCGCCGGGCTGGGACACCCTGTTCGGCGGGGAGCACTTCTCCCGTTGGTGGGATGAGCGGCTTTTCGCTCCCTTTGACTGGGAATTCCTGACCCCAGGACCCCATCTCTTCTTTAACCCGGATTGGCCCAGGGAAGACTCATCGGACTTCCCGGGTCACGGCCTTGGATGGTTTCACTTCAGAATGCCACACTTCCCCTATCCCCTGTCGCAGGACTCCGCAGATATCTTCTACAGGGAATTTGAGGATTTCTGGGACCGGTGGGATCTTCCCGGCTTGTATGAGGACATGCCCCCTCCCGGTGTGTTCCCCAATGACCCGTTCCCGGAGATGGAGGATATCATCAGGGAACGGCAGGAGTTCATGGAGCGCTACCGGGACTATATCAAGGAACACCGCAAACTGCTGGACAAGTATTTCGGGACACCCGGACAGATAAATCCCGGACTGGCACCCGAGCCTCCGGACAATGAACCTCCCGATCCGCCACGGGAGAAACCGTCAGAAGACAGGACCGGAAAGATATAGGGGATACCTCTGCAGGTGAAGCCCGATTGAAGTTCCCTCTGCCATGCAACATGCCGCAGGCAACGGTCAGGATGACCGGCCCCTGAATTTGCGGTATATTCCAGCCAGGATATTCATCGCAGGTACTTCATCCTGATACTTCCTGTATTCATCTCCAAACTTCTGTACCAGGAGATGATCCTCCCTTCTGGTACCCAGGTAGGTCAGCCATATTCCGGGTATGCCCAGCACCACAAAGAGCCAGTGCGGATACAGCAACGGTGTGGCGATGAAGATGGAAATAATCCCTCCGGTATATTGGACATGCCTCACCACTGAGTATAGTCCTGCAGTCACCAGCTTGCGGGTGTGGACATAGGATTTTCCCCTGCCGACATCTCCTTTCATCCTGAAAAAGATGAACGGATAAATGACGAGAACCATTCCGGCAACCCAGACGACAGCCCCTGTGCAAAACAACAGATCACTCTGCCCAGGTTCGACAGCTCCCGCAAGAACCAGCGGATTCAGCGGAAAGCAGATGACCATGAGCAGATAGGCGATAATGTCCTGGTAATGCAGCAGATTTCTTTTTCCCGGCATTTTCTGGTGCTACAATGTTATTCTGTCTCTGAATCCAGGGATCGTCAAGATACAAATAATTCTTTTAAAGTGAAAATGCGAAGCTGAAGCAGCGGAGAAGCGAGTCCCCTCAATTTGTCATACCTTCGTGATGAATTTGTTTTCGGCTTCATGGAGAGGGAAGTGCTCAGCACGAACAGGAAGGCGCTGCTGATCAATCTCGATGGCAGGGTATTCGGGACGCTGGCGGAGATCGGCGGGGGTCAGGAGGTGGCCCGGAATTTTTTCATGGCCGGAGGTGCCTCCGGAACCATTGCCAAGTCCGTTTCAGCCTATGACAAGCGCTTCAGCGATGCCTTTTACAACCAGAACAAACCAGGCAGGTATGTGTCGGAGGGCAGGCTTCTGAAGATGCTGGATACCGAATACCGGGAGCTGGCCGGCCTGCTGGGTGAGAAGAGGGGTGATAACACCTGCTTTTTTGCCTTTGCGAACACCGTTGCCATCCTGAATTACAAGAAGGACAACGAGGCCCATGGCTGGATCGGCATCCGGTTCCAGCTGACACCCCGTTCCTCCCCCAATGAGGTGGTGATGCATGTCCAGCTCCGGGAGCAGGACAGCCTGCTGCAACAGAGAACGCTGGGAGTGCTTGGTGTCAACCTGATATTTGCATGCCATCACCACCACCTGTACCCCAACACCTTTCTGCAGTCTTTGCTTGACAATCTGGCTGAGGATGTCGTGGAGGTCACGATGGTGCGTATGAGCGGTCCCGACCTGGACTATGTGGACAACCGGCTCCTGGCCGTGCAGATGGTCAGGAACGGCATGACCCACGCCATCGTCTTCGACCGCTACGGAAAGGTGCAGGAGCCCGCCGATATGCTATACCGGAAAAATGTGCTGGCCTTCAGGGGCAGCTTCCGGCCCATCACCTACGTGGGATTCGACATGCTGAAGACAAGCTACGCCATCTTCAAGAGGGATGAGGATTACCGCAAGGAAAACACGCTGGCGCTGTGTGAGATTACGCTAAACAACCTGCTGGAGGAAGGGGAACTGGACAACCGCGACTTCCTCGCCCGGGTGGATATCCTGAACGGTATGGGGCAGAACGTGATGGTTTCCGACTTCAGAGAGTACTTCAAGCTGGTGGCTTACTTCTCACGCTTTAAAATCCTGAACCTGAGGATCGTCATCGGCATACCCACCCTCCTCAACGTTCTCGACCGTAAGTATTACAGACACCTGAAGGGGGGTATTCTCGAGGCGTTCGGCCAACTCTTCCCCGAGAACATGAAGCTGTATGTCTATCCTACCATCTCCTCGGTGTCCATGGATGACCCCACACGCGGGGAGCATCTCATCACCAGCGGTAACCTGGAGCTCGACGGCGATCTGAAAGACCTGTACAACTACCTGAAGAAGAACCGGAAGATCATCGACATACAGAACGTGAAAACGGACTGGCTCTACATCAACTCGCGCCATGTGCTGAATCTGATCCAGAGCGGCAAGGGGGGATGGGAAGAGATGGTGCCGAGGTATATCGAGGATCAGATCAAATCGAAGAATCTGTTTGGATATCATGGTTAAATATCAAACCGACCTCATATGCCGATCCACAAGCCGCTGGCAGAACAGCTCAGGCCTGCAGGCCTGACGGAGTATATCGGTCAGGAGCATCTGGTGGGGCCGGGTGCCATTCTGAGGCGTGCCATCGAGTCGGGGTCGGTGCCTTCGATGATCATGTGGGGTCCGCCCGGTGTCGGAAAGACAACCCTGGCGCATATCATCTCCGGGGAGTTGGGCAGGCCTTTCTTCACCCTGAGCGCCGTGAGCAGCGGGGTCAGGGAGGTCAGGGAGGTGATCGCCACCGCACGTGGATCGGAGAAGGGTGCCATCCTCTTCATTGACGAGATTCACCGGTTCAACAAATCCCAGCAGGACTCGCTGCTCTCGGCCGTCGAACAGGGAGTGATCACTCTGATCGGCGCCACCACCGAGAATCCCTCTTTCGAGGTCATCCCGCCGCTGCTGTCGCGATGCCAGGTGTATATACTGAAGGAGCTTGACTTGACTCACCTGACGGAGTTGCTGGAGCGGGGCCGGAAATTCCTGGAACAACTGATGGGTTTGGAGATAAGGATCAAAGAGGACAAGGCTTTGATGCGGGTGTCGGGCGGAGATGCCCGTAAGCTCCTCAATGCCCTGGAGCTGGTGGTGCAGGCCATGCCGCCCGGAAAGGGAGAGATCGTTGTCACCGATGACGAGGTCATGAATGTAGTGCAGAAGAACCTGGCACTGTACGACAAGTCCGGTGAGATGCACTTCGACATCATCTCCGCCTTCATCAAGTCCCTGCGGGGAAGCGATCCCAACGGGGCTGTCTACTGGCTGGCCCGCATGGTGGAGGCCGGGGAGGATCCAAAGTTCATCGCGCGCAGGATGGTGATCCTCGCCTCGGAGGACATCGGTAATGCCAATCCCACGGCACTGGTGCTGGCACAGGCCTGCTTCGACGCAGTTCATACCACCGGATACCCGGAATGCCGGATCATCCTCTCGCAGACGGCCACATACCTCGCCTGCTCGCCCAAAAGCAATGCAAGCTACATGGCCATAGAAAAGGCGCTCGGGCATGTGCGGAACCATGGGGACCTGCCGGTACCACTGCACATCCGTAACGCCCCCACCCGGCTGATGAAGGAGATCGGGTACGGGAAGGGCTACAGATATGCACACGACTTCGAAGACAACTTCGCAGACCTCGAGTTTCTGCCCGACCGGATCAGGGGCACCACATTCTACGAACCCGGCGACAATCCCCGGGAGAAGGAGATGCGCGAACGGCTGCGGAAACTCTGGAAAAACAAATACGGTTACTGATCCATGAAAACCCGGTGGATGATCCTGATCCCCGTGCTGACTGCCCTGTGCTGCACTTCGTGCATGAGGAAGCATCCCCCGCTCACATTCGGCTGCCGCCCGGCAGAAGAGGTGTTCGGGGAGGTGAGCATCTGGACCGATCCGGCCAACAGGTTCATCATCAGTATCCCGGCCTCATGGAGCGTCAGGGAGGTGTTCTCCGATACCATATACGGCATCATGGGGGTCAATTACATGGAGAGCAGGGAGGATCCCGCCCGGTTGTTGTCGCTCTCCGTCACCGGATATCATGGGGAAGGCAGCCTGGCGGACTATTTCAGCAGGGAGGCCGCTGCCATCCGCGAGGATCCGGCTTCTGACCTCTGGGAGACGGGATGGATGCCTGCCGGGGTGGACTCAATACCCTGGATGCTGTTCCGCATGAAAGGTCAACCGGTCCCGCTGGTGAACTGGGTGGTCATCAGGACCAACCATGCCGGAGAGTTTTACCACATCCAGGCCACCACAGCCGAGGGAAAGGATGCCCTGATCCGCATCTGCGAGCTCAGCCGCCTGACGCAAACGTTCGAACTGCTGGAAGAAGAATACTGAAGACGGAAGGCAGGAGTCAGGTGTTAGGAGTGCCCTGAAGTGCGGTGAAGGTGACTGAAATAGGTTGACTTTTTAAATAAAGTTTAAACCTGTTTTATTATTGTTGACTTTTTCTTTTTTGCTTCTTTTT
>JAFGHD010000059.1 GCA_016939365.1 Bacteroidales bacterium | reverse complement strand
TGTCATGCCTTCGACCTGTCTTCCTCCAGGAAGGCAGATAAATCGTTGGACAGGCAGACAGGCAAAATCAAACAGCATCAGTATACAACCCTCTTCCACTGCCAGTATTTTACATACTTCTCCTGATCTCGGACTATTCTGCCGGCACTCCCCATGTGTTTATCACACATGCCACTCCCCTGTCAGAATGCAAAATTACGGAATATTTTTTCAGGTGCAGCGGTATCTGCTGCTCAGAATACCGAAAACTTCACATACTTTTTCGGGTTGCTGCGGATATCCTCCAACAGGAGGTTGAGTTCCCTGGCGGAACGTTCAACCTGTACATATAATGAATCGTCGTTCACCAGCAATCCCAGGCTGCCTTCCCCGCTATTTATCCGTGCAACGATGTTGGCCACTTCATTCATGGCGTTGTGGGTACTGAGCAATGTCTCAGCCACCCTTGCCTTCGCCAGTGAATCGCTCAGGGAGGAAAAATTGGCGATGATATGGTTGAATTTATCCTGGTTGTTGCGAAGATTGAAAGTGATGGATTCAATGTTTTCGAGTATGCGGCTGATCCGGTTTTTCTGAGTGGTAACCAGGGTGTCAATGCTGAATGTGGTGTTTTCGAGGTTATCAAAAGAGTTGGCAATATGTTCAAAACTCTGGGTCAGGTTTTCACGTGTCGCCCGGTTGAACACATATTGAACCACGGTGATGACGCTGTCGATGGAGAGCATCAGGTCTTCAGCCTTCCGTTTCAGGGGCTGCACTTGCCTGTTCACCTCTTCTTTCAAAGAAATTTCGACTTCCGGGAAGAGGGTATCCCCGGGCAGAGCCTCTTCAGTGGCAGAGCCCAGTTTAATCTCCACAGCTTTGGAACCCATCAGGTCTGAGCTGAAAATACGGGCTATGGAGTTTTCCGGAATGGTGATGGGATCTGTGATCACCAGTTCCACAATTACCCGGGCAGTGCCTGATGGATCAAAATACAGATCCCTGACCTGACCCACATACAGGCCATTGATGGAAACCGGATTGGTTCTGACAAGGCCTCCGATGTCTTCATAGACCGCATAAAATACCCGTTCACGAGAAAAAATATCCCTTCCCTTGAGGAAACTGATTCCCCAGAAGATCAGGGCAAGGGCTGCGATAACCAGCACGCCGATCCAGATCTCACGTATTCTTTTCAATCGGGACAAATTTTAGCAAATATACGCTAATTTGATTTTTCATCCGTCCTGATAAGCTTATCATCGGGAAATGAGATGATGAAGGCATCGGGAAAAAAGCGGGCACGCAGGGAATCCTTCGCTCTGACCGCTTCTTCACGGCTGTTGAAGTTACCGGTATAATACTTCCATATCCCGTTCCTTTGGACAGCCATGACAGGAACACCATGAAAGACCGGATCGCTTTCCTTTCTTTTGATAGCGGAAGCCAGCACCTGTATTCTGAATATCTCAGCGGACGACGGCGTTTCTAACCTCTCAACCGCATCCTGCCCATCCGGTTTGCCTGAAAGGAGATCCCTTGACAGCAGGGTGTCACCGGAGGCATAATAACCGGCTCCTCCTACCAGATTTATTAACAGGGCGCTTTCCCCCCTTATTCTGTCCACTTCGGTCAGCTCAACATCAGAACCATGAGGGATGTGAATATCACTGTCCACCCTCAGGGTAGCGATCACCACACCCTTCCAGTCCGGGTGGAACTTCAGTGATGAAATCCTGCCTGATTCCACCCCACCGGTAAAAACCGCGGCGCCGCGGTAAAGGCCTCCGGCATCAGGCAATAACACATAATAAGTATTCTTTACCATGAAAAGGGCCTTACCCCTGTTCCACAGCAAAACGGTGGCCAGCACTAACAGGACTGCCAAAAACAAAAGACCTGCCTTTTTTTCCCTGACAAATGCCAATTGATCAGCGTTTGTTCTCAGTAATTTTCTGCGCCTCCTCCAGCGATATCCTTTTCCCGTCCAGAAAAGCCACAATGAAAACATCTTTATAGCCCTTCTGTGTTAGGGTTTTCTTCAGTATCTGCACGCTTTCAAGATTCTGTTCATTGCCGGTGGTGTATTTGAACATTCCATCATGCTCGTACATCCGGATATCTTCCAGGCCCCTGAATTTTCTGAAATCCAAATCCTTTTCCTTCTTGTATGATGCGAACTGAACCCTGAAACGAATCTCCGGCAGAGGAATCCCGACCACTGAATCCTTCGTTGCAACATTAAGTGAAACCAGGTGGCTGTTGGTCTCTTCGAACCGCTCCCGAAATGCCAGGAAGGCCGAACAGATGGCCCGTGCAATAAGATCCTGGCCAGCTACCGAGCTGATGAATTCCTCTTCCGCAGGATTGCTCAGGAATCCCGTTTCGATGAGTATCCCGGGCATAGTCGTTTTATACAGAACCCAGAATCCGGCCTGCTTGACTCCCCTGTCCTTCCTTTTTGCAATGATCTTCAATTCCTCCTGTACCCGGGAAGCCAGATCAATGCTCTGGTCTATACTGGATGACTGAAACATGGAAAGCACAATATAATCTTCATCGGAATTGGGATCAAAGCCCCCGTATTCCTGCGAAAAATCCTCCTCAAAGAAGATCGCTGCATTTTCAATCTTGGCAACTTCAAGGTTTTCCGAGGTTTTATGCAGCCCCATCACGTAAGTCTCAGCACCGAAAGGGGTTGATGAAGTATTTGAGTTGCAGTGAATGGAAATAAAAATATCTGCCCCCGATTCATTCGCGATCCTGGCGCGGCGGTGCAGTTCGATAAACTCATCACTCTTCCGGGTAAAGATCACATCTATGTCGGGCAGGGTATCCCGGATCATTTCACCGGTTTTCAGCGCAATGGCCAGCACGATATCCTTCTCCATCGATCTCTTCCCAAGGGCACCCGGATCCTTGCCTCCATGCCCTGCATCCAGCACAATGCGTGTAATCCTGCTTTCGGTCTGCGCGAAGGAAACATATACACCCGCAAGGGATAAGACACCAAACAGCAGAAAAAAACGTTTTCGATGCATCAATGATATCCGGTAATTATTTCTGTATCAGGGATCAATTGTACCCACAGGAACATTCCCCCTGTACGGTAACCCCGTCCCGTGTATATTTGCATTCAGAATCCGGACCGGTTCATGCCGGAGGAACGTTTGCGTCCCTGACGGATTCCCGCAAATTTAGCATTTACAGTATCATTTGTAAAGCAAGTTGTCGGCCAAATTATTAACACTCCGGTGCGCAAAATTATGGGCATTTCTTCTGGTGCTTACCGGATTGAATCATATGTTGCATGGACAGACCATTAACGATCCTGACAGCCTGCTCATTGTATCGGATACCCTGCAGTCCGACACCATAGCCCGTGGAAGATCAGCCAATGCCCTGGATGCACGTGTCGATTACCTTTCGTCTGATTCCATAAGGTTTGATATCACCACACAGAAGGTATACCTTTACCGTAACAACGATATCAATTACAAGAATATCAACCTGAAGGCCGGATACGTTGAGATTGATTTCACAACGAGTATCGTTTCGGCCACATACCAGGAAGATACCTCAGGGAATCAAACCGGACGCCCTGTCTTCACCGAAGGTAGCAACAGTTTCGAATCCCACCGGATGAGATATAACTACCGTACCAGGAAGGGATTGGTCCAGACTGTGGTTACACAGGACGGGGAAGGATACATCCATGGCTCCAAAGTCAAATACATGCCTAACCAGGAGGTGAATGTCTTCCGGGGATCCTACACAACCTGTGACCACGACCCACCTCACTTTGAGTTCAGGTATAACCGGGCAAAACTGATTCCCGACAATAAAATTGTTACCGGGCCCGCCTATCTGACAATTGAGGGTGTCCCGACCCCTTTCTTCATTCCTTTTGGTATGTTCCCGAACAAAAAAGGCCAACGGTCAGGCATTGTGGTACCGACATTCGGCGAATCAGCCAGCCGGGGATTCTACCTGGAAAACGGCGGATATTACCAGGTGATCAACAATTACATGGATCTGAAGGTAACCGGAGATATATACAGCCTGGGAAGCTGGGCGTTAAAGCCGCAGGTTCGTTATAACAAACGTTACCGTTTCAACGGGGCGTTCAACTTCAGTTATGCCGAAAACCTGCTTGGTGAGAGGGGTTCCCCTGAGTACAACCGTTACAAGGATTTCCAGCTCCGGTGGGTACATAACCAGGATCCCAAAGCCAGGCCCCTGAGCAAGTTCTCCGCCAATGTCAATGTCGTCAGCAGTCAATACAACAAATTCAATCCGGTTTCATCCAATGCCTATCTTTCAAACACATTCCAGTCGAGCATCAATTACTCCACCAGCTGGCAGGGTAAGTATTTCCTTACAGCGGCTCTGAACCACCAGCAAAACACCATCACCCGCGAGGTCAATCTGATCCTCCCCAAGATCACATTTTCAGTGAACCGCTTTTACCCTTTGAGAAAAAAGCAGCTGGTGGGAAAACCCAGGTGGTACGAAAACATCAGTGTCAACTACAACAACCAGGCTGAGAACCGGATCAATACATATGATACGCTGATATTCAAGGAAGATGTACGGAAGATGATGCGCAACGGTCTTCAGCATAACCTGACCCTCTCCAGCGGATCGGTGAAACTGCTCAGGTATCTCGTCTGGACAAATAACATCAACTACACAGAAAGGTGGTATACCCGCACCATACGCAAATACTGGTCCAACGATTCCATATTGACAGGTAATGGTTGGGAATACGGCTCTTTAATGACCGATACCGTTGATGGGTTCGCAGCCGCAAGGGATTACAACTTCAGCTCAAACATTTCCACCTCCCTGTATGGGGTGTTTACATACAGCCGCGGACCGGTGCGTGCCGTCAGGCATGTGATCAAACCCTCATTATCCTTCTCCTTCAGACCGGATTTCAGCCAGCCCCGGTTCGGTTATTACAGGTATTACACCGATCAGTCCGGTAATGCTGCCATTTACTCCATCTTCGAGGGCTCGATCTATGGATCGCCTCCTGAGAGAAAATCGGGAAATATCGGTTTCAGGCTCAGCAACAACCTGGAGATGAAGATCCGATCCAAAAAAGATACGGTTTCAGGATTAAGGAAAATCATCCTGATCGAGGACCTTTCACTGGCTGTTTCATACGACCTTGCAAAAGATTCGCTGAACTTCAGCCCCCTCAACATTTCCGGAAGAACAACCCTTTTCAAAAACCTTCAGGTCTATTATTCCAGTTCGTGGGATCCCTACGCACTGAATGAAGAGGGTCAGCGAATCAACCGCTTCGAATGGGATGTGAACAGAAAACTGTTCCGGCAGGAGCGGCATAACTGGAGGCTGGGACTCAGCTTCCGGCTTTCTTCCGACCTCATAAAGGGGGAGCGGGCTTCCACGGCAGGTACAGAGGAAGAGCTCAGGGAAGTTAATGAAAATCCTGAAAATTACGTTGACTGGAGCGTCCCCTGGACACTGAATATCTCATACGACTTTAACCATACCACGACATTCCGTTATCAGAACGGTTACCGGAACTACGATATCAGTCGTGAAAAAAGCCTGGTACAGACGATTTCCTTCCGGGGAGACGCGAACGTAACTCCAAAATGGAAGATCGGATTTACTTCGGGATATGATTTTACTGAGAAAAAATTCACCTATACTTCGATCGATGTATACCGCGATCTTCATTGCTGGGAGATGCGATTCAACTGGGTACCCCTTGGATTCAGGCAGCAGTGGGGATTTACCATCAACATCAAATCAAGCCTGCTGCAGGATTTGAAGCTTGACAAAAAGAAGGATTTCAGGGATTTTTAGAATGCTGAGTAAATTTGAAAAAAAATGGGCAAGAACAGCCCTGTTTTTCCAAGTCGTAAAATCAGATGATATGAAAAAGATCATTTACACACCACAGGCACCTGCCGCCGTCGGACCTTACAGCCAGGCGGTCGAAACGAACGGGATTTTGTATATTTCCGGGCAGATACCCATTGATCCGGCAACAGGCAAGATGGTCGAAGGGGATATCCGGGTACAGACGGAGCAGGTAATGCGAAACATCGGCGCGATCCTTGAGACCGCAGGCTATTCATTCCGGGATGTGGTCAAATCGACCTGCCTGCTCAGCAATATGGATCATTTCAGCGCAATGAACGAAGTTTATTCCCGGTACTACTCTGAGGAACCTCCGGCAAGAGCAGCCTACGGCGTGGTCAGACTGCCCCTGGGTGCACTCGTGGAGATCGAGACCATAGCCATCCGGACTTGACCTGGTAATCCTTTGCGCTTTACCAGGATCACCTGACAGGAGGATTTGCAATGCATAAAAGACTGCTACTGTGGGTCACAGCCATCCTTTGGATGCCCCTGAATGCACAGCATCTGGCTGCCTTTAATGATTACATGAATCATTTCTGGGTTTTTGATGCAGCCACATTCAGAAAGCTTGAATACCTTGAAATTCAGTCCTTCCAGGTGGGAGGCACACTGATCGCATATATTGATAACGGAAGCAATCTGAAAGTTTACCAGGATGGCAATGTTAAAACCCTGATTACCGGAAATCCAGTCAAATATACCACGACGGATTTCCTGCTGGGATACTCCATCTACGAGCATCTCTATGTCTATGACGGTGATGAACCCAGGCTGCTCAGCACCCAGGCAGGCACCTGGTTTGTGGAGGACAGCCTCATCGCATGGCACAACACGATCAGTGCCACCATTGAAGTGTATTACAACGGCAAGTTGTTTTTGCTTGAAGACGGGCTGGTCAGCTGGCCGGTGGATGATTACCAGACAGGAGATAACCTGATCGCATGGGTGACCACCTTCGACCGGAAGTTCAAGCTGTTTTTTCACGGCAAAACCCGGATACTGGATGAGTTCGTGGAGGAAATGAATTTTGCTGCAGGACGTGATATCATGGCCTATATGGATGTTCCGGACCAATCATTCCGCGTGTTTTACAAAGGAAAAGAGTTCGAGCTGGAAGGATTTGAACCGGAATCCTTCCAGGTAGGTGACGAATGTATGGCATGGGTCGACAATTTGGGACGGTTTAAGTGTTTTGACAAAGGGGAAGTAATGGAAATCAGCTCCTTCAGGCCTGAATTCTATACGGTTACAGACCAGTCAATGGTCTTTTCGGAGCAGGGCCAGTTCAAGACCATCTGTAACGGACAGGTCTGCATCATCGAACGGTATATACCCCACCCGTACCAACTTTCATACAATACCATCGCCTACATCGACCAGAACATGAATGTCAAGGCGTTCACAGAATGCCGCTCCCTGCATATCAGCTATGAATCCGTAAGGGAGATCAATCTTTTAAGAGACCTGATCATCTTTGTGGAAGGCATCAACCGTACACGTATCTGGTACAAGGACAAAATTTATACACATTAAAACTGAATGAAAGGACACCTCTATGCTGATGCTTCAGTTGATCATTTTTGCATTCCTTTTTCTTGTCTTCGGCGTTTTTTCAGCCTATCGAAAAAAGAAACTCCTTGGCGCCGGTTTTATTATCACAGGAATACTTCTGCTTGCCATCGGCCTGCTGGTTCTCTGGCTTTACCCGCAAAGCCGGCCCTTCTGAATATTGCCGGGCTCAGGACATCCCCATAAATCCCTCAATCAGCTTTCCGGCCTTACTTCAACCCCCATAAGTAAAAATCCAAATCTCCAAAACTGCGTTTTTTGTTAATCTTTTGTTAATCTGCTTATTAAATTCAAACAGAAAGTCAGCCGACGATTAGTTTTGCACAAAACAACAAAATGAGACTGATCCGGAAAAGCTTGCTGATCCTCCTGTTGCTGATTATTGCAGGAGTTTCTGCTCTTATTGGATATCTGAAGTTTTACCTTCCAAACGTCGGTGCAGCACCCGACCTGATGATCGAGAAAACCCCGGAACGTGTTGAAAGGGGTAAGTATCTGGCCCACCATGTAATGATGTGCATGGACTGCCATTCCCCTCGTAACTGGAATAAACTCTCAGGACCGGTGGATCATGGCTATTTTGCGGGAGGGGAGGCTTTCGGTCGCAACAGGGGATTCCCCGGTGAATTCATTCCGGGCAACCTAACTCCGGCAGGTATCGGAGACTGGACGGACGGGGAACTTTTCAGGGCCGTCACATCTGGCGTAAGCCGGGACGGCCGGGCATTATTCCCGATCATGCCATACGACAATTTCAGCAAACTTGACAGGGAAGACATTTACGCGGTCATCGCATATCTGAGGACACTGAAATCCATTGAGCATGACGAGCCCAAATCCTCAGCCGACTTCCCAATGAACCTGCTCATCAATACCATGCCAAGGGAAGCTTTATTTTCAAAGCGGCCCAGTCCCGACGATACGATCGACTATGGAAGGTATATGACATTGGCCGCAGGATGCAATCATTGCCATACACCAATGAAGAAGGGGCGGTTTATCGAAAACATGGACTTTGCAGGCGGTATGGAGTTCCCCTTGCCTACCGGTGGTATTGTCCGATCCTCCAACATCACCCCTGATCCTGCTACCGGTATTGGCTCCTGGAGTGCTGACAGCTTTGTCAGAAGATTCAAATCATTTCACCCCGATTCCATTGACAAGAATAGCGCGAGCATTGAGCCCGGCGGATTTAACACGGAGATGCCATGGACAGCTTATGCAGGCATGACAGATGGGGATATGAAAGCGATCCATTCATACCTTTTGACGCTGAAGCCCATCAGGAATAAAATCATCAGATTCACGCCATGATTCCATGCAATGTTCCTTCAGGGATATTCATTCATGGTGGATGCAATCCCTGAAAATGTTCTTTTATTGACACCATCAGACTGGTGGTCCCATTTCGTAAAATAACCTATCAGGCAATAACCAGGCGTACCCGTTTTTCTCACAAATTTCGGGAGAATGTTGCCTCACCCCTGCTGTAAAATTGAATTCCCGCCATTTTTATGGCACAGGAATCATGATATTGCTATATTTGTCCGCCTTCAAACGAAAAAAATCATGAGGATCATTGCGTTTTTCCTGGCCCTCGGCCTGTTTATCTTCAACAACACCGTTCAGGCCGATGAGGGTATGTGGATACCCCTGTATCTAGGTGACCTGAATGAGGCAGAGATGCAAAAACTCGGGATGCGAATCACCGCAGAGGATATTTTCAGCATCAATCAGCCCAGTCTGAAGGATGCCGTTGTCATCTTCGGTGGAGGATGTACGGCAGAGATCGTATCAGATGAAGGTCTGATCCTCACCAACCATCATTGCGGATATGGAAGGATTCAGGCCCACTCGTCACTGGAACACGACTACCTCACAGATGGATTCTGGGCTATGAATCGCTCGGAAGAGTTGGCCAATCCGGGCCTGACTGTTACATTGCTGGTTCGCATGGAGGATGTGACAGGCAGGGTGCTTGAAGGTGTCGATGCATCGATGAGTGAGCATGTGAGAGATATGGCCATCAGGAAGAACATTGAAAATATAGAAAAGGATGCTGTTGGGGATTCTCATTACGAAGCCTCAGTCGTTGCTTTCTTCCACGGAAACCAATACTTTCTCTTCATCAACGAAGTGTTTCGCGATATCCGGCTCGTCGGTGCGCCACCCTCCAGCATCGGCAAATTCGGGGGAGATACCGACAACTGGATGTGGCCCAGGCATACGGGAGATTTTTCCGTTTTCAGAATATATGCGGGCCCGGACAACAAACCGGCAGACTATTCCTCTGAAAATATACCTTACCACCCCAAAAGCAAGATGAACATATCCCTCAGGGGTGTCAGCGAAGGAGATTTCACTTTTGTCTTCGGTTACCCCGGGAGGACGCAACAGTATGTTCCTTCCTTTGCGGTGGACATGCAGGTGAATACAATCAATCCGGCAAGGATCGCCATCCGAAGTGAAAAGCTTGATATTTATGAACAAGCCATGAACAAGGATGCAGTAATCAGGATTCAATATGCCGCCAAACAAGCCGGTCTGGCCAACGGGTGGAAGAAATGGATCGGTGAAAACAGGGGCATTCTCAGACTGAACGAGATTGAGAACAAGCAGTCGGAGGAGGCCGGCTTCCTCAGATGGACCCACAATTCCCCTGAAGGCGAACCCTACCAGGAGCTCTTCCGTGAATTCAAGTCCGCCTATGAAGCTTATAAACCACTGGCAAACTCTGCGATTTACTTGAACGAGGCCGGATTCGGCCCGGAAATCATACGTTTCGCCGGATCGTTTGGTGATCTGGTGGATATTTCTAAGGATCCACAGGGGGGTGATAAATGGCAGGAAGAAGTCAGCAGGCTTGAAAAGAATACCACCCAGTTCTTCAAGAATTTCAATGCTGATGTTGACCGGAAAGTCTTTGCCTCTCTCCTTAGTATCTATCACGAGAATATCCTCCCTGAAGATCAGCCGGCTGTGCTGATTGACATGGCATCGATGTATCAGATGGATTTTCAGGCTTTTGCCGATGAAATATTCGACAGGACAATCTTTTCGAGAGAATCAGCAGTAAGCGATCTGCTGGAATCTTATTCCCCGAACAGATCCAAAAAAATTGAAAAAGACCCTGTCTACAAGCTTGCCAGGGGTTTCAGAGATCATTATATGAAACACCTGAGGGAAGAAATGCAGTATCTCGACAACAAAATCGACAGTCTGCAGCGCCTTTATATGGCCGGCCTGATGAAGATGTCTCAGGAAGGCCGTTTTTATCCGGACGCCAACTCCACCCTGAGAATATCATATGGACAGGTAAAGCCCTATTATCCGGCCGACGCTACATTCTACGACTATTTCACCACACTGGAAGGCATCATGGAAAAAGAGGACCCTGATATATTCGACTATGCGGTTGATGACGAGCTGAAGGAACTTTACCAGCGAAAGGATTACGGACGTTTTGCCGACAAGGATGGCACAATGCATACATGTTTCATCGCAACCTGCCACACCACAGGAGGCAATTCCGGAAGCCCGGTTCTGGATGCCGACGGCAATCTGATCGGTCTTAATTTTGACCGATGCTGGGAAGGTACCATGAGCGATATTATCTATGACCCTGAAAGATGCAGGAATATCGTACTTGACATCAGATACTGCCTCTTTGTCATCGACAAGCTGGCCGGCGCCGGTCATCTGCTTGAGGAGATGACTTTTATAGAATAGCAAACGACAGCAGCCGGAATGGCATTATGAAAGTATTATTTAACAAAAGGTTCCTGCACCACAATATCGGAAGCCCTTATGAAGGCGAATACAGGTTCGCAGGATTCCAGGATATTTTTGAAGAGGCTGATGACAACGGAGAGGAATATATTACGCGAATCCATCCGCAGCCTTATGTGGATCGTTTCAGGGAATCATGCATGAACCGAAGCATTGTTGCAGAGGTGCAGCTTACCCCCGAAAGCTATGATGCAGCCGTCTTCGCAGTGGGATTATCCGTTCGGGCTTCAAAGGAAGATGCCTTTGCTATGGTGAGGCCTCCCGGACATCATGCCCGCAAGGACAGCACCAGCGGCTTTTGCTTCTTCAATAATATGGCAATCGCCGCCCAGCATTTGGTTGATGAAGGGCAGAAAGTCTTTATTCTGGACATCGACGGCCACCATGGTGATGGTACACAATCGGTTTTCTACGACAATACGGAAGTTTTCTATGCCTCAATCCATCAGCTTTACTCCTATCCCTTTTCAGGGTTTCCAACAGAAACAGGTACCGGCAAAGGAGAGGGATACACCATGAACATCCCCCTCATGGCAGGCAGTGGTGACAAAGAATTCCTCAAGGCACTCGACAGGATATTGGAACGGGCCAACGAATTCAGACCTGATATTGTCGGCGTTTCAGCGGGATTCGACGGGTACTATAAGGACAAATTGCTCAATCTGGAATATTCTCTGCAGGCTTTCCATGAATGCGGTCTCAAGTTGAGAAGGTCATTCAGCCATGTTTTCGCCATCTTGGAAGGTGGTTATCATGACGAAATCCGGCAGTGCACAGAATCTTTCATCAATGGTGTGATACAGGGATCCAAACCTTCAAGGATCAAATGGGATACCGATCTGTCAATCGGATAGCACCGCGCTTTCCGAGCGTGCTCAAAATGAAGGTTGCAATGGACTCCGGACAACAGGCTGAGGTTTTTGATACATCATCAGGATTTACAAATGGCCATCGGTAGTTCCCCTGCTCAGGAACCTAAACCAAATTTGCTTCTTACCATTACAAATAATCCCATACATTTGTGTGATGTCCATCCGATCCACAAATCCTGATGATCGGCTTAAGATTCATACGGCCAGGCTTTCGGTCATTTCCAATTCCGGTCTGGTAATCCTGAAGCTGTTTGCCGGATTATTGAGCGGATCGATCAGTATCGTTTCCGAAGCTATTCATTCTGGGATGGATCTGATGGCTGCGGTCATTGCTTTTTTTTCGGTCCGGATTTCCGGCAAGCCTCCTGACAGGGATCATCCATACGGGCACGGTAAATACGAAAATATTTCCGGTGTAGTGGAAGCACTGCTGATCGTTGTCGCTTCGGCCTGGATCATTTTCGAAGCCTGGGGAAAGCTGTTACACCCCAGTCCATTGAGAAACCAATACCTGGGTGCCGCTGTGATGCTGATCTCTGCCCTGGTCAACCTGATCATTTCACGAAGACTTTATGCCGTTGCAAAGAAGACCGACTCAGTCGCACTTGAGGCGGATGCACTTCACCTGAAAACTGATGTGTATACATCTGCAGGGGTGGGTGTCGGCTTGCTGCTGATCGAGCTTACAGGAATATCCATTATTGACCCCCTCATCGCGCTGGGCGTTGCATCCATCATCCTGTTCGAAGCATCAACTTTACTGAAGAAGGCATATAAACCTTTGCTTGACACGTGTTTACCGGAAACAGATATCGAGCAGATCAGGAATATCATCCAGTATCATATGCAGGGATGTATCCGGATTCACCAATTCAGGACGAGGAAGGCCGGTCCCAGAAAATATGTTGACTTTCACCTGGAGGTTCCCGGCAGCATGTCGGTAAGTGACGCACATGGGCTCTGTGACCGGATTGAGGACGACATACAGAAGCACCTTGGCGAAGTGGATATCAATATACACATCGAACCCTGTGCGATGCAAAAAACTGAAGGTCAGGACGGCAACACAGGTACGTTAACAAACAAAGTCGGAGATGACATCACCTGAATTTGAAATTCCTGAGCAGGTCACTTCGCTGATCGACCGGTATTATGCTGATCATCCCGAAGCCCGCAGGTACCTTGTTCAACACAGTATCAAAGTCACCGAGCTCTCGCTGAAGATTGCTTCGTTTCATCAGAAAAAATTTGACCTTGACCTGGATTTTCTCATCCGTGGAGCCATGTTGCATGATATCGGGATCATTCAGACCTATGCTCCGGAAATCGGGTGTCATGGCACCTATCCCTATCTGGCTCATGGTTACCTGGGCCGTCAGATGCTGGAGGAGGCAGGCCAGATGAAGGTAGCTCCTGTCTGTGAGCGGCACATCGGTGTAGGCCTCACCCTAAAGGATATCATCACCCATCACTACCCCCTCCCGGAACGGGATATGGTTCCTATAACGATGGAGGAGAAACTCATTTGCTATGCAGACAAATTCTATTCAAAAACCCCTCAGCACCTGACGGTACCCAAGCCTATTGACAAGATCCGAAAAAAGATCATGAAATACGGTATGGACAAGCTTGAGGTTTTTGAGGAGTTGGTGCGGTTGTTCGGCACGGAAGTGATATACAAGTAATATCCGGAGTTCCGGACACAGAGCAGGGCGGACAGGAAGGAGCCAGGGCTGAATAGGATGCGCAGTATAAAAACACAGTGGGGATCCTTTCCTGGCGGAAGAATCCCCACTCACCTTTCGGTCGCCGTAGCGGCCGTCAGGTGCCAAGGTACGGTTATTATGGCTGCTGCTTTGGTGGTTAAGCCTTTCGGCCTAACTGCCTGGTCAGCCCGGTTCATTTCTGAGAGGTTCTTGCGAATCTTTCTTCCGTGAACCGTTGCTTTTCCCGCTCCCCGGTCAGGTTTCCGAAGAGACCTTTCCAGGTTTGAAACCGGTGTGACCTGCCGAAGCGGGTGTCCCGGTTTCCGGGCTTCTCAGGCTGACATTCCAGAGTCCCGGTTCCGAAGAGCCGTTATCCGGTCTGTCTGAATCCTTCTACGATTGCCCTTGCGGGCAACCCTTTCCGGAACATCCTGATTTCAAAGCTATCCTGCAGTGGCGACAACCTAATGCCCTCCAGGTTGCAGGATCGGGTCATTCCGGGATTACCGTTGCCAGCTTTCCTTTCTTGACCCCTGGCGATCCAAGCCAACCTTTTATCCCTTGCTTGGTGAAACAAATATAGGCAAATGAGACCACCGATGTCAAGATTTTCAGCGGATCGATATGCACATATTGTTAACAGGGGTTATTAACAATTGTTAATAAGTTTCCTTCGCATTCAAGTGGCTTACAACCAAATGCTTTAATGTGCGTAAACAGTCAGTGGTTAAAGGAAATGCACAGGAGGATGCGGAATTGTTAATATAGGGATATTGTGTCTTACGTCTGCAAGGATCTGAAAAGTCATGGGTACACTTTCTTTCCGGCCACATAAGTGGCGATCACCCGGGTTTGCAATGCATCGTAGGGATTCCCTGAAAGGATATCACGGTCAAGAATCACAAAATCCGCCCATTTCCCGGGCTCCAGGCTTCCCATATGTTCTTCGTCAAAGCCTGCCCGTGCAGCCCATACAGTCATACCCCGGATGGCCTCTTCGGGCGTGAGGGCTTCTTCTGCCTGGAATCCGCCTTCAGGCTTCCCGTCGGGAGTCATACGGGCCACAGCAGCATAATAGGTTTTCATGGGACTGATGTCCTCCACAGGGAAATCGGTGCCAAGAGGTAACCATTGATTTTGCTTCAGCAGTTGCCGGTAGGCATAGGCATGCCTGATCCTTTCAGATCCAAGTCTCTCGTCAGCCCAGGAATAATCGGAAGTAGCGTGGGTCGGCTGAACCGAAGGTATTACGGAATACTTTGAAAAAATAGGTAAATCCCGGGGATTCACCACCTGGGCATGCTCAATTCTCCAGCGGTTGTCATTTTGTTCCTTCAACAACCGGCCATAGGTTTTCAGTACGAGACGATTTGCAGAATCCCCAATGGCATGCGTATTCACCTGAAAGCCAAGGTCCAGGGCAAGCTGGCATACTTCAAACAGAGAATCCTCTGAACAGACGGATAAGCCTCGATGTCCGGGCATATCACTGTAGGGATCAAGGAGCAAGGCGCCACGCGAACCCAGTGCACCATCTGCGTAACACTTCAGGGCGCATACATGCAACCGGTCTGTCCGGAAAGGCCCCTTTTTGATAAATTCAAGATTCTTTGCGGAAGGAGTGATCATGGCATTTACCCTGATCCTTAATTGTCCCTCCTGATGCAATCTATCGATCAAGCGGATCACATCGTGATCCAGACCGGCATCGGTTAAGGCTGTGAGGCCCTGGGCAAAGCATTTTTTTTCTGCAGTGATCAGCGCCTGGATAAGGGTTGCCTCCCCCGGTTCCGGGATCAGATTCCTTATGATATCCATGGCATTGTCGATAAGTATTCCGGAGGGTTTTCCATTCCGGAGCGGGATATCTCCTCCGGCGACTGAAGTCGCGGATGTGATGCCGGCCCGCCTGAGTGCTTCGCTGTTCACAAGTGCAGCATGTCCATCCACACGAACCAGGAATACCGGCCGATCGGGAAATATCTTATCCAGGACTTCCCTGGAGGGGTATTCTCTGACGGGCCAGTCGTTCTGATCCCATCCCCTACCCTCCAGCCATTCACCGGGATATGTCCCGGCGTATTCCACCAGGACATCCAGCACTTCCTCCATGCTCCCGGTACCGGTCAGGTCGACACGGGTTACAAGATTGACCCCATAGCCCATAAAATGACAATGGGCGTCAATAAATCCGGGATAAACCGCTTTCTCTCCCGCGTCGATCCTCTGCTCGGGCTTATATAACTCCAGGATGTCACTGGCCGTCCCCACTGCAAGTATCCGGCCATCCCTGCATGCGAAGGCCTCGGCCACAGTGAAGAAAGGATCGGCAGTATACACCCTTGCATTCAAAACCACCAGATCTGCCTTTTCGCGTGGTCTGTCACATGCCATTCCAAGGATTGCCATCATCAGAATCAGTTTCGGGAAATTAAAGGATCTCATCAGGTCAGATTTGAAACACCTTCAAAAATAGGCAATATTACCGACTTATTCTCCTGGTTTTCGTATTTTTGCAGTGGGAACGGGCCATTCGTTCTATCGCTCTTTTGTTTTTTGAAAGGGAGGAAAGTCGGGACAACACAGAGCACCGTACTTCCCAACAGGAAGGCCCCCGCAGTGGGGACAGAGAGTGCCACAGAAAAAAACCGCCCAAGTTCCTGCCCTTAATAAGGTCGGGGCCGGCAAGGGTGAAAATGTGAGGTAAGAGCTCACACCGGGGGGTGGTGACATCTCCCGGGGGTAAACCTTACGGGTTGCAAGGCCAAATATATCCCGGCGGTCTGATGTACACACCGTGTCACTGAAGACCTAATGGGTTGCTCGCTCAGGACTTCCCGGGAGGGGTTGGCTGCTAGAGCCTGGCGGTGACGTCAGGCCCAGATAAATGATAGAAGCCCGGTCTGTGACCGGGTACAGAATCCCGCTTACAGAATGGCCCTTTTCTTTTTTTCATTCGATGGGGAGCGGATCTCTCACCCTGACCTTTTGCAAGGCAAGGGGTACTATATCAATCATCCTGTCGATATAATGCAGATGGAGCCCTTTCAGATATTCCGGACGAATGTCATCAATATCCTTGAGATTATCCGATGAAAGGATCACCTCCCTGATGCCGTACCTCCGTGCTGCCAGCAACTTCTCCTTGATACCGCCTACCGGAAGTACCTTGCCCCGCAGGGTGATCTCGCCGGTCATCGCGAGTCTCGGCCGCACCTTTTGCTGGGTAAATGCCGATACCAGTGCGGTGAACATGGTGATCCCCGCAGAAGGGCCATCCTTTGGAGTAGCTCCTTCCGGAACGTGGATATGAACATTCCATCTCCGGAACAGATCAGGTTTCAGACCCAGGAAAACGGCATGCGACTTCAGATATTCGAATGCAATGGTGGCGGATTCCTTCATCACATCGCCGAGGTTACCTGTGAGTGTAAGCTGGCCCTTACCATGGCTTAAGCTCACTTCGATGAAAAGGATGTCCCCGCCTGTTGCTGTCCAGGCCAGCCCTGTCACCACACCCGCTGTCTCTCCCCCGAGGTCATGATCATACTTGTAAAGGGGGGCTTTCAGAATGGCATGCAGGTCTTCAGTGTTTATCCTCCTGTTAAAATCTTCCTTCTCAACGATCGATTTGACTTTCTTCCTGATAATTTTGGCAATGTGCTTCTCCAACCTTCTCACACCTGCTTCCCGTGTGTAGTCTCCGATAATCTTTTCGATAACGGGACGAGGAAAGGAAATCTGGCCTTTTTTAACCCCATGTTCCGCCAGTTGTTTAGGCACCAGATGCCTGCGAGCGATCTCCACCTTCTCCTCCACCAGGTAACCACTGATTTCAATGACCTCCATGCGGTCGATCAGTGCAGGGTGTACGGTACTCAGATTGTTTGCAGTGGCAATAAACATCACACGCGACAGGTCGAAATCCACTTCAAGATAGTTGTCATGAAAAGCCACATTCTGCTCCGGGTCGAGTATTTCAAGCAGGGCTGCCTGCGGATCACCACTGATATTGGCACCTGACACCTTGTCAATTTCATCAAGCACGAAAACCGGGTTTGAGGATCTGGCTTTTTTAATATTCTGGATGATCCTGCCGGGCATGGCTCCCACATATGTCTTCCGGTGCCCCCTGAGCTCCGCTTCATCCCTCATGCCACCCAAAGACATGCGGATGTAATTGCGGCTTAATGCACGGGCAATGGACTTGCCCAGAGAAGTCTTACCCACTCCGGGTGGCCCCACCAGGCATAGTATCGGTGACCTCAGGTCATTCTTGAGCTTAATAACCGCAAGATATTCAATGATGCGCTCCTTGACCAGTTCCAGTCCGTAATGGTCCTCATCAAGTATCCCCTGTGCCCGGGATAGTTCGAAATTGTCCTTTGTATATTCATTCCATGGCAAATCCACCAACAGGTCCAGATAATTCAACTGTACGGAATATTCAGCGGCCTGGATATGCATCCGCTGCAGTTTCGCCAGTTCTCTCTCAAAGACCTCCCGGGCCGGATCGGGCCATTTCTTTTTCAGTGCTTTCTCCCGGAGTGTCTTGATCTCCAGGTCCCCCGGAATACCCCCCAACTCCTCCTGGATGGTTTTCAACTGCTGATGCAGCAGAAAATCACGCTGCTGCTTGTCCAGATCTGATTTAACCTTGTCCTGAATCTGGTTCTTCAGCTTGATGACCTGCAACTCACGGCTTAATGCGGCAAGCACGATCCTGGAACGTTCCTGAAAATCAGATATCTCAAGCAACTTTTGCTTTTCCTTGATCTCAATATTCAGGTTTGAGGAAACAAAATTCACAAGAAACACAGGGCTCTCGATATTCTGGATGGCGAAAGCCGCTTCAGACGGAATATTGGGGGAAAGCTTGATGATCTGTATGGACAAATCCTTGAGCGAAGAAATCAGTGCATTGAATTCCTTAGTGTTCCTGGACACTCCGGGGCGATCAAACTGTTCTACCCGTGCAGTAAAAAACGGCTCATTCTGAACCATTTCCACCAGCCGGAACCTTTTCTTTCCCTGAATGATGGCTGTAGTACTTCCGTCAGGCATTTGCAGTATCTTGATGATGCTGGCAACCGTACCTATATTGTTCAGGTCCTCGAACTCAGGCTCCTCCATTTCAGAATCCTTCTGCGCCACGACGCCGATAATGCTTTTCTTCCGGTAACTATCCTTGATCAGCCGGATCGACTTGTCCCTCCCCACGGTAATGGGAATTACCACTCCGGGGAAGAGAACCGTATTCCGCAACGGCAGGATTGAAAGGATATCCGGAACCTTTTCGGCATTGAACAGTTCCTCATCCTCCTGGCTGAGCAAAGGGATGAACTCGGTTTCACCCTCCATAAAATCCATTAGGTGATATAAATGCATCTGTCGCAATATCGGGTTTACGGTCAAATTGTCAGCCCTGCTGCATCTCCCGGAATCCTGCTCACTTCATATGAGCGATGACGCAGGGCAAACGATAAACAATTCAATAAATATGCCATTCTTCATCGGCCATAATCCGGCTCCTTTCCGCCGGTTTATACGTCAGGAACCGAATCAATGCAATCGTCATTATCTGTTATGATTCAGATTTTCCGGTTTTCATGGGTCAGGTCGAAGACGCTGTTCAGAATGTCTTTCTCAATCTCTGTAAGGGCCCTGTCTCTTCTGGCATAAACCCTTTCTGCTACCTGAATGGCTTTATCGGCGAAGTATGTCTTGAAACCTGAGGTTCCTCCCCAGGTGAAGGAAGGAATAAAATTTCGCTGAAATCCGGAACCAAAGATATTGGAACTGATTCCCACAACAGTGCCGGAATTGAACATGGTATTGATCCCGCATTTGGAGTGATCACCCATTATCAGGCCGCAAAACTGCCGGCCTGTATCGATAAATGTTTGCTGGGGGTAATTCCAGAGCTTGACCGTATCATAAGAGTTCTTCAGGTTGGATGCGTTGGTGTCGGCGCCGAGATTGCACCACTCTCCGATCACGGAATGACCCAGAAAACCGTCATGTGCCTTGTTGGAGTAGCCGAAAATCACCGAATTATTTATTTCACCGCCTACCTTGCAGTATGGGCCAAAAGTAGTGGGACCATAAATTTTCGCTGCCATTTTGACTACAGCGTGATCGCAAAGAGCAAAAGGGCCTCGTATTACAGCTCCCTCCATCACCTCAGCATCCTTTCCGATATAGATGGGACCTGATGAAGCATTAAGCACGGCACATTCCACACGGGCACCCTTCTCAAGAAAGACGTCAGTTCCGATGACCCGGTTGGTATCGCGTACCTCCTGGCTTTTTCTCCGGCCCGTGATCAGACGATAATCCATCGACAGGGCCTCCCCGTTCATTGCGAAAATATCCCAGAGGTCATTGATCTTGAGGAAGGATTCACCGGTTGGAACCTCTTCAATACCTTCAATATCCATCTCCCCCGATTCCAGCAATTCATCTGAAAGAATGTTCAATGCCACAATGGTTTCATCATTTCCAAGGGCCTGCTTCGGCTTGAGCTTTCTGATCTCCTTCACAAGGCCAGGTGTGGGACAGACCGATCCGTTCACCAGGATATTCTGATCTCCCTTTTCAAGAGGATATCTGGCACTCAAATAGCTCTCCGTGAGTGTGGATGTTTTTGCCTGAAGATAGTGCTCCCATTTTTCACGGATGGTCATGATGCCGAAACGGATATCAGCGACAGGCCTCAGATAAGTAAGCGGGAGGAGATTATTCCGCGATTGATCGTCGAAAAGAATAAAATTCATCTGAAATATGCGTTACCGAAATAAAAGATTAGTAATTATCACCATATATGCTTATTACGATAAAAAATGGCATTTGGTTCCAAAAAAAAAGCCCCTTGTAAGAAGAGGGCTTTTTCCTGTAACAGGCTCATTTACTTTTGTTGGTTCTTCTTCTCTAAGTGCTTCTGATACCTGTTCTTGAATTTATCAACCCTTCCGGCAGTGTCGACCAGTTTCATCTTTCCGGTGAAATAGGGATGGGATGTATGGGATATTTCCAGCTTGACCAGCGGATACTCCTGACCGTCCTCCCATTTGATGGTCTCCTTTGTCCTGGCAGTAGACTTGGACATGAAAGTATAACCGTTCGACATATCCATAAACACAACAGGACGGTAATCCTTGGGATGAATGTCTTTTTTCATTCGCTCATTAGTTTAATCGGGGTGCAAAGGTAATTGTTTTTTTCTAATAAGCAATTCATTTTTTCAATCATGAATATAATGGTAATAAAGAATCCCCAGGATGGAAACGATAATGATCATGATGATGACAATGATCTGGAACTGAATGATCGAACGGCTGCGGGTTTTTCGTTCATGCTCATCCGAAATCTTCTTTAGAAGGTGGCGGATCCTGATAAAGGCGGTCTCCCCCTTGACAATATAATCGTATGCCCCGTTTTTCATAGTATTGACAGCGATATTGACATCGTCGGATGCCGTCAGAAAGATCACCTGGGTGTAAGGATACATCTTTTTTATTCTCAGTAGCACATCCAGGCCCGTAAGATCTTTTTCGAGCCAGTAGTCCAAAAAGGCAATATCAGGTTTGAAATCCAGTTTAGAAAGGACTTCCTTGCCGGTTGCAAAGGTCTTGATGTTTGTGTATCCCAGCTTTTCAAGCTCTTTCACAATGAGATTCATATATACCGGATCGTCCTCGACCACGATAATGGATTCTTTCCTGAGTTCTTTCATGGCTTTAGGGGTTTGGTCATCATCATTTGATAACAAATTTCCTTATTTGAAGGTTTCTGTTATCCCGTATGGCAAGGAAATACATGCCAGGAGGAAGATCAGACACCTTGATGTGATAGATGCCAGGAATAGCAATTCTGAAGTTCATCCGTTTCCTACCTGCCAGGTCGGTGACTAAACATTGGTATTCAGTGGCCGACATGCCTGTAAAATCAACCGAGAGCAAATCTGATGCGGGGACCGGGTAAAGTTGGGGAAAAATCCCGGATGGATGTAACCAATGGCATTCATTATCTGACAGAATATCCATCTGCAGGATGCCACTTGATGTGGGATCGAGCCAGGGCATCAACTGAAGGGTATCATGGCTGCCGTTGGACTGCCAGTGATAGGAGAATTTTCCGAAAAAATCAGGCAGGTCGGTTCCCGTGCAGGAAGCCTGGCCGCCTGTAAGGGTTCCGACCATACGTCCTGCATCGTCAAGCAGCGGTGATCCTGATGAACCGGGCTCGGTGACCCCGTGTCCGTTTTGCGTCTCAGCCCAAAACACCTTCCAGTGGGCTTGTGGCCCGCCCGGTGTCCAGGCCACGGACTGCAGCGGAGAGGTAAATGTGGATATCTTTTTGATATCTCCTTCCGGATGATGGATGCAAACGCCGCTTTGTGCCGGAAATTCCGCACGGTTCCATCCCAGGAAAGCCACTGGAATATAGGTTGGTATGGGCTGGATGAGTTCCACAAGGTAAAAATCAGAGCCATTCTCTCCCCTGTCGCCCCCCTGGGCTATCTTGACTGCTCCGGTCAATGAATGCGGCACGGGTGATTGCAGGGGGTTGTCGCAGGTATTCGATTCGAAACCAAAATAGAATATCCACTGGGCAAGATCCTGAACCGAGGCATAATGCCCGAACTTCCAGGCACAATGATCAGCCGTGAGGACGTAAGGAGTCATATCCTGCAGCGTATTGTTCACCAAGGCTCCTGTACACCAGTATGAACCCCCACCCACCTTGCACTGGATCCTGACAACTCCGTTCTTGACATCATTCCATGCATCCCCTTCCGGGTTACATGCCAGGTTGACCTCGCAGGGGCCCGAATCACCAAACCCCAGAGCACCTGTCAATCCACCAGTATCCCTGTAAGCATAACCCACTTCCGATATCCGGATATCGGGAACAGCCTGGGCATCCCACGGCATGTTGAGTTCGATCTGAAGGGCATCCCCCCTGATCAATCCGGTGGCAAAGAGACCGAAGTTGTTGTTGTTGTGCGCTCCAAACGCTCCCAATACCTGGCTGCGGTCTCCAGAGTAAATAAAAAGCCGGTGATCCGGTAACATATTAAAACGGTCAAAATAGAGACTCAGCGCCTTGGCTCCCGCGACCTCCAGCCTGAGTCTCCAGACCCGTGCACCATTCGGGCCTTCCTCCCACAATCCCTGGCTTGATGGCGTAATGTGACACGACACCATCACAGCCATCCTGCGCGGAAACCCGTATGATTCATCCTGCATATCTTCCATAATGATCTGCTCCTTGTCAGGTGCTTCCAGACGCAGCACGGAAGGTTCCTTACCGGCAAAATCCATATCAAATGAAAGGGGTGTATCAGAAATATACAATTGTGCGGCTGCATGAGCCGGTATCATCAGAAGAAGACCAAAGAGATGGAGGTGATGCTTAATCCTATATCTGTTTTTTTTCATGTTTTCTAATGCAACTGCAATTGCATCAGGAAAGTATTCCCGAGCGTCATCAAATTTAAAAAAATATCGCAAATAAAATTAAAAATAAAACATTTGACCCAAAATAAACTTCCTCGGACAAGGCAGGTGCATACCCAACCTTCGTGACTATTAATTATTAATTTTGCAACGCAATGAAAGAGGATTGAGATGCTGAACAAGCTGGAAGCCATATATGAGCGCTGGCAGAGGATTGGAGAGCAGATGAATGATCCGGAAGTGATTTCGGACATAAAGAAGTACATCAAGCTGAACAAGGATTATAAGGACTTGCAGCCCATTGTGAATGCCTACCGGGAGTACCGTGTCCTTTTAAGCAACCTGCAATCAGCTCGTGATGTACTGTATCATGAAAAGGACGAGGCATTCCGTAACCTGGCCAAGACGGAGATTGCAGATTTGACACAACGCAAAGACAAGCTTGAGCAAACCATCCGTATGATGCTGATCCCCGCTGATCCGCAGGACAGCAAGAATGCCATTGTGGAGATCAGGGCCGGTACGGGAGGGGATGAAGCCAGTATCTTTGCCGGCGATCTGTTCCGCATGTATTCCAAGTACTGCGAGTCGAGAAACTGGAAGGTAGAAACGGTCGTATTCACCGAGGGCACAATGGGAGGATTCAAGGAGATCATTTTTGAAGTGAAGGGAGAAGAAGTATATGGACAGCTCAAATATGAATCCGGGGTTCACCGCGTACAACGGGTTCCCAAAACCGAAGCCCAGGGAAGGGTTCATACTTCAGCATCCACAGTAGTGGTGTTGCCTGAAGCTGATGAAGTGGATGTGATCATCAATCCCTCCGATATCAGAAAAGACACCTATTGCTCTTCCGGACCAGGCGGGCAATCTGTCAATACCACTTATTCTGCCGTCAGGCTGACCCATATTCCCACCGGGATCGTGACGACCTGCCAGGACGAAAAATCACAGATCAAAAATTACGAGAAAGCCATGAGGGTGCTGCGTACCAGGCTCTATGAACTTGAATATAAAAAATACCTTGAGGATGTCTCTTCCAAAAGAAAAACAATGGTCTCCACAGGCGACCGGTCTGCAAAGATCAGGACATACAATTGGCCGCAGGGTAGGGTAACAGACCACAGGATCAACCTGACCCTCTACAATCTTCATTCGATCATCGACGGGAATATTCAGGAATTGATAGACCAGCTGCAGCTTGCAGAAAATGCAGAAAGGCTCCGGGCAGAAACGGCAACCTGATCATAAGTCCCGGCTTCCAGATGTCTGATGTGACATACCTGGGTTCTCCGGATGGTTTGCCTGATATGCCTTCAGGCCTTGACAACAGATATTGACATATGAACAGCCGCGAACAGCTTTACCAGCGGATCCGCTCCAGGAGGTCATTCCTGTGTATCGGTCTGGATCCCGACATGAAGAAAATCCCTGGCCACCTGCTCGGGGAGGATGATCCCATTTTTACATTCAACAGGACCATTATCGAAGCCACTCACACCCTTGCAGTGGCCTATAAGCCCAATATCGCCTTTTATGAGGCAGAAGGGGCTTCAGGATGGAAATCGCTTGAAAAGACCATACGGTTCATACGCAAAACGGACCCGGGGGCCATGATCATTGCCGATGGAAAGCGGGGCGATATCGGCAATACATCCTCATTATATGCCCGTACCTTCTTTGAGAATCTGGGATGCGATGCACTTACGGTTGCACCCTATATGGGTTACGACTCCGTGCAGCCCTTCCTGAAATATCCGGGCAAGTGGGTGATCCTGCTGGCCGTTACGTCCAACAAGAGCTCTGAAGATTTCCAATTTCTGAAAACGTATCCCGGCGAGATACGCCTATTCGAGGCAGTCATCCGGAAGTCCCGGACATGGTGCGAATCCGATCAGATGATGTATGTGGTAGGGGCTACCAGGGCTTCCATGCTGCATGAAATCAGAAAGATCGTTCCGGATCATTTTTTCCTGGTACCCGGTATCGGTACACAAGGAGGGGATCTCGAAGAAGTGGCCGCCAGCGGAATGAATTCCCATTGCGGGTTGCTCGTGAATGCCTCTCGCAGTATCATTTATGCCTCATCTGACCGGGATTTTGGCAAGGCAGCAGCCGCAGAGGCCGGACACCTCCAACGGAAAATGGAATCGTTGCTCGACCGGCACGGCTTGCTCTGACCCGCCGGCCACAGGCACGGGAGATGGAATCCGGTCTTACAGGGAGCCAAACCAGTCGCCTATCCTGTCAAAAGCCTTAACAATCCTTGGACAGTATTTTGATACAAACCTTCCGTTCAACGGCGTGTCTGCATATTCACCGCTGAGCGCCCTGAGGGCTTCGGATCCGTCAAAGTCCACATATGCAATCCGGGCAGTCAGTTCTTCAGGCTGCCGGCCGAAATCGCTTCCGGGCAGCATCGCCACACCCGTCTCCTGGAGCAACCGATCGCACATTTCTTCCGCGGTAAAGATGCCCTTCTGTTTCAGTCTGTCCCTGTAATTCTCGAAATTGGGGAATAAGTAGAAGGCACCCAGGGGAGCAGGGAAGGAGACATGAAGTTCCTCCAGGCGTGTGGAAAGATATTTTGCCAGAAATTTCAGTATCTTCCTGGTCAATACCAGATATGTTTCTATTTGGGGGCTTTCGCTGAATGCAGCGACGGCAGCGTACTGGATCGGGGCGGACGTGGCAGTATATGTCTCGCTGGCAACGATTGCCATGGCATCATGGAGCCATCTCAGGGAAGAGGGGAAGGTGAAGGTGCCCAGGCGCCAGCCACCTGCACCGCACCACTTGGAAAGCCCCGAACTGATAATAGTCCCCTCAGGATAGAACCTGGCTATGGAAACATGCTGATTGTTGTGATGAATCTGGCCGTATATCTCGTCAGAAACAAGAACCAGCTTGTATTTGCGAGCTACTTCTGCCAGTTCCTTTAGCCGCTCAAGCTTATATGTCGAACCTGTGGGATTGGCCGGATAATTCAATATGACCACACGGGGCCTGTCGGGATCGTTCCTGCATATCAGATCCAGCTTTTCAGGGGTGAGACGCCAATCATTCACCTCGGATGTGGGTACCCAGTGGGTATGCCTTCCGATGATCCTGGCCTGCGGAAAGTAAGAAACCCAGCTGGGCGTAGGGATAATCAGATCACCATAGTATACCAGCTGAAGGATAAAAATCAGTTCCTTGGATCCCGGGCCGATCAGGATGTCATCCGGCGATGATTCGATCTTATTGTATCGCATATTATAGGCGGACACAGCTTCCCTGAGTGCCGGCAAACCCCTTACCGGCAAATAATCCTTCTGATGTGCATTGCGCCTGAGCGCATCCACCACTTGCTCAGGTACAGGAAAAGGAGACTGGCCAAGACCCAGCTTGAACACCTCCCTGCCCTCCCTCTTCAGACGGTTGCTCATTTCATTGATCTCCAGAGTGGCTGAGGGGTTCAATCCCCTCACATTCAGGTTCAAATGCACATGAAGGGGAGCCCTGGAATTTCTCGGCATGGTGACAGATATTGTTAATCCTACGAAAATAACATATCATACACTAAACCAACTTCCCAGCCGGGGCACCTTTTCAACCAAAACAGGTTTCTTATCAACATCCACGACTACTATCAACCACAAATTCAGCCGTATAATGGTAACCTTCCTCAGACTTCTCATGTATAAATGACAAACCAACTCGCAATGTATTATGAAAAAAATGATGATGCCTCTGGTTGCCGGTTTTATCCTGATCTTTATCGGCGCATGCCAGGTGGAGGAAGAAGTATATATCGAGCCTGGTCAGGTAGAGGTCAATAATGTATCGAACCTCAACTTCGAGATATATGTCACTGATCTGGACCGAGCCCCGGGCATCGAAGTGTACAAGGGTATCATCCACGAGAACCAGCAGATTTTACTTGAACTGGAACTGGGTTACTCATTCAGAATCAAGGCTTTAAATCCAGAAAGCCCCGATCCTCAGGTCTATGAAAAAACCTTCCTGATCAATCCGCATGTGGAACTCAGCTGGAGTATTCCGAACGGCCATTTAATAACCCAATGACCGGATATTGCCCAAACCAGACTGCATGACCCGCAGTTACTTTATAGCATCCCTCCTGCTCTGGGGAATGACGGCAGGCACAAGTACCCTGATGTCCCAGGAGGAAAAGTCCATCAAGGAAATGTGGATCACGGATGACCGGCTTGCCACATCTGAATCCGTGATGTATTATGCGCCGGAAAATTGTCTTTTCGTTTCCTGTATCAATGGCAACCCCATGGAAAAAGATGGAAACGGATACATCGCCAGATGTTCCATGGAGGGTAGAATTACACAGCTGAAATGGATTGAGGGACTGAATGCCCCAAAGGGTTTGGGGTCTTTTGGGGATATACTTTATGTCACTGATATCGACCGCATCGTGGAAATTTCGATTCCCAATGCCCGGATCAATGCCGAGTATCCGGTACATGGCGCCCAATTCCTCAATGACATTGCAGTAGATCCCCTGGGGCAGGTTTTCATTACCGACATGGGGACAGGCAAGGTACACCTTTTAGCCGGCGGAACCATTACAGAGATGATCACCGGCCAGTCATGGGAAAATCCCAATGGTCTGTGCTGGCACCAAAACATGCTTCTTATCGGCACAAGGGATGCCATTTATTCTGCCCGTCCGGAGAGCGGTTCATTGGAAGGTATCTTCCATGGCAATACCTCCCCGGTGGATGGGTTGGTGAACGACGGAACGGGAGGCATTTTCTTTTCCGATTGGTCAGGCAGCGTATTCCATTTGGATGCCGATGGCAGAACAGAACTCGTCGTCGACCTCACCACAAGGCAGATGAATGCAGCGGATATCGAGTTTTCACCTGAGAACCGTATGCTTTTCATCCCTACCTTCAAGGACAACCGGGTCATCTGCTTTCAGATCCCATAAGCAAAACATGACATACTCCCGTCATATGCCGAACCCCAGGTTCGTTTTTTTTCGTTTCAGGATGAAGGCAAGGGTTCAACCCGGGCTGTGCCACATCAGGGATTTCAAATTTGCCAAAGGGATTGTCACAGTGCTTTGCCGGCGACCTGGGTCAATGCCCGGATCACCTGCTGCTGCATATCAGGGCTGAGGTCATAATAAACGGGAAGACTGATCTCTTTCGAAAAGTTCTCATAGGCAGTGGGATAGTCCTCCATCCGGTATCCCATGTTTCTGTACCAGGACATCATCGGCAAAGGGATGAAGTGCACATTCACCGCCACTCCGTGTCCCGTGATCTCCTGTATGATCCTGTCACGCTGCTCCTCATCGATTCCCTGCAACCTCAAAAGGAAGGCATGATAGCTGGAAGTTTTCAGGTCTGTCTCAAACACTGGCAGGCTGGCCCATGATAATCCCTCAAGAGCCTTGGCGTAACGTTGAAAGATGTCCCTTCTCCTGACCAGCATATCATCATCATAGCGTTCCAATTCAACCAGTCCGATCGAGGCCTGGATATCGGTCATATTACATTTGAAGCCTGGCATGAGGATGTCATATTTCCAATTGCCTGCCCTGGCTTTGGCAAGAGCGTCCCTGGATTGGCCATGCAGCGAAAAAATCCAGAGATACTCCTGGAGCCGGGCATGATCAAAAGGTGCAGGCAGATTCAGGCATATGGCCCCTCCTTCGGCAGTGGTCAGGTTTTTTACGGCATGGAACGAAAAAACGGAGATATCGGCAAGCTTCCCTGACCGTATGCCACGGTACCATGCACCCAGGGAATGTGCAGCATCTGCAAGGATCATGATCCTTCCCAACGTCTCCTGTTCTTCCGTGGCAGCTCTGAAGAATGCACGCACATCACTCCTGTTCACCAGATTATGGAGATCGTCATAATCACACGGCAGTCCTGCCACATCCACTGGGATGATCACCTTGGTACGCGGTGAGAGGGCTTTTTCCACCTCAGATAGCGATATGTTAAAGTCATTACCGACATCGACCAGAACCGGGTGAGCCCCGCAATGGATGACTACATTGGCTGTGGCTGCATAGGTATAGGCCGGCAGGATGACCTCATCTCCGGGTCCGACACCGTACCATCTGAGCATGAGTTCCAGGCCGGCAGTAGCAGAGCCAACACAAACCGTTGCAGGAACCCCGCAGTATGATGAAAGACGCTGTTCGAAAAGCCGGGTTTTGGGCCCGGTAGTGATCCAGCCCGATCTCAGGGTGTCAACCACCTCCTCAATGATTCTTTCATCAATCCGCGGAGGTGAGAAGGGAATGTTTTTCTTGATCAAACCGATGATATTTAAAACCGATGACCATACCTACAAGCCGTGTGCAGACAGCCTCTTGAAAATTACAGGATCGATTCCAGGAATGCCATGATATTATGCTCCACGCGTTTCTCCACATCAAGGGTATCAGTCAATATGAAGTCCTTTCCCGTAATCCTTTCATAAAGCTCTATGTATCTCTCCGACACCTCTTTCACAAAACTGTCAGGCATAAAAGGTATCTTCTGGCCTTCCTTTCCCTGGAATCCCTGCTGCATCAGCCATTCCCTTACAAATTCCTTGGAAAGCTGATGTTGCTGTGCTCCGCTGCGGAAACGTTCCTCGTAACCGTCAAGATAGAAATAACGGGAAGAGTCGGGCGTATGGATCTCATCGATCAGGTAAATCCTGCCGTTGCGTTTTCCAAATTCATATTTGGTATCAACCAGGATAAGCCCCCTATTTTCAGCGATCTGGCTTCCCCTCCGGAATAATTCCCTTGTATAGTGTTCAATCTGAAGGTAATCCTCCTCGGAGATCAGACCTCCTTCAATGATTTCCTGGCGGGAAATATCCTCATCATGCCCTGATTCGGCTTTAGTGGTAGGTGTAATAATGGCTTCCTCAAACTTCTGATGCTCCCTCAATCCGTCAGACAGCTTTACCCCACAGATTTCCCGGCTGCCTTGCCGGTAGGAACGCCATGAGCTCCCGGTGAGATATCCCCTGATGATCATTTCCACGGGAAATGGCTGGCACCAGTATCCGATGGTAACCATGGGATCAGGAGAGGCGATCTTCCAGCTGGGGACAATATCTGCGGTATCATTGAGGAATTCAGAGGCGATCTGATTCAGCACCTGCCCCTTGTAGGGGATTCCTCTCGGCAGCACTACATCGAATGCGGATATCCGGTCAGTGGCCACCATGACCAGGAACCGTTCATCAATGAAATAAACATCCCTGACCTTTCCCTGGTATCTTTTCTTTTGCCTGGGGAACTGAAAATCTGTTTTTACAAGTACATGATCCATTAGGCCTGATGATTTGAATGGTGGTTTATGTTATTATATGCCCTGATGATCCGGGTAACCAGCCTGTGCCGGATCACATCCGATTCGTCAAGGTATATGAAATCGATGCCCGGAATACCCTTCAGTAGCTTTTCGGCCTGTTTCAACCCCGACATCTGGCGTGCGGGCAAATCGATCTGGGTAATATCACCTGTGACGATAAACCTGGAAGAACGTCCCATACGCGTGATGAACATTTTCATCTGAAGCTCAGTGGCATTCTGGGCCTCATCGAGGATGGCGTAGGCATTATCGATGGTTCTGCCTCGCATAAAGGCGAGGGGAACGATCTCTATGGTCCCGTCCTCAAGGTATGTCAGGAGCTTCTGAGTGGGAATCATATCCCTGAGCGCATCATACAAGGGCTGCATGTACGGATCGAGCTTTTCCCTGAAATCACCCGGCAGGAATCCGAGATTTTCGCCGGCCTCGACAGCCGGCCGGGTCAGGATGATCCGCTTTACCTCCCGGTTTTTCAGAGCCCGTACCGCCAGGGCAACCGCCGTGTAGGTTTTGCCTGTGCCGGCAGGTCCGATGGCAAAAACAAGATCGTTCACCATGGCACTATCCACCAGTCTCTTCTGGTTCTCAGTCCTCGGCCTGATCAGCAGGCCACTTCGTCCGTGAAGCAATGTCTCAGGGGTACCCAGACTGGATTCCACCATGGATGGTTCTTCGGCACCCATGATCTGATCGATGTCCCTTTCAGTGATACGCCCGAAATGCTCGTAATTCGCCAGCAACAACGAAAACTTTCCTTCAAAGAGATCCAACTGGTCTTCACTCCCGATAGCCTTGACCATATTGCCTCGTGCCACAACACGAAGCTTGGGGAAATACCCTCTGATCAACTCCAGGTACTTGTCAGAGACCCCGAATAAATCGAGGGGATTGTGGGGTGCAATATCAATGATCCGTTCGCTCATTCGCCAGACAAAGTTCTGTGATGAAAAAGTTCTTCTGTCATGCAGGTGCAGGGATTTAATGATTCCCCCGGATCATGATCCGGCTCGTATTGAAAGATAATCATGAAGCATTTGAATAATAATCTCATCCAGCCTGCTTATATTTGCATTTGTTGTGGATTTTTGTCAGACCGGCCTTAACAATGCAAAAATAGGCGAAAACAATGAACACAAAACTCAGGTAGGGATGAAGAGTATGCCCATGATCACACTGACATCCGACTGGGGTTTAAAAGACCCCTATCTTCCCATCATAAAAGGTTTGCTTCTCTCGAAGCTCCCGGGCATCAACCTGGTTGACATTTCGCATGAAATTCCCCCGTTCAATACGGATCAGGCCGCCTACATCCTCAGGTGTACCTATCCCTGTTTTCCGCCTGGCACGATACATATCTTAGCCATCAATACCGAGGAGTCCGATCGCTATCCTCATACCGTGATCAGACACCATGGACAGTTTTTCATCGGCACGGACAACGGGATTTTTTCCCTGATATTCGATGAAAAACCCGAACAAATCATTGAGCTGGACATATTTCAGGATTCCGGGAACTTCACCTTCAGTACACGCGACAGATTTGTTTCCGCCGCGATTCATCTTGCCAATGATTTGCCGATGGAACAGCTTGGAACGCAGAAGAAATCCATCGTCGAGAAGATGGCGCTTCAACCGGTGACAAGTGAAGACCTGATCAAGGGGCATGTCATTTACATTGATGCATATGAAAACGTCATTACAAATATTTCGAACGATTTGTTCAGGAAGGTAGGTATGGAAAGGCCATTCACGATCATTTTCAGGTCACATTCCATCAGCCGGATCAGCCAGTCGTATTCGGATGTCACTCCCGGTGAGATACTGGCCCTTTTCAACACAGGCAACCTTCTGGAGATCGCCATGAACAACGGCAATGCGGCAACACTGCTTGGTCTGGATTATAAAGACCTGATCCGGATCGAGTTCACAGTCAGATAATTCCCGCTTTCCGGTCAGCAGCAAATTGAAAATCAAGGGCCAGGAAGCCCACTTCTTTCTTCCCGCAGACCCGTTTCACACCCCTCAGGTTCATCATTTCGCTGATCTGTAAGATTTTGCTTTTGCCTGTCTGCCTGTCCGACGACAGGCGGGCCGATCAGGCAGGCAAAATCAAACAGCATCAGTA
>JAFGHD010000008.1 GCA_016939365.1 Bacteroidales bacterium | reverse complement strand
GAAGTTGCGTCATTACTACGATGTAACCTGTTATTTCGATGTTACCCCCAAAGAGGTTGTCTTAAGGGCCAAAAGAGCCGAGGTGGTCAATCTGGGGGACCGCAGCGCAAAACCTTTCAAAGCATTGTTAAGGCGTTGTTATTATGTGGACTTTGAAGTGGCCGGTAAATTACGATGGGAACTTCTCAAGGGAGATGCCATTGATTTTTATATGGCAAGTACGGACGCTGAGCATGTGATGCTTTTACCCGGGCATTCATTCAGTCATATACTGTCAGCGCTGGTGAGAAGGCCTTTTCGCTGCAAACCTGTATATCTGGAAGGCGTCTGGGGAGGGCACTACCTTAAGAAGATCCGTAAACTTCCTGAATCGATGAGAAACTGTGCCTGGGTCTTCGACCTGATCCCGCTGGAGGTGAGTATCGTGGTGAGAAGCCGGGAAAAAACAATTGAATTTCCATTTTTCACTCTCGTACAGAAGGAAGGGGAGCCGTTAATGGGCAGGGAATGCATGGATAAGTTCGGAGGTTATTTCCCCATCCGGTTTAATTACGATGATTCCTTCCACAGCAGCGGGAATATGTCGATACAGGTACATTCCGGGCATGATTACAACGTGGAAAATTTCGGGGAACACGGGAGTCAGGATGAAAGCTACTACGTAGTTGCCACAGGGCATGGAGCCGTGACATATCTTGGCTTCAATGAAAATGCAAGTCCCGATGAATTCATACAGGAAGCCAGAGTATCCGAAAAAGAGCATAAACGCATTGATTACCGGAAATACATCAACCACGTTAAATCAGAACCGGGTCTACAGGTATTGATACCGGCCGGAACGATCCATTCTTCGGGAAGGAACCAGGTGGTGCTGGAAATCGGAAGTTTAACCGTCGGTTCCTACACCTACAAATTATACGATTACCTGCGGGCTGACCTGGATGGGAAACCCCGCCCCATCCATACTTACCATGGGGATCGTGTGGTCGTCAGGGAACGCACGACTGGCTGGGTGAAAGAAAACCTGGTTCAGGAACCTCAACTGGTCAGCAGCGGCGATGGCTGGGCTGAATATATCATCGGAGAACACAACCTGGTGTATTTCAGTCTGAGGAGGCTGGAGTTTGAAACAAGTGTGGAAGGAGATACCCGGGGAAAATTCCATGTGCTGAACCTGGTTGATGGAGAAGAGGTACTCGTTCAATCTGTGGAACATCCCGGGTTCAATTTTACCCAGCATTACCTGGATGTAGTGGTGGTTCCTGCCAATGTTGGAAAGTATAGCATAACCAACCTGGGGAACCAACCGGTTTGTATGCATAAAACCATGCTCAAAGATGGATTCAACATTGACCGCATACCTGGCCATTGATGCCGGGGGCACATTCCTGAAATCGGCCATTCTAAATGCCGGATGGGAAATCATCCCCGGTTCTGAATTTTCCAGACATTCGCATTCAGAAGATTCCAGGGACATCATCCTGGATGCTTTTAAAGAAGTGATTATCAGCGGGATTTATTTTATCCGTAAAATCGGCAGAAACCCGGGTGGAATCGGGATAGCCATACCCGGTCCGTTTCATATTGAAAAAGCCAGATCACTGATGAAACACAAATTTCAAAACATTTACGGCCTGGACCTGAAAAAATGTATCAGGTATTTTCCCACGGTGCCGGAAAAGGTACCCATTCAATTTATTCATGATGCCAATGCAGTACTGATTTGTGAATTATGGAAGGGCAATGCCAGGGGATTCGATAATGCGGCTGTCGTGACACTGGGGACCGGCCTTGGTTTTGCCCTCTCAGAAAAACGAATGGTGCTCTGCAATGAGATCGGGGGGCCATTCATGTCCATTTACAACCGGCCCTTCAGAGACGGGATACTGGAAGATTATACCGGGAAGCGAGCTTTTCTGGACCTGTACCGTCAACTGAATGAGAAGGGACCTTCGGAGGGTCTCACCGTTAAAGATATCGGGAGGATGGCCGATGAAGGCGACCCTATCAGTAAGCAGGTGTTTTTAAGGGTTGGGGAAGTGCTGGCCCAGGCCCTGAAAGAGATCATCATTGACAGGAATATCCAGTGCCTGCTATTCAGCGGGCAGATCTCACACTCATTCCGGCATATGAAACCTGCGCTGGTAAATGGCTTATCAGGTGCGGATCACCTGGAGAGAATAACCGCCGTCAGTGCTATCGATGGTGCAGCACTTGCAGGGGCCATTATCGGGATGGTCTATCCGCAGGAGACATTGCGGACTGTAAATCCAGAATGATTTTCTTTATATTTCATGCATCATATTATGCTAAGCAGGAGGAAGAAAAACATGAAATCTATTCATTTGTTCATTTTGCTGTCTTTGACCGGAGTTTCTTCATCATTTGCCCAGCCAGAGGTATATCCCTGGAGCAACATCAGCGGCATCAGGATCGACGGTGAGCTGGTGGAGCTGAACAGCTCCCTCTGTGTCGTTGGCCCTGACTGGTCACAGGTATTCAAAACGGCCAAAGAGGAGGCAAGGTACCAATACCAGAGAAGGGATGCCACCCAGAAAGTAAGTGTCAGTATGGATCG
>JAFGHD010000058.1 GCA_016939365.1 Bacteroidales bacterium | reverse complement strand
GTTTCAGCAGCCAGATCGGCGGAGTTGTGGATCACCTGCACACGGGCGGTCTGATCCGTCAAAGTCGGGAGAGGGATCAGATCGCCGCCCGAAGGCAGTGCTACCCACAATCCGAATGATGCGCCGTCGCTGTTGTTGGCCGGATTAAGGAAACCTGAAGCCACCACCGCCAATGCACCATCCTGGAGGCCAAGGGTGGCCAAAGGAGCGGAATAGCTGGCCAGGGTATTGATTCCCGTTTGATCTTTTATGTCCAGGACATAATCTGCGGTGGGAAGCTCAAGATAACCGGCATATGTACCGTATTCAAGGTCGTTGACAATGGTTCCGGCTCCTGCACCCGATTCGAAGACGTCCACCACCGGGGCGTCGGTCGATCCGTGAAACACCAGCACATCTGAACCTGACTGGTTCAGGGTTGCGGCCTGTTCACGGCCCATATCATAGACATATATGTCGAAGGGCTGGTCAGGCTGATAACCGGAACCGCTGACGATCCCGTTGGCGATCAGAATATAGGTCTTCCCTGCTTCAAGAATGTATTTATTTGACCAGAGCGCATTCTGAGGTCCTGTGCTGTTCGAAGGCTGAACAGAGATCGTGAATGGTGTTCCGGCAGGTGCATCAATAAAGGGCGTGGCAGTGCGGAAGGCAAAATCATCCAGAAGAAGCGCGCCATTGAGCCAGATATCGACCGACGCAGCCGCCTTATCGGCTGAATTATGTATCACCTGGACACGGGCATTCTGCTCCTGGTAACCGAACAATGGCAGAAGTTTGCCTCCCGATGGCAGCGCAACAAAAAGGCCAAATCCGGGGATGCCTGAACCGCTCTGGCTCAGAAAACCAGAAGCAACGACAGTGATGGATTGCCCCTGAAGACCGAGTGTGGAAAATGGCGCCTTGTAACTTTTAACTGTAACGGATCCGCTTCTGTCCCTGATATCCAGTACATAATCAATGGCAGGAAGCTCGAGGTAGCCTTTGAACATCCCATATTCCATATTGTCTATAATCGTACCTGCTCCGACGCCTGATTCCACTACGTCCACCACCGGTGCGTCATCCGAACCGTGGAACACGAGGACGTCGGTATTACCCTGTTCTGCTGCAGCCTCCCGGCCCATATCATATACATAGAGTCCGAACGGCGGATTGGGCTCGGTTGCATTTGATGAAAACATGCCGTTGGCCACCAGAACATAGGTCTTTCCCTCTTCAAGGATATATTTGTTGAACCAAATGGGATTCGCCGGACTGATATGATCCGGAGGAGTGATCGTGATCGTGAACGGAGTGCCCGCGGGCGCATCGATGAACGGCGTGGCCGTGCGGAAGTTAAAATCGTCAATCAGGAGTACATCATTCAGCCAGACATCCACTGTTTTTGCATCCGGATCGGAAGAATTGTGAATTACCTGGACACGGGCGGCACCGTAGGCACTGGACGTTACTGCCAGGGCAATGGCCGCTGCGAGAGTCATCATCTTCGTTTTCATTGTCTGTTGTTTTTGCGTGATTAATTGGTATAGGTCTTAGAACAAACAGAATTTAAAAATGTTTAATGAAAAGAATAAAAAATTAAACAACAAGATCATTATTCTTGATGTGTATTCAGGCCACGTTAATCAGGTTAAATATTTTTAAAATACTGAAAAAGAATTATTAAATATTAAAATGATGTTCTAATTCTGTCTGATTTTTACAGTAAAATGTTTATCAAAAAGAATAAAAAGATACACAGCTATGCAAATCATTGAAAGAAAGCAGGTCATTCCCACGGACATCCTTGCAGCCTGGTCATTTTTCTCCGATCCGGGCAACCTGGGTATCATCACTCCGCCGGACATGGATTTCACCATTCTGTCACGGTCAGGCAGCGGGCCGGTGTACCCCGGTATGATGATCACATACAGGGTTCGCCCCGTGATGGGGATTCCCGTCCAATGGGTCACTGAGATTTCTCATGTGAAGGAGCCCTTGTACTTTGCAGATGTTCAGGTGAAAGGCCCCTACCGGTTCTGGCAACATCAGCATTGGTTCCGGGAGGTCAGCAAAGGCGTGGAGGTCACGGATATCGTGCACTACCTTTTGCCTTTCGGATGGATCGGCAGGAAACTGGGCAGCGGGATGGTCAACCGCCGGTTGACAGGGATATTTGAATACAGAAGCCGTGTCCTCACCGAACGGTTTGGAATTTTATCTTAAATTTGATTCCATCCGGGAAAGCCCGTGTCTGTTCAAAGGTGCACACCGGGTTTGGTCTGTATCGATATTACCCTTTTTAAGGAACCCTGAGTTAATTCAATCATCAGTCTCGTGCCGACGCTGCGTTTAATTCTGGGAGATCAGCTTGACATCAACCATCCGTGGTTCCGGGTGGCAGATGAGGATCACCTATATGTCATGATGGAAGTCCTGCCTGAAGCCACCTATGTCACCCATCACATCCAGAAATTGCTGGCCTTCTTTCACGCCATGCGCACTTTTGCCCACAGTCTGGCCCGTTCAGGCCACCGTATCATATACCTTCATCTTGACGCTCCTGATAATTTGCAGGATTTCGGCGACAACCTCATGATGTTGATCCGGAAATACAATATCACCCGGCTCGAATACATGATGCCGGATGAATACCGGTTGGATGAAAAACTTTCGAAAATCAGCGGAAACCTCTCCGTAGAGGTCAATGTATATGATACGAATCATTTTCTGACAGACCGGTATGAGGTACAGAGGTTCTTCGAAGGAAAGAAGACCTTCGTGATGGAGCAGTTTTACAGGTATATGCGCAGGAAGCACGGCATTTTAACGGAAGACGGCAAACCTGTCACCGGTGTATGGAACTATGACCGTGAAAACAGGTCTGCCCTGAAGCCGGGAATCCCTGTGCCGCAACCCCTGCTTTTCTCACATGACGTTTCTTCCCTCGAAACGATGATCCGGCGGATGAACATCACCACCTTCGGTCAGGCAGATTCACGGCGGCTGATCTGGCCGGCTGACAGAACGGAGGCTCTTCAGTTGCTTGGATTTTTCCTCGACCATTTGCTGCCCCGGTTCGGGGAATTTCAGGATGCCATGTCCGTCAGATCCTGGAGCCTGTTCCACTCAAGGCTTTCATTTTCGCTGAATACCAAGATGATCCACCCTGGTGAGTTGGTCAGCAAGGTCGTGGATCACTGGAGGAACCATCCTGAAATACCATTTTCATCGGTTGAGGGGTTCATCCGTCAGGTGATCGGCTGGCGCGAATTCATGCGCGGGATTTACTGGCATGCCATGCCTGGATATGAAAGGATGAACTTCTTCGGGCATGACAGACCTCTTCCCGGATTCTACTGGAACGGAAAGACCCGGATGAGCTGTATGCGGCATACCATAGAACAATCCCTCCAGTATGCCTATGCCCATCATATTCAGCGGTTAATGGTAACGGGTAATTTCGCCCTGATCGCCGGTATCCATCCCGACGAAGTGGACCGTTGGTACCTGGGTGTGTACATCGATGCTGTCCAGTGGGTCGAGATCACCAATACCCGCGGGATGAGCCAGTATGCCGATGGAGGAATGATAGCTACAAAACCATATGCATCATCCGGGAAATACATCCATCGGATGAGCGACTATTGCAGCGGATGCCATTACGATGTCTCCGCAAGGGATGGCGAATTTTCCTGTCCTTTCAACTCCCTCTACTGGCATTTTCTGGATCGTCATCGTGAGAGAACCGGAACGCATCCGAGAATGGGGATGATGTACCGGACCTGGGACTCCATGGAAGGTACGGAGCGGAGACGGATTCTCAGGAGGGCCGAACATTGCCTGGAACACCTTGAGGAACTCTGACTGAAACCACATTTCCTGACGGAATGGGGGAGGGAGGGCATCCGTGCGGTTCAGATCACGGACAAACCCCCGTCCACATGGAAGATCTGTCCTGTAATCCAACCTGAATCCGGTCCCAGAAGGAACCGGATCATTGCGGAAATGTCACCCGGTTGGCCTGTTCTTTTCAGGGGATGGCCATCTGCACGCTGCTTTCTGCTTTCCGGGGTGGCAAGCAGCCGCTCTGCAAGGGGCGTGTCTGTGAGGGAAGGGGCTACCGCATTGACCCTGATGTCTGGTGCCAGTTCCGCTGCCAGGGAGCGGGTAAGACCCTCCAGGCCACCCTTGGCTGCTGCAATACTGCTGTGAAAAGGCATCCCACGCGTCACAGCAACCGTGCTGATAAATACCACTGAAGGGAGATGGCCCCGCTTCAGGGCCGGCAAAGCCCATCGGAACGCACGGACTCCTCCCAGCACATTGATCGTGAAATCCCCGAGGAAATCTTCGTCTGTTAGACGGTGGAAAGGTTTCAGCCGGATGGTCCCGGGGCAATACACAAATCCATCCAGGGATCCGTCGAAGAAATCGGGGCTGGAGCCGGGCAACGTAAAATCAGCCTGAATGGCGGTCAACAGCTCACTCTCTGAGATGATACTGCCCTTCCGTGAGACAGAGACCACCCTGTAACCCTCCGATAAAAGCAATCTGGCCAGATCGAGCCCTATGCCCGAAGTGCCCCCAATGATCATGATCGTTCTCAAGTCCATTTCCGGTTATAAAACAGGCCGGTTTTCACAAGTTGACAAAAACCGGCCTGGTGACCGGGGAATAACCCGGTCCTGATTTTAGTTCTGATAATCCTTCAGCTTTTCCATCAGCTTCTTCCGGCTGAAGAAAATGCGGCTTTTTACCGTGCCGATCGACAGGTTCAGCTTTTCAGCGATCTCCTTGTATTTGAAACCCTGAAAATGCATCAGGAACGGGATCCTGTGCTCATCCTCCAGCTCATCGATGACCTTCTGCAATTCCGTCAGGGAAACCTCTGACTCAGGTGTCATGTCGGCATTGGTCTTAGAGTTGTTCAGATAGTACAAATCCTCGGTCGTGTCAATGATCATGCTGACCTTGGTGTCTTTCCGGTATTTGTTGATAAAGGTGTTTTTCATGATCGTGTAGACCCAGGCCTTCAGGTTGGTGGCCGGATCAAACTTGTCCTTGTGGACGATGGCCTTCACAAAGGTATCCTGCAACAGGTCATGGGCATCCTCGCGATTTGAGGTAAGGGAGTAAGCGAAGTATTTCAGGCTGTCGCTCAGACTGAGAATTTTGTGATTGAACTCTATTGCTGTCATGGGATTGTAATTTTTAAATTTAATTGTTTAACTATGTCGATGCAAAGATAAACACAAAATTCGATGTTAAACAAATTATTTAGAAGAAATTTAAATAAAAAATGTAAATAAAGTTTTATTAAGTTATTAATCAATGTTATAGAAATGTTAAAAAAATACAGAGGCGTTTAATCAGTTCGTTTAAAAGATAAACAGAAATTAAACTTCAGTCACCATTGGGAGGTACTGTGGATGGCGGTAGCGTTGGCATTAGCGGGGAATCCCTGGCAGTCTGCCAGATCCAGGACCTGCGCGAAGGCAGGTAGGTGGGTTCATCCGGGTTTAAAGAAGAACCATTTTACTCATGGTTCCGGAACAGGAGCCCAGCCGGTTTGAAGCCATCAGGGGAGAATCTGTACGGTAAAAGACCAGGATTACTGCAGAACCTTCTCCTTGAACTCCCTGACATTCCGGATCACATGGAATTGTGCAGGCAGGGCGGGGAGTTCTGGCTGGGAAAGTTGAAGACCGGTAAGATAGATCTCTTTGCCGGACAGTCTGGAGCCCAGGTTTTCAATGTAAGCACCGAGCTCTTCCGGAGTGATGGCAGTGACGAAAGCCGTCAGAAGCGCATCCACCTTCTTCCGGGCAGTCACTTCGGCCAGCGCTTCAAGAGGGACGGATTCCCCGAGATAGATTACCCGGTGCCCGTTTTTTTTGATAATATAGTGGTAAAAAAGCAGGCCCAGCTCGTGCATCTCACCTTCACGCAGAAACAGGCAGAAGGTCTTTGAGTCCGGTAGGCTCTGTTCCACAAGGCCGTCAATGGCCACGATCAGTTTCTGGCGCAGCAGATTGGAAATGAAATGCTCCTGGGCCGGGTTGATGGTTCCGATCTGCCAGAGTACCCCGATCTTCTCAAAGAAAGGATAGATCACCCTCTGCATGGCCTCTTCAAAACCAAGGTTGATGACCGCGCTGCTGAATGACTTCTCGAAACGGGCTTCATCCATATCGATCATCGCCACCACCATGCTTTCGATCTGGCTGTCTGAATTGGACGGGCCAGACATCAGATTCAGGATTTTCTCGCTCAGCTCATTGCAGTTCAGGGTCACAATGTTCGAAATCTTGAATCCATGCCTGTTCAGTATGGAGACGTTCAGAAGCTTCTTCAGGTCTTCGTCGGTATAGTAGCGTATATTGGTGCATGTCCTTTTCGGTTCAACGATCTGATACCGCTTTTCCCAAATCCGGATGGTATGGGCCTTGATGCCCGTAAAATTTTCCAGGTCCCTTATCGAATAATTTGCCATTTAGAAGTCGGAGCCGTTAATTCTGATTTCATTAACAATCCAACAAAAGATACCGGAAAAGGTTTAATGATGGGTGATGAAATGTAAACAAAACGGGGAAAGAGGGATTTGGAGTATCTTGCACCGCATCCTGATGGCTATGTCGTCATCGCCCAAATACAGGGACATCTGGAGGGTCAGCTATCCCATCTTTCTGAGCCTTCTTGCGCAGAATCTGATCGTTGTGGTCGATACGGCTTTTCTGGGGCGCGTAGGTGAGGTGGAGCTCGGTGCTGCAGCAATCGGCGGCCTGTTCTATGTTTCCCTCTATATCATCGGTTTTGGATTCGGAGTGGGAGTGCAGATCCTTGTAGGCAGAAGGAACGGGGAAGGACGACCCGACCTGATCGGGTCCATTCTCGACCATGCCTTTTACTTCATGCTCGTTCTGGCTGCTGTACTCCTGCTCTTTTCAAGGTTTTTTTCAGCATCCCTTCTCGGCAACATACTGCAGTCCAAAGCCGTGTTTGAGGCCAGCAAGGAATACCTTGACGTCAGGATCTGGGGATTGTTTTTCGCCTTCATCAATATTACATTCAGGGCGTTTTACATCGGCATCATCCGGACCCGGCTCCTCATATTCAGTGCCCTGATTATGGCGGTGGTCAATATTACCTTTGATTACCTTCTCATTTTCGGTCATGGGGGCTTTCCCGTTATGGGCATCCGGGGTGCCGCGCTGGCCTCGGTGATGGCAGAATTTGCCTCGGCCGTCTTTTTTACCGGGATGACCCTTCTGACCCGAAAACACAGGCTTTACCGGTTATTCCGGTTCCTGTCGCCATCACTGCACCAGATCGGATCGATTCTCCGTGTAGCGGTTTTTATGATGCTCCAGGTTTTCCTCTCGGTTGCCGGCTGGTTTGCCTTTTTCCTGATCATTGAGCGGACGGGTGAACGCGCACTCGCGGTTTCGAATATCATCAGAAGCCTTTACATGATCCTGACCATACCCATCTGGTCGCTCGGTGCCGCGACCAATTCCCTGGTCAGCAATACGATCGGTGCGGGGCGGTCAGCGGATGTCATACCTGTCATTCGCATGATTGCGGGCATCAGTCTCCTGAGCATGCTGGCTGTGATCACCGCTTCACTCCTTTTCACGAATGACATACTTTCACTTTATTCGGAAGACCTGGGCCTGATCCGTGACAGCCGGGCACCCTTTCATGTAATCCTGGGCGTCATGGTGATTTTCTCTGTAGCGATCGTCCTGTTCAACGGGGTTGCCGGTACTGCCAACACCCATATCGCTCTGTTCATCGAGACGCTGGCTATCATCCTCTATCTTTTCCTGGCATGGATTCTGGCTGTAAGGTTCGATCAGCCCGTCAGCATCATCTGGTCCTCCGAATACCTTTATTTTACCTTATTGGGGGTACTGTCCCTGGCCTATCTCAGGCGTGGAAAATGGAAAGAACGGAGGATATGACTACATTTGTACATTAACCTTACCCCTTTGCAGGTATGCCGGCGCTTTCAGTGGTGATCATCACACGGAATGAGGAACGGAATATCGGCCGATGCGTCAGCTCAGTGGCTGAACTGGCAGATGAGGTCCTGGTGGTGGATTCCTTCTCTACCGACCGGACTGAGGATATCTGCCGGGAGCTGGGAGTCCGCTTCATCACACATCCTTTTGAGGATTATGTGAGCCAGCATCGCTTTGCCGACTCACAGGCCACCCATGAACATATTCTCTCACTGGATGCTGATGAAGCCCTCTCACCGGAGCTCAGGAATTCATTGATGGAGATCAGGGAGGGATGGGAACATGATTGCTATACCATGAATAGGCGAACCTGTTATTGCGGCAGGTGGATCCGTTATTCAGGATGGTATCCCGACCGGAAGCTGAGGCTTTACGACCGGCGCAGGGGTGAATGGACCGGCCGCAAGGTTCATGAGGCATTCGTGCCGGTTGCAGGAGCATCCATAGCACACCTGCACGGCGACATCCTCCACTATTCATATTATACCATCGACGATCATGTGGCACAGGCCAACCGGCTCACAAACCTGACCGCGGAAGCCGCCTTTGAATCGGGAGGCAGGGCTCCCATGTGGAAAGTCCTGTGCGCACCCGTATTCCGGTTCCTCCAGATATACCTGCTTCGCCTGGGTTTCCTTGACGGGTATTACGGATTTGTCATCAGCAGGATATCGGCCACAGCCACCTTCCTGAAACATGCCAAACTGCGGGAAATGATCCGGCAGTCCGGGAAAACCGCCACACCGAATGGGTAGCCCGAGAGTTTTGATCAGCCGTACCGACAGTCTGGGGGATGTCCTCCTTACCCTCCCTGTTGCGGGTATGATCCGCTGCATGATGCCTTCCGCCGAGATCCTTTTCATGGGGATGGATTATACCCGCCCCATTGCCACCTCATGTGTTCATATTGACCGGTTCATCGACTGGGGTCAGATCAGCAACCGTTCCGATCCCGAACTGGTCGGTTTTTTCCGGGAGATGAAGGTGGATGTGATCCTGCATGTCTTTCCGGTCAGACGTATTGCGCTGCTGGCCAGGAAAGCATCCGTTCCGATACGGGTGGGAGCCTCCGGAAGGAGTTTTCATTATTACACATGTAATCGACTGGTTCCAATGACCCGCAGGCGTTCGGATCTCCATGAGGCTCAACTGAACCTGAAGCTGCTGCGACCACTGGGATTGACCCGTATGACCGGACTTGATGAGATACCTTCACTTTATGGCTTCAGTCCGACATTCCCTCTGAGGGAAGATCTGGCATCCATGCTGGATACAGAGAAATTCAGGCTGATCCTTCATCCCGGGTCCAGGGGCAGCACAAGGGAATGGGGCTGGCACAATTTTGCCGACCTGATCGGGCTGCTGCCAGGCGAGCGCTATGAAATCTTCATCACCGGAACACGAAAAGAGGGAGATGCCTTCCGCGATGAACTTCATGAACGGTTTCCCCAGGTACACGATCTGACCGGAACCATGAGCCTTGAGGATTTGATCGCCTTTATCGGTAGTGCAGACGGACTGATTGCCGCCAGTACCGGCCCGCTGCATATCGCTGCTGCTCTCGGGAAACGGGCCATTGGCCTCTATCCGCCCATCCGGCCGATGCATCCCGGGAGGTGGGCTCCCATCGGTGAAAAGGCCGGATTTATCGTTGAGAATAAAAGATGCAGCAGATGCCGCAGGGAAGGCCGCTGTTTATGCATGGAACGGATCAACCCTACCCGGGTAGCCGGAGTCCTGATGAAAGACACAGCGTGACTCTGATCGCCCGGTTCTGGTATTGACGGGTTGTCCAGATTTGTACAACCTTTGTCGCGGATCGAACACTTTGCCGGTTGAAACTATCTGGTTTCAGGATTAAGGGCTTGGTAAACAAATTCGTATATTGTTTGGCATAGAAATCGGAATTCCATCAGTCAATCCTTTCCAAGTATGTGGGCAAGCTATCTGAGGATTACGGCTAAGAACCTTACCAAGAACAGGACATATACCTTGCTGAACATGGCCGGACTGGCCATCGGCATGGCCAGCTTCATCATCATTTACAGTTATATCAGCGACGAGCTGAGTTATGACCGGCATCATACGTGCTCCGAAAGGATTTACCGGCTGGTGAATGTCTATGATTATGAAGGGGTGGGTGAAAATTCAGCCAGCAGCCCCTTTCCCGTCGCCTTCACTATGGCCGGCCAGTATCCGGACATGATCGGGAATGTGGTACGCCTCTTCAACTTCCAGGCGCCGCGAAGTTTCATTGAATACGGGGAAAAGAGGTTTAATGAGAGGCGCTTCTTTTTCGCCGATTCAACCTATTTCGACATATTTGACCATGAATTTGTTTCGGGTGATCCGGATCATGCGCTGGATGAGGTCAACTCCGTCGTAATCACGGAGTCGGCCGCACGGAAGTATTTCGACGGAGAGCCTGCCATGGGAAAGGTGATCCGGTTTGAATCAAGGATTAGCTTCCGGATCACCGGTGTGATCCGGGATGTTCGCGAACAGTCCCATTTCCATTTCGATTTCCTGGCCTCCATGTCATCCGTACGCCCCATCTACGGGGGAAGACTTCCCGGAACCTGGGTCTGGAACCCCTGCTGGACTTACTTTCTGTTGAAAGAAAACGTCGAACCTTCCCAACTGGAGGCGCTGTTCCCGGATTTCATCAAGAATAATTTTGATGATGCAGATAAAGACCACATTTCACTGTACCTGCAGCCCCTAACCGACATACACCTGAGGTCACATCTGGATTATGAGATCCAGCCGAACGGAAACATCAGGTCAGTCTTCATTCTTTCGGCTGTAGCTGCTTTTCTTCTGATCATCTCGGTGATCAATTTCATGAACCTGGCCACGGCCACCTCATCGATACGGGCACGTGAGGTGGGCATCAAGAAGGTGGTAGGCGCCCACAGGCTACAGCTGATGGTGCAGTTCATCATTGAGTCGGTCATCCTGAGCTTCCTGGCTTTGATCCTTGCACTCATCCTTGTCGAATTCACGCTTCCGGCATTCAACTCATTCGCCGGCAAGGAACTGCGGTTTTCAGCCCTTTTCGAGTGGAGGAATATCCTGATGCTTCTGCTGATCGGCCTCCTCACCGGGTTCATAGCTGGTGTGTATCCTGCATTTTACATGTCGGCTTTCCGGCCCGTAGAGGCGCTCAGCGGATCGGTAAGACAAGGGATCCGGAGCGGATTGCCCCGCAAGATTCTGGTGATTCTTCAGTTCAGCATTTCCATCTTTATGATCATAGGCACGATCACCATCCACCGCCAACTGCATTATCTGCGAAATGCCGATCTGGGATTTCACAAGGAAGACATCATCATCCTCCCGGTACTCAACACCCCCGTTGCGAGTGTTTATCCGGCCTTCAGAAAGGAGCTTATGCAGTGCCCCGCGGTGTTCAGTGTGACAGCCATGGACGACATCTTCGGAGTCAGTCACAATACCCATGAATTCCGTCCGGAAGGTTATCCGGAGGACAAATGGTCCTTTTTCCCCGCGCTGGTGGTCAGGTATGATTTCGTTAAAACCTTCGGGATCGATATCATTGCCGGAAGGGATTACCGGGAGGAGAACAAGACCGATCCCATGAAAGGTATGCTCATCAATGAGTCCATGGTGAAATATCTGGGTTGGAACACTCCGGAGGAAGCCATTGGAAAGAAGCTTAAGTCTCTCAACGGTGATGAGCGTGTCATAGGTGTTTTCAGGGACTTTCACCCCACTTCCCTTCATGAAACCTCAGGGCCTTTCGTGATCAACATGAAGGAGCTTCCGGGTGAGGTGATCTGGTTTCTCAAATTCGTTGCGGTACGGATCCACCCGGGGACTGAAAGTCAGGCGCTGGCTTTTCTGGAGGAGGAATGGAAAAAGATCGCCCCGGGAAGACCCTTCGAGTATTTCTTTCTCAAGGATGAACTGGCCAGGTCTTACTCGGTGGAGGAAAAGCTGGGACAACTCTCTCTGGTTTTTACCGGGATCATCCTGTTGATTTCGGCTCTCGGACTGATCGGTCTGTCGTCATTCCTGGCAGAGCAGAAGACCAAGGAAATCGGGATCAGGAAGGTGCTCGGTGCATCGGTGCGCCATATCATCTTCAATATGACACGTGAGTATGTATGGCTGATCGCGCTCTCCAGCGTCATCGCCTGGCTGGTTGCCTGGATCGTCATGAAGAACTGGCTGGATCATTTCGCTTACCAGACCACCGTGGGCCTGCATGTTTATGCCGGAGCTGCATTGGCTGCACTGTTTCTGGCATTGCTGGTCACCAGCCTCAGGGCATGGCGTGCATCCGGGATAGATCCCGCCGCCACGCTGAAATATGAATAACCGTACCTGACCTGTTGCTTCAAGACATGAACAAGGTGGGCCATGCTTCTTTCGCCATCAGGCTTCATCAGCCATCCGGATCCGGGGTGTCAGGCATTTTTGCTTGCAGGTGGCATTTTCCCTTGTTGTGCGCATGTTTGTTTTTCCTGGCTGCCACCTGCCTGAAAGCTCAGAACCAGAGATATGAAACCCGTAAAACCGGTTCTGATACGCCGGTGATCGATGGCCTGATTGATGAACCGGTTTGGAGCATCGTACAGTGGGAGGATGACTTCACCCAACGGCAACCTCATGAAGGGGAACCGCCCAGTCAGCAAACTATGTTCCGGATTCTTTACGATGATGAACACCTTTATGTGGCCATACATGCACTGGATCAGGAGCCTGAAAAGATCGAGAAGCGCCTGGACCGGAGGGACAACATGGAGGGCGACTGGGTTTCAGTCGAGATCGACAGCTATTTCGATCATCTCACGGCATTTGAATTTGCCGTGAATGCCTCCGGTGTCAAATACGATGCACTGATCTCCTCCGACGGCGATAATAATGACGAGACCTGGGACCCTGTCTGGGATGTCCGGACCACTGTCGATTCGGCAGGGTGGACGGCCGAGATGCGTATTCCCATGACGCAGCTCCGTTTTGCAAAAAACTCCGGACACATCTGGGGCCTTCAGGTGATCAGATGGCTGCACAGAAAGGAGGAGTTGTCAGCCTGGAAACACATCCCCATGGAATCATCCTCCTGGGTGAGTCTTTTCGGAGAGCTGCACGGCATCACTGATCTGCGGCCGAAAAGAGAGATCGAGCTGATACCCTTTGGAATGGCCGGTCAGGAAACCTGCCAGCCGGAAGAAGGAAACCCTTTTGCAGACGGCAATCAAACGATCTTCAATGCAGGCCTTGACGGCAAGATCGCCGTGACCAACGACCTGACCCTCAACTTCACGGTAAACCCGGACTTTGGGCAGGTGGAGGCCGATCCCTCGGAAGTCAATCTGACTGCTTTCGAAACCTTCTTCCAGGAAAAAAGGCCTTTTTTCATCGAAGGGAATAATATTTACAACTACTCCCTGACCACGGGAGACAGTCAGCTGTCCCAGGACAACCTGTTTTATTCCAGGAGGATCGGCAGGCGGCCCCATCATGAACCGGAACTGCTTGACGGTGAATATGCCGACCTTCCCGAGTTTACTCATATCCTCGGTGCTTTCAAATTGTCAGGCAAGACCCGGAACGGGTGGTCGGTCGGGGTGCTGGAAAGTATGACCTCCAGGGAACAGGCCACTGTGGACCTGGAGGGGCAACGGCGAAAGGAAACGGTTGAACCGTTCACCAATTACCTGAATGCCCGTCTGCAGAAGGACTTCAACAAAGGGGAAACCATCCTGGGAGGGATGATGACCTCCACTGCACGGCTGATCCATGATGATCCTTTAAAGTTCCTGCCACGGACAGTCCATACCGGTGGCTTCGACTTCACGACATACTGGAAGAACAAGACCTATTACCTCTCGGCAAAGACCGCCTTCAGTCATGTGGCCGGAAGCACGGATGCCGTCACACGCCTGCAGGAATCTCCGGTCCGTTATTTTCAGAGGCCGGATGCCATCCATTTGGGTGTCGATTCGTCACGCACCTCCCTGACGGGGCACGGGGGCTGCATCGACGGGGGCAAGATAGGAGAAGGACACTGGAGGTATATGGGATACCTCACCTGGCGTTCGCCGGGATTAGAACTGAACGACATGGGTTACCTCCGGCAGGCAGATATCATCCAGCAGGTATTCTGGGTCGGATACCGGATATGGGAACCCTTCAGCATCTTCCGCAATATCAATGTAAACCTGAACCAGTGGACCGGATGGGATTTCTCCGGCACAAACCTCTTCAACGGAGGGAATATCAATTTCAATGTGCAGTTCAGGAATTTCTGGTCGTTAGGTTCGGGTATTGATTTCGATACCGAAAGCATCTCCAGGTCTGAGCTGCGGGGAGGCCTGGCCCTGTTGTTTCCCGGTGACCTGAACATCTGGTACGATGTTGAATCTGATGAAAGAAAAAGGCTGGTGGTAAGTTTCGGAGGCTTTAACAACTGGGGCGGGGAACGGCACTCCCGGTTTGTTGATTTCTATATGGATTTTACCTACAGGCCCATTACTTCACTCAGCCTCTCCGTCTCACCCTCCTACGAAAAGGCACAGCGCAGTCTCCAGTTCGTGACCACTGCCGAATACGGCCAGGAAGACCGGTATATCATCGCACGGATTGACCGGGAAATGCTCAGCGCAGACCTTCGGATCAGCCTCAGCCTCACACCCGACCTCTCCCTTCAGTTCTGGGGACAGCCATTTCTTTTCGGCGGGGAATACTCCGAGTTCAAAAGGGTGACCGATCCGATGGCCGACAGATACTCTGACCGGTTTCACATTTTCAAAGGCGATGAAATCCATTATGATGAAAACGGGAATACCTATCTGATCGATGAGGATCTGGACGGTTCAGTGGATTACAGTTTTGAGAAGCCTGATTTCAATGTCTTCGAGTTCAGGTCGAACTTCGTTGCAAGATGGGAATACATGCCCGGATCATCGGTATACCTTGTTTGGAGCCAGTCACGGGACGGATATGAGGAGTTGGGAAGATTCCGTTTCGGACCGGATATGGACCGGCTGTTCGGGATCGTTCCGCATAACATATTCCTGGCCAAGATTTCATATCGGATCAGCAAATGACGCTGCGGGAAGTACAACTTTCCGGTGATGAATGTGTAACTTATGTTTTCCCTAAACGTCTCATAACCAAATTAAAAGCCACATGTTCAGGAACTACCTCAGGAGCCTTTACCGGAACATCATCCGGAACAAGTTCTACACCGTGCTCAACATCACCGGATTATCGGTGGGCCTGGCTTCGGCGCTCTTCATACTGTTTTATGTGCGCGATGAACTGACCTATGACCGGCATCATGTCCGGCATGACCGGATTTACCGGATCGAATCCGACTATTCGATCAACAATGTCCATGACATGTTCGCGATCGTGCCCATACCGATGGGCCCGGCCCTGAAGCTGGAGTTCCCGGAGGTGGAGGAGTTTGTGAGGATGACCGATGTGGGGAACGCCCTGTTTCGTTACCTGGACAGGGAGTATTACGAGGAGGGTTTCTGGATGGCCGACTCCACCATGTTCCGGGTTTTTACCCATGAGTTCCTGATGGGTGACCCCGGACGGTGCCTGACGGAACCCTACAGCATGGTTCTGACGGAGAAGATGATGCGGAAATATTTCAGGGATGAAGACCCCATGGGTAAGATCATCACTTCGGGATCGGGGTCACAGTATAAGGTCACAGGCGTGATCCGTGACCTGCCAGGCAATTCCCACCTGAAGTTTGACGGCCTGATCTCGGCTTCGACAATGGCGGAACGCAGGGGTGTGGAGCGGTTCAACAGCATGGAGCCGGGTAATTTCTGGAACATCGGTGTATTTACCTTTCTCATGCTGCGTGAAAATGCGCTGATGGAGTCGGTTCACAGCAAGTTCGCCGGGTTTTACGAGAAATACATGAAACCGGTGGGTGATCAGGTGAACGGCACCTTCAGCCTGATGTCCACCCCCCTTGCAAGGACTCACTTCAGACAGGGACTCTCAGCGGAACTCCCAACAGGCAACGTTGCCTATATCTATATTTTTTCTGCTGTGGGAGTATTCATTCTGCTGATTGCAGTGATCAACTACATGAACATGGCTACCGCCCGTTCGGCGGGAAGGTCCCGGGAGGTGGGTGTCAGAAAGGTGATCGGGGCGCACAGGGGGATGCTCATCAGGCAGTTCATCGGTGAGTCGCTGTTCATGGCTCTGATCGCCATGTGCATTGCGATCCTGCTTGTAATCCTTTTTGTTCCCGAGTTCAATTCGTTGTCAGGCAAGCAGATCAATACAGCCCTTAGCCAAAACCCGGAAATATACGCAGGCCTTCTGCTGCTTACCCTGTTAACGGGATTCCTGTCCGGCAGCTATCCCGCCCTGTATCTTTCTTCTTTCGACCCGGTGGCTGTCCTCAAGGGCAGCAGGTCCGGGACGGCCCGGTCGGGAGGCATGCTCCGGAGGATACTGGTCTTTGTCCAGTTCTTCATAGCGATCCTCATGATCATCGCCACCATCTCGGTCTCCAACCAGCTGAATTTCCTCCGCAGAACCGATCTGGGATTCGATAGCCAGAACCTGGTCGCACTTGAGATGCAGGACACCACATTCAGGAAAAAGGCGGAGCCGTTCAGGAATGAACTTTTGTTGAATCCTGCCATCCTCTCGGCCAGCAGCACCTCGGGCGTGCCCGGACGGATCCAGTGGATCCAGGTGGTCCGCGTCGAGAAGGAGGAAGGGATGGATGAGTTCACCATGATCATCAACCAGTCCGATTTTCATCTGGTCGATCTGTTGGGCCTGGAGATCATCAAGGGCAGGAATTTGGACAGACTGATGGGCACCGACAGCGAGGAGGCCTTGCTGATCAATGAAACCGCGATGAAAACGCTGGGCTGGGAGGATGATCCCATCGGGAAGAGGATACAGCATAACTTCGAGATCGACGGATCGGGCGGACGGATGATGAAGGTGGTCGGCGTATTCAGGGACTTTCATTTCAAGTCGCTTCACAACAAGGTGGAACCGATGATCATGTTCATTGCCCACGATCCCGGTTTTTTCATGCTGTGCCGTATCGACGGAAGCCGGAAGCAGGAGGCCCTGGAGCATATGGGGAAGACCTGGACCGGGTTCGGAGCCAACAGACCTTTTCATTATGAGTTCATCACCGATGTGTACGACAACATGTATGCCTCGGAGAAAAACTTGGGCAGGTTGTTCAGTATCGCCACACTGCTGGCCATCTTCATTGCGCTGCTCGGCCTGCTGGGTTTGTCGTCCTTCATCACCGAACAGCGTACCAAGGAGGTCGGCATCCGGAAGGTGCTGGGTGCAGGTGTCCCCGACATCCTCTACCTTTTTTACCGCGAGTTTGCCTTGCTGATACTGATCGCTTTTGTCGTGGCTGCTCCTGTGGCCTGGTGGCGGCTCGACATCTGGCTGAAAGACACATTCGTGTACCATATCCCGCCGCAATGGCAGGCTTTCGTGGCAGCCGGACTGGCCGCCCTCGTCATCGGCCTGGGAGCGGTGAGCTATTATATCGTCAGGGCGGCCTCCGGGAATCCGGTCAATGCCATCAAATATGAGTGAATCCGGCTGACCTGCAAAGCAGTTCAGACGGTGGTTATCTGCTCACCTGCCTCTTTCACCCGGCGAGGTGAGAGGGAAAACCTCCAGAGGGATATATTCCGGCCCGTGCCGGTGGAGGATGCTTTCAAAAAGGATCAGCTCCCTCACCTCCACCTTCTGAAGTGGTGTGTCACGGTGGGTATCTGTCAGCTCCCTGAGCAGTTCCCTGTCCCTCAGCCCCTTGATCCTGCCGATGGTCAGGTGGGGCAAGAAATTCTGCCGGTCCCGTGGAAAACCTTCCCTTGCCAGGGCGTCCAGAAGCTCATCGGCCAGCAGGCTCATCCTCTCATTGGTGTCGAATCCGAGCCAGATCACCCTGGGATCATACCGGCTGCCGAAAACACCCATGCCTTTCATGGTCATGCTGAACGCCCCGTGATTTGAAACCACGGAGTGGGTGATCCTGCTGATCAAAGGAACCAGCGATTCATCCGTCCCGCCGAAAAACTTCAGTGTAAGATGCAGCTGTCCGGTGTCCACCCAGCGGATGCGTTCCGACCCCAGCGTCTCCCTGATCCCGGCATAGAAATCCTTCAGGGCGGCCTGTGCAGGTATATGGATGGCGGTGAAAAGCCTTTTCTCCATAAAAAAACGGGATGTAAATGGGGTAAATTTACATTTATTTACTACTTTTGCGTTCCACATGAAAGGCAGTGATGAGGTTCTTTCACAAGGGGCATTAGCTCAGTTGGCTAGAGCGTTAGACTGGCAGTCTAAAGGCCAGGGGTTCGACTCCCCTATGCTCCAC
>JAFGHD010000057.1 GCA_016939365.1 Bacteroidales bacterium | reverse complement strand
CTGATCAATATTCGGTGTTTTAACATCATCGGCCAATCCCGTGCACGACATATCGGCATAACCCAGGTCGTCCACAACAATCAGTACAATGTTGGGCTGTTTCCGTGTCAATGTGTTTCCATGACAGCTGTAAATGCTTCCTCCAACAATGGTAAAGCCTAAGATTAAACCATACAGATAACATGTTTTCATTCTGAACCTACTGATAAACCAGATTTGCCGTAATTACACATGCATTACTCGATCGGAAACGAATCCAGTGGGCACTGAATCCCTCCGGGAACAAATATTCAAACCTCTCTCCCGCGGAAATTTTAAAGGTCTTGTAATGATACCACCCATGATGGTCAAAATCTATTTCAACTCCAATTTCAACATCCTTGTCTGCTTCAAGCCACAATGTCTTTTTATCATAACCCGTCATCAGGTACGGATCCGAAAGCTCCCCGGCATTGACCCTGGTATTTTTCCAGGGTCCCCCTGATCCGACAGGTTTTCCTAATTTCCAGATATCGTCAACGGCTCCAAACCATAAGCCCGTTATTCCATTCCCTGACCTGAAAACATGGCCATCGTTCTTTGCATTTTCTGAAATACCGCTGAATACTAATAATCCCCGCCAAGAACAGAAGTCGATGATCTGTTTCCCATGCGTGCATACAGGCCTGATTCCGGACATGCCTGCTTCCCTGGGTTTCTCATAAAATGTGCCATGGATATTCATCATGTACCTTTGCGTTTCAATTTCCCTGATTCCTCGTGGCCATCCCGTTACAAACTCTCTGTCGTATGAGGGATCTGTTTTGGGTAAGCGCCAGGTTTTACCGTTTTCGCTCATTTTTACAGATGCTTCATCTACCTTAAAATCAGCCCTGAATTCACATACTTCCACAACCTCGTCCGACAAATCCTTTCCGGGAATCAGAAATGAGATATTTTCATTCACTTCCAGGTACCGAGGCACCCCTCCGGTAAGTTCAAGGAATTGTAAGTTCATATTCTTTGATGCCGGCCGTATCATCCCTGCGATTGCCTTTTCATTAACATCGGCCAGACCGTTGAAGATTTGCTTTTCCTCATCCGAATATTCCCTGACGTGACTGAAATGCAGATATGCGGTGATCCTGCAATCACGATCCGTTCTCAGGCGAATCCAGTTCATGGGTATATTTACATGAAATAAATAATTCGTATAACCCCGGGGATCCAATTGAATGGCATCAAATGCTTCCCACTTGCCTGGATCAGCTGAATCCTGCTCAATGATTATGATAACCGGATGCTCAGCATGATTGACCAGGTGAAGTACCGCTCTTCCTGGGTTATTCATGAGGAATGGATCAGAAGGTACATCTTTATATGCCATATCCTGGATCCAGCATCCTCCCCAGCCAGAGGCTGGGCCCCAGGATCCAAGTTCTTCTGCTTTTCCAAACCACAGATTCGATTGTGACCTGCCTGCAAAGTCATTTAATCCCAGTGTGGTTTCATCAGATGCAAGCACCAGCTGCCCGTTCCATTCACAAAAATCGGGAATGATTCGCAGGTGGCTTGATATTGGTTTCAACCCTGAGGTATTTGAAGCAGAAAAAGTTTTTGGAAAATCGTAGAACATCCCATGCATATCCATGAGCATTTTTCCACCCCCTGTTTCACGGATCCTTGGCCATTCAGTATACCATCCGCCTAAATGATCGTAAGTATGTGTTGCCTTTGGCAACCTGTATGTATGCCATATGCCCTCATCCAATAGCTTTAAAATGACCGAATGTTTGTCCCAGCCAATACTCCAGATCGGTTCATCCCTGTTTTCATATCCATAGATGCCACCCGGCCCTGTGACATCGCAGAATTGTTTTCTCTCGATGATCCGCCACTCATTCCCATCCCATTCGGCTAGCACACCTATGTCTTCATCACTTTGTGGGGACCTTCCAGCCTGTAATAATCGGGGATCGATATCAAATACCTCATGTTCCCCGTTGTTTGCCATGACATACCGGCCCTGAGACGTGTATGCGCCCTTGGCATGCCAGCCTGGGACAGGTTTTTCAAATAATTTATGGACGCCCAGTGAATGCACATTTACCTCATACAACTTCCCTTCCATATCCTGGAAATAGACCATGTTCCCGGGATCTGTCAAATGCCTGGCGGTAGCTGTATGCCTTCCAGGCATCTCGGTATAGGGAACCACCCTCACATTCCCTTTTTTATCGATGAAATAGGGTCCGATAATCAACTGGTCCGATTCCTTATGGATAAGCCGGTTGGCCGGTGTTCCTCCAATGCTGGCAGGGTGGATTTTCAGGTTCAGATCACCATCTATGATCCATAGTTTGTCTGAACTGCCTTCAGGGCAATGGGGAGAGTATGTGATGAGCCATAATTTCCCGGCCCAGGGTACCACAGCCCCTATGCCGCATTCGTTTCCGTTTCCTTCACACAGTAAACCGTCACCGGGATTATATACGGACAAATGAGGATAGACCCCGCTTATTTTCAGATATTCTTTCGGCTGCTGGGAGAACAGGTTTGGAATGAACAGAAAATGAAGTATGACAAATAGTCCGGTTAGTCTTCTCATGAAATTAAATTATGTACTGATTTTAAATTCTTATAGCATTTACACATGACCACAACTTATTTATAGTCAAGCCAGGTTGTAGCTTGGCAGCTTTTATCTACGGTAAAACGGATCCATCGGGACTGGAATGAATCAGAAAACCGATGCATAAAGGTTTCACCTGGTTTCACGATCACTTCTTTCCATTTCATCCAGGGTCCATGGCCCACCGGTTCAACTTCAATGGTAAATATGACCGGTTCGGCTGCTGAATGGGACAGACTCAATTCTTTCTGGTCGTAAAACCCGATCAGGTAAGGATCGGATGGGGCATTTGCTCTGACCGCCGTGTTCTTCCAGGGACCTCCATGCCCGGTCGGCTTCCCCAGATTCCACAGGTCATCGATCACGCCGGCCCAGACAGCGGCATTTCCATCCTCTGAGCAGATAATATGAGGGTTATCCACCGTTTCCGCAGGTTTAATACCGGTCATGATCAGTAGACCCCGGTAGGAAGTATAATCATGGATACGCAGGTTATGCGAAGCCACCGGTCTGATTTTGGCAAAACCATCTGCATTTTCCGCAGGCAGTTCATAAAATGTCCCGTGGCAGTTGAACAGATCGCGCTCGGTGACCACCTCCCTGCACAGCCGGATTCTGCCGGTATT
>JAFGHD010000056.1 GCA_016939365.1 Bacteroidales bacterium | reverse complement strand
GAATAGGGGCATTGCGCCTCCACCGCGCATCCATCGGTGCACCGGGCTGTACTGCCCTCCGGCGCATTCTCCTCCCGGAACAGCCTGAGAGAGCCGAAGGAAGAGACATAGCGGCATGAGCGCCCGCTCCACCAAACCAGCATGTCCAGATCATGACATGACTTGGCCAGCAGGATGGGATTGGACTCCGCCTCATTCCTCCAGTTACCCCTGACGAATGAGTGGGACATATGAATATGCTGAACCGGCTCCATGTGCTGGATGCTGACAATATCCCCCAGTACGCCCGATTCGATCTCCTCTTTGATCTTCCGGTAATAGGGTGCATATCGCAACACATGGCATATGGCCACGATGCGGTCATTCTTCCCGGCCAGCTGCAGAATATCCCGGCACTCGCTCCATCGCTGGGCGATCGGCTTTTCAAGAAGCAGGTCATATCCCATGGCCAGGGCCTGCATGGCCGGCCCGTAATGAAGATGGTCGGGCGTGGTGATGATCACGGCGTCGGCAAATTTTTCCCGTTTGAACACATGTTCCCAGGTTACAAACCGCCGCTCTTCCGGTATGCCGTGCTTTTCACCGAAACGTTGTTGCCTGAGCGGTATGGGTTCCGCCACTCCCACCACCTGCATCTGCTCAGGGTGTTTCACGGCATAGTTGCCATACACGTTGCCCCGGTTACCTGCCCCCAGCACGATACACGTGACCGGCTTCTCCGGTTGGAAGAACGAAGCCGGCATGTAATAATCCCGGTTGATCATCCGGGTGAATCCCGAAAGGGGAAAAGCGCTGCCCAGGCCCGCAAGACCCAGTGCCCGGATCGCCTCACGGCGGGTCCATTGTTCTTTTGTCATATCCTGAATCTGGAATGTTTGCGGAAAGATATGAACTTTTTACATTACCAGGGAAGAGAGCGGAAAAATCAACCGGCCATTCTTCCGTTGCATGGAATAATTATAATTTCGCAGCCTCTGGAACCTGAAAAAAACATTGAAATGAAGAAAGTATTGATTCTGGGTGCGGGCATGGTAGTCAGGCCCATCGTAAAGTATTTGCTGGACAAGGGTTATGGTGTCACTGTGGCCACGAGGACGAGATCGAAGGCCGATGCCATGATCGGGGGGCATCCCAACGGACGGTCACTGGCATGGACGGTGGATGACAAAGCCACTCTGGACCGCCTGGTGGGGGAGCATGACCTCACGGTAAGCCTTCTGCCTTACGCACATCATGTAATGGTTGCTGAGATGTGCATCCGTCACCGGAAGAACATGGTGACCACCTCGTATGTCAAACCTGCGATGAAAGCGCTTGACGGGGAGGCCCGGGCAGCCGGGATCATCATCCTCAATGAGCTGGGACTGGATCCCGGCATCGACCACATGTCCGCCATGAGGATCATCCATCATGTCCATGACAAGGGAGGTAAGGTCGAGGAGTTCTATTCCCTATGTGGCGCCCTGCCCGCCCCGGAAGCATGCGACAATCCCTTCAATTACAAATTCTCCTGGAGCCCTAAGGGGGTGGTGATGGCCAGCAACAACGACGGTAACTTCCTTCGCAAGGGCAAGCAGGTATACATCCCGCCCCAGGACCTCTTCAAGAATCCCATCTCGAGTGAGTTTCCCGGTGTGGGCCGGCTGGAGATATATCCCAACAGGGATTCCATGCCCTATATAGAGCTATATGGCATCGGGGAGGCGAAGACCATGTACCGGGGTACCTTCCGGCATCCCGGCTGGTGCGAATCACTGGATGCCATGAAGGCTCTGAAACTGATCACCGATGAAAAATACGACTTCACAGGTAAGACATATGCTGATATGGTCGCCATGCTGATCGGGGCCCGGGATGCACGGGATATCAGGAGCAAAGCGGCCGGATACCTGAATGTTCCCGTGGATGCCTATGCCCTGGATGCCGTCGAATGGCTCGGACTCTTCGATGACAAGCCCATGAACAGGAAGGAGGATACGCCTTTCGAGATCACATCGGACCTGATGATCGGCAAGATGATGATCGGGCAGCAGGAACGCGATATGGTGGTCATGCAGCATGTCTTCCTCGCATCATATCCCGGAGGGAAAAGGGAGGTGATCAAATCATCCATGCTCGACTTCGGCACCCCTGCCACAGATACTGCAGTGGCCAGGACGGTAGCCCTGCCTGCTGCCATGGGGGTCGACATGATCCTCCAGGGGAAAATTTCCGTCAAGGGCGTTCATATCCCGGTGATCCCGGAAATCTACAACCCCATCCTCGACCAGCTTGAAACGGTCAATATCCGGATGAAGGAGGAATACGGCCTGCCCGTAAGCGAAATGATCGGATAGTACCGGGATGTTCCATTCTAAATCAGGCCTGCGGGACTTCTCTTCCTGCAGGCTTTGTTTTTTATATTTTTGTGGCATCCTGATCACACACAAATACATTAGCTTTTTCAGATGGCGAAATACGGAAAATGGATCGGTGGCGGGCTGGGATGGGCCCTGGGTGGTCCCATCGGTGGCATCCTTGGATTTCTTTTCGGAGCCATGTATGACGGCATGCAGAGCGGCACATTTGAATACAAGGGCGAAGGGCAACCCACCGGCGGCACCGCACCACGGACCCAGCCCGGCGATTTTGCAGCCAGCCTGCTGATCCTTTCGGCCGCCGTAATGAAAGCCGACGGGAAGGTGGTGAAGTCAGAACTCGATTATGTCAGGCAGTTCCTCCGGCAACAGTTCGGTGAAGCGATCGCCGCCCAGCAGTTGATTGTGCTCCGGGAAGTACTGAAGAAGCAGGTCGACATCAGGGCGGTCGCCGGCCAGATCAGGCAATACATGGATTACAGCTCCCGCCTGCAACTGATCCATTACCTCTTCGGGATATCCAGGGCGGATGGACAGGTGCATGCCTCCGAGGTGGAGATGATCGGAAACATCAGCGACCTGCTGGGGATCAGGACAAACGACTACACCTCCATCAGGGCCATGTTCTTCAAGGGTGTCGATTCGGCCTTCAAGATACTGGAGATCAGTCCGGAAGCATCGGACGAAGAGGTGAAGAAAGCCTACCGCAGGATGGCGGTCAAATATCATCCCGACAAGGTGAGCCACCTGGGTGATGAGGTGCAGAAGGCCGCCAAGGAGAAGTTCCAGGAGGTCAATGCCGCCTATGACCAGATCAAAAGGCAGAGGGGCATGAGCTGACACCCGATATGCCCCTCCAAAACTTCTGACTGCTAAATTCTGAATTCTGAATTCTTACCCCTATTTTTGTAAAAAAACGCATAATGAACGTTTTGATCATCGGTGGCGGCGGCAGGGAGCATACCCTGGCATGGAAAATGTCACAGGGTCCATTGCTGGAAAGGCTGTACACGGCTCCCGGCAACGGGGGCACCTCCCTTCACGGGGAAAACCTTTCCGTCGATATCCATGATTTCAGTGTTATCCGGGATATCGTGCGGGACAAAAAGATCGGTATGGTGGTTGTCGGTCCTGAGGAACCGCTGGTCAATGGCATTGTCGATTTTTTCCGGTCTGATCCTGATCTCGCAGGCATCCCGGTGATCGGGCCCGACCGCAGGGCGGCCATGCTCGAAGGAAGCAAGGACTTCGCCAAGGGCTTCATGGCCAAATACAACATCCCTACCGCACAGTACAAGACCTTCACACGGGACACGCTGCCCAACGGACAGAGATACCTGCAGACACTAACCCCGCCTTATGTCCTCAAGGCCGACGGGCTGGCGGCAGGGAAAGGTGTCCTCATCTGCCCCGACCTGGAAACGGCTTCGGACGAGCTGGACAAGATGCTGGCCGGCGGAAGCTTCGGTAAAGCCTCCCGCAAGGTGGTCATCGAGGAGTACCTGGATGGCGTAGAGTGCTCCGTGTTCGTGCTGACCGACGGTTTCTCCTACAGGATACTGCCTCCTGCCAAGGACTACAAAAGGGTGGGGGAGGGGGACACCGGTCCCAATACGGGCGGAATGGGCTCCATCTCCGGCGTGCCTTTCGTGACCGATGCCTTCATGCAAAAGGTGGAGCGCCGGATCATCATACCGACCATGAAAGGCATCCGCAACGACCTGCCCGGATACAAGGGCTTTATCTTTTTCGGACTGATGAACGTCGGGGGAAATCCGTTCGTGGTCGAGTATAATGTCAGGATGGGTGACCCGGAGGCGGAAGCGGTGTTACCACGGATACGGACGGACATCCTGGAGCTGTTCGATGCCGTTGCCTGCAACAGGCTCGGATCCGTCACCATCGATATCGATCCGCGTTATGCCGCAGCCGTGATGCTGGTATCCAGGGGTTATCCCGGGTCATACGAGAAAGGGAAAACGATCCTGGGTACCGGAGAGGTTGCGGGCAGCCTGCTGTTCCATGCCGGGACGCGGAGGGATGAGGCTGACGGCCGTCTCGTTACCAGCGGCGGGCGTGTGATTGCCGTGACATCCATGGCCTCGGGGATACAGGAAGCCCTGGATGTATCATACCGCAATGCGGAAAAGATCACCTTTGAAGGAAAGTATTACAGAAAAGACCTGGGCCGTGACATCCTTGCCGGCTGACCGGTATCCTTTACCCTGCCCACCATGCTGATCCGTCTCTTCAGGTACAGCTATACCTTCCAGTATGGCCTGCTGATCCTGCTGGGGATCTTGCTCTGGCTGCCAGAGCTGACAAGCCGCACAGCCGGGATATCCCCGGAGGGGATCACCGGCCGGATCGGTGACCTGCTGCCCGGCACCCGGTCTCTCCTGCCTCGGATACTGGCGCTGTGTATGATGCTCATACAGGCCTTCCTGGTCAACCTGGTACTCATCAGACATCAGCTCCTGCCCAGGAACTCGCTTCACGGAGCGTTCATCTTTATCCTTCTGATGAGCCACCACCCTTCCCTGACCATGATGTATCCCATGCTGCTGGCCAATTTTCTTCTTATCGCAGCCATGGACCAGATACTGGTGATCTACTCCCTGGAAGAGCCCTATCAGAAGGTGTTTTCAGCAGGCATGCTGATCTCTCTGGCATCGTGGGTCGATATCCATACCGTGGCCCTGATCCTGGCAGTACTGTTCACTTTTATTGTTTACAGGCTGAACCACTGGCGCGAATGGGTCATCCTGACCCTGGGCTGGATGCTCCCGCTGGTCTATTATGGAGTGTGGGCGTTCCTGACTGACAGGCAACTCCTGCCCGAAGCGATCATGAAACAAACGATCCGCTGGGCGGGATGGACGGAAGACGTATCAGGACTCACGCTTTCTTTGTATATTTGGATGGGACTGCTGACGCTCATTGCATTGATGAAAGTGCTGCCGGGGATAGGAGAACAAATCATCTCCATCCGGAAGAGGACCTGGGCGCTGGTCTGGTACGGGGTAGTCTCTGCAGCCACGGTGGTTTTCGTGGCAGGCCTGCCCTCCGGGACTGTTGCCATGGCAATGCTGCCACTTTCGGCTCTGACGGCAAAGCACATTGCTGAGCTCAGAAAAACCTTCTGGTGGGACCTGTTCCTGGTGGCAGGCGCCTGCCTGATGCTGGCCAACGGATTTTGGGGACGATCAGTATCCTGATATGGGGATGTTAAACGGATATAACCGCGGCAACCTTCTCGAAGCCGGCTGTGACGAGGCGGGAAGGGGATGCCTGGCCGGCCCGGTGTTCGCCGCAGCCGTGATCCTGCCGCCGGATTACCGGAATGACAGGATCAGGGATTCCAAGATGCTTACAGCCAGGCAAAGGGAGGAGCTGGCTGCGGAGATCAGGAAGGATGCCCTGGCATGGTCCGTGGCTTCGGCCGATAACAGAGAGATCGACGCGATGAACATCCTGAAGGCCTCGATCCATGCCATGCACAAGGCACTCGGGGAATTGCATGTGGTTCCGGAGATGATCCTCGTTGACGGGAACCGCTTCATCCCTTTCCGGGACATACCCCACAGGTGTATCATCGGGGGTGACCGCACCTGCCTCTCCATCTCCGCCGCCTCCATCCTGGCCAAGGTGTCCCGTGACGGATACATGCTCGGACTGCATTTGCAGCATCCGCAGTACGGATGGGACCGGAACAAGGGATACCCCACCCCGGGACATCTGAAGGCCATTGGTACGTACGGCCTGACCCCGTTTCACAGGCTTACGTTCGGCCCGTGCCGGCAAATGAAGATCCTTTACAGCGAAATGGATAATAAGAAAACCATGCCGCTCAGGACCCGTATACTAAAATGACCGCACCATGGATTTCATCATTCCGGGAATCGGGGGAAAAGCCGGATGGCATTCTGTTACAATCCTGTTCGTGATGATGGCATGTACACATTGCAGTTCGCAGGAGCCCGCAAAAGACGATTATGAAAGGCTGCGCGGGGATATGGTGAAGTGGCAGATCGAAGCCCGTGGTGTGAGGGATGCGGAGGTGCTTCGCGCCATGCGCCGGGTCGAAAGGCACCAGTTCGTGCCAACGGAGCTGCGGCACCTGGCCTATGAGGATCACCCACTGCCCATCGGCGAGGATCAGACCATCTCACAGCCCTATATCGTGGCACTGATGACCGAAGTACTCGACCTCGGCAAATCCTCCCGGGTACTGGAAGTGGGCACGGGCTCGGGCTATCAGGCCGCAGTGCTGGCCGAGATATGCGACAGCGTCTTTACCATGGAGATATTCGAGTCGCTGGGGAAGAGTGCTGAAGAAGTGTTACACCGGCTGGGCTACCGGAATGTCAGTGTGCGCATCGGCGACGGTTACCAGGGCTGGCCGGAGCAGGCCCCGTTCGATGCCATCATCGTCACCTGCGCACCGACCCATGTCCCCGAGCCCCTCAGGGAACAGCTTGCCGAAGGAGGACGGATGGTCATCCCCGTCGGGAAAGCATGGTCGCAGGAGCTGATCCTGCTTAAAAAATCAGACGGCAGGCTCCGCGACAAGGAGGTCATCCCGGTACGTTTCGTGCCCATGATCGATAAGTCGGGGAAGGCCTACTGAAGCCAGATAGAGCTGATATCCGGCAGTTCCCGACCTTCCCGGTGGTTGCCTGTAAGGACGATCCCCGGCGGTTCTCCTGATGGCCTTTATCTCCCTTCATATGCCCGGACAACAATCCCGATCCTCTCTGCAGCCAACTCCCGCTGGGCATTTTGTAATCTTTGAAGAACTGCCTGAAACCGATCCCACATCCCAGATAGTCACGGATCAGTTCATCCGGCTCCTCCTCAAAATACAAACCTCAGAATATCAATACATTACTGGTCAGTTCCGGATGGATTGATAAAAATTTAAACCGATCCAGTATCGATGTCTTGGATTGCCGTCAATAAATGAATCTGCCCTGTAATCCATTCCCAGTTCAAGTTTAATGTCCGAAGACAAGGCATAACCGATGAATGTCCCGCCCCTGATTTCCAGATCGTAAACCTTATGCAGGATCGAATTCAGATATTCATTGTTCAGCTTCAGGAAAAATTCCCCCGGATCAAGGGATTGGCCGGCCAATGGGATTTCTGCGGACAATCTGTACCGGAACCTGAATTCCGTGTAATCATCTTTGCTGAATGTTTGGTCCGCTGACAGCCTGTGGGCCAGCCTGAAATTTGAGTACCTTTTGACACGGCTGACCTGCTGAATGGCCCGATGACTCATCTCTTCACCTTCAACTCTCACCAGATACCCTGCGGCAACCGTGGTATTGATGCCGGTTTTTTTCGCAGCAGCCAAAGACAGGTCGGTCAACAGGTAATCATATCTGAAATCGTCCCGGATCAATGCCTGTCTGGATTCCGCCTTGAAATTCATCGACCAGTCGTTCGAAAATTTACTGTTGACGTTCAGCGCCGGCAAAAGCCCGAGCTGACAGCTGCTTTGGGCAAGGGAAACAAGGGAGGCCGGGATGAACAGGAGGAAAAACAATAAGGTCCGCTTCACGTCAGTATTCAATATTGTCTGTGCTCCTGATGATGACCTTTGAACTGCGAACATGGTCACCGTTTTCTGAAAAGAGTAATTCAAGCATCGTATAGTTTCCTTCGACCCGGGTCGAAATCACAATTTCGAAACGGCTTTCAATGGCATGAGCGGTTCCCCTGTTCCGGAAAAACTCCTTGACCAGGGCCGGATCGCCTGAATACTGAATCTGGGCCTTGTCAATCGAATATCTGCCGTGTGCAGAGGCCAGGTACTCCGTTATCCTTGTAAAGGTTTCAGAAGGTATTTCATCCGGTCTTATCTCAATTTCGATATCCTCAAATGAACCATCCTCAGAAAATTCGATGCTGTGTCTTCTACCGTTGTAGTTGGTTTTGGCCTCGTAGGATATTTTTTCGATACCGGTTTCCTTGTACCATTTGATCTTTGTGCCGAAATCCATTGAACCGACAAAGAGTATGGCATTTTCCGGAACTTCATTTTCATGGATGCGGAATTCCTTTTCATATTTGTACTGGGCGAATCCTTGTGTGGTAAGGAAGATAAGCAGTATGGCCAAAAAACCCCTCATCGTTACAGGATCTGACATAGCATTGCGGCTTTTACGGCTTTCTGGGGTCATTTAAATTGTCTTGCCATGAAACAAAGGTCTGGAATTTATTTCAATCCGTTTCCGCACGGGGAAAATCAGCCCGGTGATCTCAGAAATGGGCATCAAATTCAGCGATGATTTATGAGAAATTCAAACAGTCACTTGATCAGTCACAAAAAAAGCAGTCAGATCTTCATCATTTCCGGTATGATCCTTTTTCTTGTCATCTCTGCTACTTTCTTGATCTCCATCAGTGCTTCCGGTGATATGGGAACATCGATCTCCTCTTTTGAAAAACCAACTTCCAGCATCCTGGAGACGCTGCAGAACAGTCGCATCGGTTTTTCCATTCTGGTAAACATCAAATTGTCTGCTGCTTTTTCCCAAAGTTCAATTTTATCTGCGAATGCACTTGTGCTTACGGAAAAGAGGTATGTTTTGCTTTTATCATTTTTGATGATGTATTCAATATTCTTTATCACTTCATCCTTGTATGTGGGTGAGAACAGAAGTAAGTTCAGGGCGGATCCAAAAATCATAGTTCCCATATCTCCCTTTTCAATCATACTGTCCGCTTTTTCGATTACCTTGTTCCATATCTCCGGTTTTAACAGGTTGGCTTTTAGCACATTACCATTTGCATCATCGTATTCACTGATGGTCAGGTCAAGCTGGATCATGGCAGTTTGCCGGTGATATTCCTGAAGGTCAATATTGTAGAGTTTTTTCAGAGCAGTTTTCACAAACTCCATATTGGGATATTGCAAAGGGACGCCAATCAGAGATCCCCCGGACTTCAGCCATCGGGCGACCAGGGCTAATTCAACCAATGGCTTACCTGTCCCCCCGGGACCGCTTATGATAGTTGATGATGGATAGGGAAAGCCTTCAGGAAGCAGTTTCTTCAACCACTCCTCATCTGTTTTTATTGTTTTCATGATTCATGCTCCGCATGATATATATTGTAAAACTCAGAACATTTATTATTTCGTATGAGAAGCCGCATTTTTTTGTTTGCTGTTTCACGCAAAGGTTTATGGGTGGGTAAAACCCCGCATGCTATGGGAGCCGGGGGTTGTTCCGTCCGGATGGTCACTGAATGAGCCATTTTGCATCCGTATTCCTTCACTCACAACGGGTGATCCCTTTGCATTACTAAAGCCTTGTGCTCCGAAGCCCCGCCATTTCAAGGATAAAGGAGCATCTGCCTTCCTGAATAAACTCTTTCAATGAACAAGGCTTCTTTGCGAACAGTCAGCTTATGTGGCAAGACTGCGTTTAAGTCCTATTTGTTATGCCGTCGTGCTTTACTCAAGGTCCAATACTATTTTTAAGTTATTTTTGATAATATCACTTAGTTCTCTCGATAATTTTCCAGTCCTTTTAATTAGTCTGTTATTATCAATTGCTCTTACTTGGTCAATCATTATGTCGCAGTCTTGGTGTAAATTCCCTATCCCTTTTTGTAAATGTACTCTTAATATTTCCGAGTCATTTTTTATATTCGTTGTAATTGGACAAATAATGGTTGAGTGATGAGGAATTTTATTCAACAAATTAGTCTGAACAACAACAACTGGTCTGGTCTTTCCTGGCTCTGTCCCAATCTTTTGATTTAAATCTGCAATCCAAATTTCGAATTGTTTAGTTTGCATAGTCTATATCCTCGAATTCCTTTAATACAGACATTGAATCATTCATAACCATTCCTGATTCCTTTTTCAGTTTGTTTTCGATTAGAATTCGCTTTTGTAACTTATTATAATAGTCAATTGCCTCGTTTATATATCTGTTTCGAGGTTTTTTGATTTTGGAGAGAATTTTTTCGGTCTCTCCAAAAATTGAGTCGTCTATTTTCAATGATACATTTTTCATGTTACTAAGATTTTTTTACTGCAAAAGTATATTATAAAAGTATATCTCACAAGTATTTTATTTTTGGTTTATAAATTTTTGTATGCGGCCGGGAGTTTGAACGGCACCTGACGCTGCTGCAGCGCAGCCACAGTGCCATTACCAACTACAGCCGGAGCCTGTGGCCAAGGTGGCCCTGCACTTCGGCATCGATCCCGTGCACCTGTCGATGGAGCAGATCAACGACTACCTGTACGGCATGCTGAAAACTTCCTCGCCCAGCAAGAGCTACTTCCGCCACACGATTTACGGGCTATGAGCGCTTCTCCTGTTGAACTGGCGGACATCGTCCGCCGGTTCGGGCAGGCGTATGCTGAGCGGTATCATCCCAACGGCCATTACCGGCGAGTCCTCCGTGCCATCGAGACGTGCCGTACAGCGGCCTTAGGCGGCCATGTGGAGCGGTGTAACGACTGCGGACATATCCGTAT
>JAFGHD010000055.1 GCA_016939365.1 Bacteroidales bacterium | reverse complement strand
TGTTTCAGCCACCTGTTCCCGGGTATTCCTTCCTGATGTTCCCTTCGGGGTGGTTCCTATCGTCCATGCACGAACGACAAATCCTGCCAGGCAGATCAGCACGGCAGCAGCTGTGATCATGTGATTGAACAGCGGTACGATCTCATTGTCCCTGTTGAAGTAGAGAACCGGGATCACTGCCAGGAAAAGTATCACGGGGATATGCCCCCGCCAGCGGAACAGATTGCCGCCTTGTCGCTCGAGTGTCTCCGACAGTCCCATGACTCTTGGATTATGTCAGCGGGTAAAAATAGCAAAATTCAGCCTGCCTGCTGATGTCGTTACTTTGAGGACAATGATCAATAATAAATATTTGACTTAAAGGATTTCATTATTTTCGTAGCCTCAATGCAACGCATCCGCCCCCCGGCTTGTCTTAGAAAAGCTTGGTAACCCGCATTTGACCCGATAGTTCACATGTTTTACTCAATCAATAATCATCAGGTATCATGAAAAACAACCTTACCCTAATTTTCACCTTGTTTTTCCTGGCTTCAATGACAAAAGGCCAGGACATCTCCTATCCGGACAGCTGGGGAAAAAATGGATTCTCCGTTGAAAGGGAGACCGCTACAGATGTCAGGATCAACTTTTCGATTACTGATATCTATCTTGACGACCTCGAGGTCGAAGGCGAAACCATGCAAGTGGTTCGCATACCGGATGTGTTCCTGTTCAATGACGAGGGCGCCCCGGATCTTCCCGGAACAGGACGCTACATTGCATTACCGCAGGGAGCCGTGGCCTCGTTAAAAGTCACTGCCTCCAGGACTGAAAAGCTTGAGAACATACTTGTTTCACCGGCTCCCAGGATACCCCTGGAAACGGAAAACGGTCCCGTGGAATACAAAAAGAACGCCCGTCTCTATTCCAGGGATGCCTTCTACCCTGCTGAACCTGTGAAGCTGTCCCACCCGGACAAGATCAGGGGTGTGGACGTGGTGATGCTCGGCATCACGCCTTTCCAGTACAATCCCGTCACCCGGGAACTGATCATTTACAGGGACATCCAGGTGGAGATCACCTTCGAGGGCGGTAACGGTCATTTCGGTGAAGACCGTCTCAGAAGCCGCTGGTTTGACCCCATTCTCTCCGATGCATTGCTGAACTGGCCATCCATGCCTGAGATCGACTATTCGAAGCCACCGCAACCCAGCGACACACCTGACTGGGAGTACATCATCATCACACCCAATGATCCCATATTCATTGCATGGGCCGACTCCCTGAAACGCTTCAGGACGCTGCAGGGAATCCGTACAGGTGTTGTGACCACGACTGAGATCGGCGGCAACACTACTTCAGCGATCGAGAATTACGTCAACACAGCGTTCAACACCTGGGCCATCCCACCGGTTGCAGTACTGCTGCTTGGTGATTACGGCACTTCCGGAAGCACTGTTGTATCACCCATTTACAACAGTTACTGCGTTTCCGACAATATTTACGCCGACGTGACCGGTAACATGATGCCGGATATCACTTTTGCCAGGATGACGGCTCAGAATGCCACGCATCTTCAGACCATGGTGACCAAGGTGCTGAATTACGAACGAAACCCGCCGACCAGTGCCTATTTCTACGCCCATCCCGTCACTGCACTGGGATGGCAGACCGAACGGTGGTTCCAGATCTGCTCGGAGACCGTGGGAGGTTTCTGGAAGCATGTCCAGGGTAAAACCCCGACGCGTATCAATGCCATCTATAGCGGCACTCCGGGTTCTGTCTGGTCGACTGCCACCAATACCTCGACAGTGGTCAACTATTTCGGTCCCAGCGGCCTGGGATATATCCCCGCCACACCTGCGGAACTGGGCGGATGGAGCGGCGGCAATGCCACTATGGTGAACAATGCCATCAACTCCGGATGCTTCATGCTCCAGCACCGCGACCATGGCGGAGAAACGGGTTGGGGAGAACCGGCTTATAACAATTCGAATATCAATGGGCTCACCAATACAGAGCTAACATTCGTATGGTCTGTAAACTGCCTGACAGGTAAATATAATTATTCCAGTGAAGTATTCGCTGAGAAGTTCCACCGGTACACTTACAACGGTCAGAATTCCGGGGCCCTGGGCATCGTTGCAGCCTCTGAAGTATCCTATTCCTTCGTCAACGACACCTATGTCTGGGGCGCCTATGACAACATGTGGCCCGATTTCATGCCGGCTTACGGAAGCACACCGGCACCCCGCGGTGTACTGCCCGCCTTTGCCAATTCAGCCGGGAAGTATTTCCTTCAGCAGTCCTCATGGCCCTACAACACCAGCAACAAGGCAGTGACCTACAATCTGTTCCACCACCACGGGGACGCATTCTCCACGGTCTATTCCGAAGTCCCGCAGAACCTTACTGTTGTCCATAACCCGATCCTCTATGCGGGAGTTACGACATTTGATGTTCAGGCCAACGTGGGTGCACTGATCGCCCTCACAGTGAACGGTGAGATCATCGGGACAGCCACAGGCACAGGCGCACCCGTCTCCATCACGATCCCCGGGCAGACACCACCGGACCAGGTGCTGGTGACCGTTACCCTGCAGAACTACTTCAGGTACACCTCCCTGGTGGATGTGATACCGCCCACAGGGCCCTATGTGGTCAGGAAATCATACATCATCAATGATGTGGCAGGCGGCAACGGCAACGGCCTGATGGATTACGGCGAGACGAACCTGCTGACCCTGGAGGTCGAGAACGTGGGGGTACAGGCCGCCAATAACGTCATTGTGACCCTTTCCACGACCGATCCTTACATCACCATAACGGACGGAACGCAGTTTTACGGCACCATCGCCGCAGGAGGCACTTTATCAGTTACTGATGGTTTTGCCTATGATGTGGCCAACACTCTGCCGGACGGCCACAACGCCTCCTTCGAGGTATCCGCCACCGACGGCACCAATACATGGCTGAGCTACTTCTCTATCCCGGGCCATGCCCCTGTGCTGGAGTATGTGGACTTCACGCTGGCCGATCCATCCGGGAACAACAACGGCAAATGGGATCCGGGTGAGACGGTGCAGATTACTGTCCAGGTTGAAAACACAGGCTCATCCGAAGCCTACAATGTAATGGGCTATCTGACGGAATCCGATCCATATATCACCGTTTCCGTGAGTCAGGGGGCTTATGGGAATATACCGGGTGGCTCCACTGCATCGGTTACCTTCACAGCCGATGCATCATCCTCCACTCCTGCCGGCCATATGGTGAACTTCAGCTTCACGGTCAATGCAGATATGGGCATCACGGGTAGCAGTGCTTTCAGCATCGTGGTGGGACAGGTACCGGTGCTCATCCTCGACCTGGATGACAACGCCAACTCATCCCCGGCCATGATGGCATCCATTACCGCCAACGGAGTGGCCTATGATTATACCACCTCCTTCCCGCCTGACCTGAACCTCTATTCCTCGGTTTTCGTCTGCCTGGGTATCTACTCCAACAACCATGTGCTTACATCCACCGAAGGACAGACCCTGGCCAACTACCTGAACAACGGCGGCATGATCTACATGGAAGGCGGCGACACCTGGTACTATGATCCACAAACCGCAGTTCATCCCATGTTCAAAATCAACGACATCAGCGACGGCAGCGGCGACATGGGTACCGTCCTTGGCCAGACCGGTACCTTTACCGAGGGTATGAGTTTCCAGTATTCCGGTGAAAACAACTGGATGGACCACATCGAAGCCTTCTCGCCGGCCTTCAAGATCCTTCAGAACCAGTCGCCGTCATACGGCACTGGCGTGGCCTACGATGCAGGCACGTATAAAACCATCGGCACAGGTCATGAATTCGGAGGGCTGAACAACGGGGCCTTCCCCTCCACAAGGGACGAGCTCATGAAGCAGTACCTCGATTTCTTCGGATTGCTGGCACCCCCGGTTCCCCCCGGACCCAAGATGGATATAAAGGTTTTCCTTGAAGGCCCCTTCAACGGAAGCAGCATGAACGTCTTCCTGAATGTGTACAATTATATCCCGCTGTCCCAACCTTTCAACACATACCCATGGTATTACACCGGAACGGAAAGTGTAACCGCCATACCGAATGCCGACATCGTGGAATGGGTGCTTCTCGAATTGCGGGAGACCTCAGGCAGTGCCTCTACTGCAACAGGAAGCACCATGGTGGCCCAGCAGGCGGGCTTCATCGATAAAAACGGGAATGTTCTTGCCACCGACGGAACCAGCCTCATGAGCTTCAACATCACGATCACGCAAAACCTGTATGCCGTGATCTGGCACCGGAATCACCTCGCGGTCATGTCCAATTACCCGCTGCAGGAAAACGCGGGCATCTACTCATATGACTTCACGACCGGAGCCGATAAAGCATACGGTGGTTTTACTGCACATAAGCAGATCGCGACCGGTGTCTGGGGAATGGTAGCGGGTGACGGCAACTCCAACAGCCAGGTCACTTCATCGGACAAGATCGATGTCTGGGCTGTCCAGGCCGGTCAGTCCGGATATAATAACGGCGATTTCGATATGAACGGAACCGTCGATAATGCAGACAAGGTTCAAAAATGGGCACCCAATGCCGGAATGGGAGGTCAGGTCCCCGACCAGATCAACTTCTCAAGCAGGGTACCCCAGTAGCACATCATGCTGATGGCAAAAAGGCTGCCTCCTTTCCCTGAGACAGCCTTTTTGCTATTGCAACACCGGAATTTCTATTGTCCCTAACCTTTACGACATATTGCATCAATACATTGTACAAAACCCAAAAAACGAAAGAATCATGCACCAATCCGTTACCAGATTTTCACTCAACCATTGGCTCCTGGCAGCCCTGCTCTCAGTGTTCACCCTTACAGGAATGGCACAGAATCCGATCCTCTCGTGGCGTTTTGCCAATCCCCAGGTCATCACGGGAGACTCCCTTCAGTTCGATGTGGAGGTGAAATGCAACTTACCCGGCACCTATCACACCACCACAATGGTCTTCTTCAACTACAATACATCTGCTTTCGGTTCCAATATCGGCGGCTGGCCTCCGGGCTATGCCGGTCGCAAGATCCGTTACCAGAAGCTGGAATTGCTTGAAGGTGCCAACCCGGGGCTGGCGGATAAGTATAACCTGATCAATATTGCCAATAACAAACCATACCGGCTGGCCATCATATTTGAATCATCCACCATCTTCCCGGATCCGGCTTTCCTGAATGAGGTCGGTACCGACTGGAAAGGTTTCGTGCGCTTCACCATCGCGATCAGCGATGTCAACCAGTTGGCGGGTATTGAGTTTGTCCCGCAGGAATACGGTGTGGGATTGATGAACAGCAACCAGTATTACGTGGATGCCACCCACCTCTCTGAGACCAAGTATGGCAATCCCCCGGATTACGCAGGTATCTATACCAATGACCTGTTGAGTTTCACACTTTTCCAGTCGGGTTTCATATCCGGAACCGTTACGGAACAGGCCACGGGAAATCCCATTGCCGATGCCACCGTTACGGCGGGATCCTACAACACCACGACGGCTCCTGACGGCACTTACTCCATGGAGGTGCTGACCGGCACCTATGATGTCACGGCAGACAAGGCATGCTATGATCCCCAGACCCAGACAGGGGTAGTGGTCCCATACGGAGGAACCGTCACCGTGAATTTCGCCCTGACCGGAAGTCCGTTTGGAATCATAGAAGGCTTCATAACAGATATATCCACGGGAACCGGTATTGGGAATGCCCTCGTTACTGCCGGTTCCTATTCGACGACAACCAACGCCAGCGGCTGGTATCAGATATTGAATGTGAATCCGGGAACATATACCGTGGCAGCCACACATCCCTATTATTACAGTGCTAGTGTTGCGGGCGTGACGGTAACCTGCAATCAGACCACTACGGTGAACATATCCATGACCCCTCTGCCGGTCCCGGGTACCATCACGGGAATCGTCATCGACACCGACACGGGTAATCCCATACCGGATGCAGATATCTCCGCAGGGGGCTTCAGCACAACCTCCCAGCCTGACGGCACCTATTCTCTTGTGGTCCCCGAGGGCACCTATAATGTTTCTGCCACCGCCACATGTTATAATACGGTGACGCAGACAGGTATCTACGTGCCACCCAACGGAACGGTAGTGGTCAATTTCTTCCTGACTCCCTACTACGGTACCCTTTCCGGCACTGTTACCGACGGTGTCACAATGGCAGGGCTTGGCAACGTGACGATCAGCTTTGGGCCTTACAGCACGCTCACTGCTCCAGACGGATCCTATACCGTCAGCAATGTAACCGGTGGGATTTATGATGTCACCGCTTCACATCCCGATTACCTGAGTGTGACAGCCACCGGGATCGACATCCCCTGTGGTTCTGCAGTCACCCTTGACTTCACACTATACCCGGCTTCCGACAATCCTGTACTCTACTGGCGTTTTGCCAACGCACAGATCATCCCCGGAGATTCCCTTCAGTTTGATGTGGAGCTGAAATGCAGCCTTCCGGGAACATACCACAGCAGTACACAGATCTATTTCAACTACAATACCGCTGCTTTCGGTTCCAATATAGCAGGCTTACCACCCAGCCAGACCGGCCGGAAGATCCGTTATGAAAAACTTGAGCTGCTCCAGGGAGATATCGGCGGTGTGCTGCCGAAATATGTGATTGTCAACGATGCCAACAACACACCCAGCCGTTACGGCATCATTCTGGAATCCACAGTGATCTCCCCTTCACCGGGCTTTATGAATGAGGTCGGAACAGAATGGAAGGGTTTCATCAGGTTCGTCATCGCCATCAGCAATACCGGTGAAACTGCGGGCATTGAATTCGTACCGGAGACCGAAGGAATTCCACTCATGAATGCAGGACAGTACTATGTAGATGCTACGCATCCATCTGAAACACTTTACGGCTATCCACCGACCTGGTTCGGGTTTTACATGAACAACCTGCTGGATTTCCCGCTGAATCCCCCCATTACGACCGGCATCACGGTATTCCTTCAGGGGCCTTACAACAGTGGGCTGGATGAGATGAACAATACTCTTCAGAATACAGGGTACCTTCCCCTGTCCCACCCTTACAATCCGGCACTTCCGTATTACGGCAACAACACCCCGGTGTGGCTGTACAGCGGTCCGGAATCGGTATCATCCATGCCGTCCGGTGTTGTGGACTGGGTCATCCTGGAACTTCGCGATGCGCCGGATGCGGCTTCAGCCACAGGAGCCACACGTGTGGTCCAAAAAGCCTGCCTCATTACTACCGACGGCATGATACGGGATCTTGACGGCGTTTCCATGCCATTCTTCTCGGTGAACCTGCAATACGGGCTTTTCGTGGTGGTCCATCACCGCAACCACCTTTCGGTCATGAATCCCACCCCCCTCAGCTCTTTCGGCGGAATATACGTCCATAATTTCACAACGGGTGCAGGACAGGCATACGGCGGCATTACCGCCCACAAGGAACTGGAACCGGGTGTCTGGGGAATGGTGGCCGGCGATGGCAATGCCGACAAACAGATCAACAACCCTGACAAACTGGATGTATGGCAGATCAATGCCGGTTCATCCGGGTATCTGGCCGGAGATTATTCCATGGACGGAGAGTGTAACAATACCGATAAAAACGGGCTCTGGGGACCCAACACAGGTTCAGGCACCCAGGTGCCCGACTTCTCCCCGGCACCCCCGGGAGGCTTCAGAAGTCAGGTACCCGATTGATCTTCTATACCGGGGCTTGATCAACCGTCCGTTACCCCTTTATACAGGAACGGTCTTTGATGAAGCCCCGGATACCACTGCTCGTTAGAAGCTTCCCCATTGACGGGAGATGCGGCAGGAATTCACAGATGTAAAAAATTATTTTTATGCATCTGAAGGCGGGTTATATTAAAAAAAATGATTAACTTTGTCAGGGATAGAGGATTACTTTTGTTCTTGCGATGCATCACAAACCCACAAATACTCATAACATCTATGAAACATTTTTCTGCAATTACATTGGCTTTTATTGCCCTTCTCACCTTTGTCAGGGCGGATGAGATCCGCTATACCGACAGCTGGGGAAAGGCCGGATTCACCGTGGAACGCCAGGATCAGGCTGGAGTGAAGATCAATTACTCCATTACAGAGGTGTTCATCGAAGACCTTGATGTAAACGGGGAATCCATGAAAACGGTTAATATCCCGGGGATCTTCCTCTTCAATGACGCGGGGGCTCCCAATCTTCCCGGTACGGGCAGGTATATCGCCATTCCGCAGGGAGCCAATGCCTCTGTGAAGGTCATAGCCTCCCGTGTTGAGAAAATGGAAAATTTCCTGCTCTCCCCGGCACCCAGAATCCCCTTGGACACTGAAAGGGGTCCGCTTCAATACGAAAAGAACATGGGGATTTACTCCAGGGATGCCTTTTATCCTGAAGAGCCGGTCATCCTGTCTGCGACCGACAAGATCCGCGGCGTGGATGTAGTGATGCTGGGTATTACACCCTTCCAGTACAATCCGGTGACACGAGAACTTCTTATCTACCGGGACCTGCAGGTAGAGATAACCTATGAGGGCGGGAACGGTCATTTCGGTGAGGACCGGCTCCGGTCACGCTGGTTTGATCCGATTTTACTGGATGCCGTTCTGAACTGCGAGTCGCTTCCGGAGATGGATTACAGCAAGCCCCCGGAACCTTCAGATACTCCGGACTGGGAATATATCATCATTGTTCCCAACGATAACAATTTCATTGCCTGGGGTGACTCCGTCAAACGCTGGAGGACACTGCAGGGCATCAGAACCGGGGTGGTCACCACATCCCAGATCGGGGGTAATACCACTTCAGCCATTGAGAACTACGTCAACACGGCTTACAATACCTGGGCCATACCCCCCGTTGCGGTTCTTCTGATCGGAGACTACGGAACCAGCGGGACCACTATCGTTTCACCGATCTATAACAGTTATTGTGTTTCCGACAATATCTATGCAGATGTCGACAACAACCACCTGCCCGACATTGTCTTTGCACGTATGACGGCCCAGAACAGTACGCATCTGAGCACAATGATCAGAAAGGCAATCAAGTATGAAAGGACTCCACCCACCAGCGCCTATTTCTACAGTCATCCCATTACAGCCCTGGGTTGGCAGACAGAGCGCTGGTTCCAGATATGTTCGGAAACCATCGGTGGATTCTGGAAATACGAGCTGGGCAAAACCCCGGTGAGGATCAACGCGATATACAGCGGAACCCCCGGATCGGTCTGGTCAACGGCCACCAATACCTCTACCGTTGTCAATTTCTTCGGTCCCAGCGGCCTGGGTTACATCCCCTCTTCACCGTCCACCCTGGGCGGCTGGACCGGAGGAAATGCCACCATGGTGAACAACGCCATCAACAGCGGCGCCTTTATGATGCAACATCGCGACCATGGATCCACCACATCATGGGGCGAGCCATATTATACCAGCTCCAACATCAATAGTCTGACCAACACGGATCTCACCTGGGTGCTCTCGATCAACTGCCTGACCGGCAAATACAACAACAGCAGCGAAGTATTCGCGGAAAAATTCCACAGGCACACCTACTCCGGCCAGCCTGCAGGTGCACTTGGCATTACTGCTGCTTCCGAGACATCATATTCATTCGTTAACGACACCTATGTCTGGGGTCTGATCGACAACATGTGGCCCGAGTTCATGCCCACATACGGTTCCAATCCGCCGCCAAGGGGCATTCTGCCTGCCTTCGGCAATGCCGCCGGCAAATATTTCCTGCAGCAATCCTCCTGGCCTTACAACACCAATAACAAACAGGTGACCTACCATCTGTTCCACCACCACGGTGATGCCTTCACGACAGTCTACTCAGAAGTACCCCAGAGCCTGACCGTGAACCATGCCGCCACCCATTCGGCCAACAACACAACATTTGCGGTTACGGCGAACAGCGGCTCATTCATTGCACTGACGGTGAACGGTGAGATCATCGGAACCGCCAACGGTACGGGAAATCCGGTGAATATCACCATTCCGGTGCTGACACCCGGTGATGTGATCACCATCGTGGTGACCAAGCAGAACTACTACCGCTATACCGGTTATGCCAATGTAACCGCGGGTTGGCCGCAGGTGGACCTGAAAGTGATCCTGGAAGGGCCATACAACGGTATCGAGATGACACGGTGGCTGAACAACTACAACTATCTGCCGTTGTCCCAGCCGTACAATGCCAGTCCCTGGAATTACTCCGGCACAGAGGCTGTAGCCTCCATCCCCAACGGAGATATCGTCGACTGGATACTGGTTGAACTGCGTCAGACTTCAGGTTCCGCCATCTCAGCCACCAGCGCTACCATGCTGGCAAGACAGGCCGCTTTCCTTCTGCGCGACGGAACCGTGGTCAGCACGGACGGATCCAGTCTGCTGACCTTTTATAACACCACCATCACCCAGAACCTGTATGCGGTGGTCTGGCACAGGAACCACCTGGGAATAATGTCGAATTATCCTTTACAGGAGGTGGCCGGAGTTTACAGTTACGATTTCTCTGCCGGACTCAACCAGGTGTTTGGTGGTCCTACCGGTCATAAAGACCTGGGCGGCGGCGTATGCGGAATGATGAGTGCCGACGGGGACAGTGACGGACAGGTCACCACAGGCGACAAGGTGGACGTGTGGATTGTCCAGAGCGGACAGTCAGGCTACCTCGGAGGGGACTTCAACCTCAACGGGAATGTTGAAAACGGCGATAAGGTAGATTACTGGGGAGTCAACGCAGGTATGGGTTGCCAGGTACCTCAATGATCCTTTCATCAAGACTGAAAAAGGAGGCTGCCCTTTCCGGACAGCCTCCTTTTGTTTTCCTGATACACTTCCTGTTTTCGGGATAATATTGTCCGCCATGGTTTCACCTTTCACCTGAAGACAATATCCTCCTGACAGCTTCGGTGATTCCCTCCGCATCCAACCCGCAATCCCGCCGGAGTTCTTCCACCGAACCATGCCCGATGAAACGGTCCGGTATGCCAACCCTTTTCACCCGGGCCTTGTAGTTGTGATCAGACATAAATTCCAGGACGGCACTTCCCAGTCCGCCGACGATGGTACCGTCCTCAACGGTAATGATCCTGTCAAAACCATGTAACACATCGTGTAATAAGGATTCATCCAGCGGCTTGAGGAATTTCATATCGAAATGAGCTGCGGAAATGCCTTCCTTCTCAAGTAGTGTGCACGCTTCAGCAACAAATAGTCCCGCATGCCCGATAGATAAGAGGGCAATATCCCTTCCGTCCGTGAGTTTCTCGCCCTTTCCCACGGGAATCTCACGGAATGGCTTTATCCAGTCGACCTCCCTGCCTCTTCCCCTGGGGTAACGTATGGCAATAGGGCATAATAGGCCTGATTTCATTGCTGTAAACATCATCTGGCGAAGCCCGGTTACATCCATGGGAGCGGCAACGATCAACCCGGGCACTGACCTGAGATAAGCCAGGTCGAAGGCCCCGTGATGGGTCGGCCCATCCTCGCCGACCAGACCTCCCCTGTCAATACAGAAAATGACCTTGAGCTTCTGCAGGGCGACATCATGAATGACCTGGTCATAAGCACGCTGGAGAAATGTTGAATAAATATTGCAGAACGGGATCATCCCATCCGCTGCCAGCCCTGCGGCAAAAGTGACGGCATGCTGCTCGGCGATTCCCACATCAAAGGCCCGTTCAGGTATCTTTTCCATCATCATGTTCAGTGAGCAGCCCGTTGGCATGGCAGGGGTGATGCCGACCACCCGGTCGTCGATTTCGGCAAGTTCGATAATGGTGCGGCCGAAAACCGTCTGGTAACGCGGGGGTAGCTTCCCGGGACACTCATTGTTCACGATCTCTCCGGTCCGTTTATCGAATTGCCCCGGTGCATGATAGGTCGTGGGTTCCCTCTCGGCACACTCCAGTCCCTTACCTTTCCGTGTGATGACATGCAGCAGCCTGGGGCCGGGAATACGCCTGAGATCACGTAACAGCTTGACCAGACGGATGACATCATGCCCGTCGGTCGGCCCGAAATATCTGAAATGAAAAGCCTCAAAAAGATTGCTTTTCCTGAGGATGGACGACTTAAAGGCGTTGCCGATCTGCTTCACAATGGCCCGGGAATTGGCGCCGTATTTGGTGTTACCCCCCATCAGTTTCCAGATGAAATCCTTCAGGCGGTTGTAACTCCGGGAGGTTGTGATGTCCACCAGGTATTCCTTGATGGCGCCTACGCTGTTGTCAATAGCGATGCCGTTATCGTTCAGGATGACCAACAGGTTGGCCCCCGAAACACCGGCATTGTTCAAACCCTCCATGGCCATGCCACTGGAAATGGCACCGTCACCGATCACCGCAACATGGTTTCGTCCGGTGTTACCCTGCATCTGTGCGGCGATTGCCATCCCAAGAGCCGCCGAAATGGAGGTGGATGAATGCCCGGTACCAAAGGCATCATAGCTGCTTTCGGCCATTCTCGGGAAACCACTGATACCATGATAATGCCGGTTGGTAGGAAAAAGATCCCGCCGCCCCGTCAGGATCTTATGAGCATAGGCCTGATGTCCGACATCCCAGATGATCTTGTCATCCGGTGCGTCAAAGACATAATGCAGTGCCACCGTGAGCTCGACCACACCCAGGCTCGCCGCCAGATGGCCGGGATTCACCGAAACCACATCTATGATGTATTCCCTGATCTCACGGCAAAGCCCCGGGAGCTCCTCCTCATTCAAACACTTCAGATCCGATGGGTTCACCACCCGTGATAATATCGGATATTGACCGGATGTCATCTGCTTCAGTAACTTTCAGGCAAAAATAGGATTTGTCAGATTGATGACACCTCCCTGTAATGAACCGGTGATGCCACCTTCAAACGAGGTTACAAAAAACCCAGCTCCAACCTGGCAGCTTCCGACATCATCGTCTGATCCCATGGAGGCTCAAAGGTGATGTCCACACTGACGCCGGCAACTCCCTCCAGCTTGCTCACTTTCTCATGAACTTCAGCCGGGAGCGATTCGGCGACAGGACAATTGGGCGAGGTGAGTGTCATGAGGATGTACACCTTGAAATCATCATCGATCCTTACATCATAAACCAATCCCAGATCGTAAATGTTGACCGGTATTTCAGGATCGAAAACCGTTCTCAGGGTATCGATGACCCGGTTACCGAGAACATTCTTTTTTCCCACATGTTTCATCAGGAGCCTGGTTTTGCTTCGGGTTCATATTTTGTTTTCAAAGCCAGGGCATACAGCTTCATCTGTTTGATCATCGACACCAGGCCATTGGAACGGGTGGGAGAAAGGTGATCCTTCAGCCCGATTTCGTTAATGAAATCCAGTTTTGCCTCCAGAATGGCATCGGGTGTCTGATGGGACAGCACACGGATGAGCAGGCTGATGATACCCTTGGTGATCACCGCATCACTGTCGCCCGTAAAAACCACCATCCCATCCCGGTATGATGCACTGAGCCAGACCCTGGACTGGCATCCGGAGATCAGGTAGCGGTCGGTTTTCAGGTGCGTTTCGATCAGAGGGAGTGATTTGCCCAGCTCAATGAGGTAATTGTATCGGTCCATCCAATCGTCGAAGGCCTTGAATTCGCTGATGATGTTCTGTTCGATCTGCCGGATATCCATAAGACATCTTTATACACAAAGATAGGATTCTCAGCCGAACATTTTCCTGGTGAGGTTTATTGCTTCGCAGAGCCGGTCGACCTCGCCAATCGTATTGTATAATGCGAAGGATGCCCGGAGTGTACCCGGTATCCCGAACCGGTCCATGACAGGTTGTGCGCAATGATGCCCGGTGCGTATGGCCACACCCATCCTGTCGATAATGGTACCTGCATCATAGGGATGGATCCCTTCGATCAGGAAAGAGATCACACCCATGCGTTCCATGGGATGTCCGATGATCCTCACCCCGGGAGTGTTTTGAAGCTTCTGAAGGGCATAATGGATCAGTTCCGCTTCATATTTCCATACCTCTTCCATCCCGGTATCAGAGACATATCCGATGGCCTTATCCAGTCCGATCACATCCGCAACATTGGGTGTGCCTGCTTCAAACCTGAAGGGCAGTTCATTGAAAGTAACCTTATCAAAGGTGACGGTGCTGATCATCTCTCCTCCGGTCTGATAAGGAGGCATCTGTTCCAGGAAGCGCTCCTTCCCGTAAAGCACACCTACACCCATAGGGCCGTAGAACTTATGGCCTGAAAAACAAAAGAAATCACAATCCAGCTCTTTGACATCCACCTTCATGTGGACAATGCCCTGGGCTCCATCAATCAAAACCGGGATATCCCGCGTGTGTGCCATCCTGATGATCTCTCGGACAGGAACCACCGTGCCCAGTGCATTCGAGACACAGGTCACGGCGACGATCCGGGTCTTTTCAGTCAGAAGCTGGTCCAGGTTCTCAAGAATGAGGTCTCCATTGTCATCCACTGGGATTACCTTCAGCATGGCCTTACGTTCCGCGCAGGCCATCTGCCAGGGCACAATATTGGCATGATGCTCCAGTGCTGAGATCAGCACCTCATCCCCTTCATGGATGAAAGCCCTGCCGAAGGAATGGGCCACCAGGTTGATGGATTCGGTGGTGCCCCGGGTGAAAATAATCTCCCGTGAATGACCGGCATTGAGGAGACGCCGCACCCTTTCACGGGCCGATTCATACGCCTCGGTTGCTTTCTGGCTCAGGTAATGTACCCCCCGGTGCACATTGCTGTTGATGCTCTCGTAATAACCAGAAACCGCATCTATTACTATCCGGGGTTTCTGCGTGGTGGCCGCATTATCAAGATAGACAAGGGGCTTCCCGTAGATATCCTGCTGAAGAGCGGGAAAATCATTCCGGACTTTCTGTGGATCGAACATCAGGCCGGTTTAAATTTTGCTCATATCGATGTCAAAGGAATATCTCTTTTCCTCCTGACTGCAATGAAGCACACATTGATCGCAAATGGCCAGCTCACCCCTCAAACGTTTTTTGACCAGGTCATCGATCCTGTTTCTCAGGGGAGTGATGGATATCCTCCGGATCACCTCGGCTGCAAAAGCATACATCAGCAGGAGACGGGCATTGTATTCGCCAATCCCGCGCGACCTGATGTAGAACAGGGCATTCTCATCCAGACGTCCTACCGTGGCCCCATGACTGCATTTTACATCGTCGGCGTAGATCTCCAGAAACGGCTTGGCGTGCACAACGGCCTTGTCAGTCAGCAATATATTCCGGTTCGACTGATAGGCACTGATGCGCTGGGCATCTTTTCGGACCAGGATGTGACCGTTAAAAACTCCGGACGCCTGATCGTCGAGTATGCCCTTGAAGAGTTGATTGCTTGTGGTGACCGGTGCAGAATGATCCATGAATACCTGATTATCGACATGCTGGTTTTTGTCCATCAGGTAAATGCCAAAGACATCCGCATGAGCCTCCGGGCCAGATAAGCGGACAAAGGACTCGTTGCGGATCAGACCGCCGTTCAGGGTGATCAGATGAGTGGAAAGCCGGCTCTCCTTCTCCAGGTAAAAAAAGGAACTGTTTACCAGAGTGGATGAATTGTTGAGATTTTGAAGCTTGTAATGATCAATGGTTGCACCCTCATCCAGAAACACCTCTGTGACAGTATTTGTAAAACTTGGCTGCTGGTTGTGGGAATCGTCACAATGAACCAGCCTGAGCCGGCTGTTCCGGCCCAGGATCACCAGATTCCGGTTCTGCACCATCACATCATCATCCCGGTTGAGGATGTTTACCATCTGGATGGTCTTGTAGGCTTCCACCCCGTCAGGAACATAAATGAAAACGCCGTCCTGTGCAAAGGCTGTATTGAGGGAGATGAGGCCGTTTCCCATCGCACCCGCATATTTGTTGAAATGCTTCTCCGCCAGCTCTGGAATCTCACGAAGCGCCTGGGCCAGACTCCCGATGATCGTACCGTTGGGAAGGGTGAGCAGCGGGGTGTCCCTGGAAATATACCAGCCATTGTACAGGGAAATGATATGAGTGTTGAAATCAGGCACCTCACAACGGAAGACATTTTCCAGATCGACCGGAGCTTCCGGAGGATCAAAAATTATATTGTAATCCTTTTCAAGCACCCTTTCCAGGTTGGTGTTTCTCCAGGTCTCCATCGCGGTTGTCGGAAACCCGGCTTTCCTGAAGGATTCCATGGCCTGATTTCGGATTCCCTGGAGAAAGGGCGGATCATACCGGGAGATATGGTTCCTGTGACTGTCAAACAAAGAGATCAACTTCCTCCCCAGAACCTGTTCAGTTTTTTCCGGACTCATAAGCCTTTCTTCGTTGATTTCTTAACTCTCCTGCAACTTCAGCCATTCATAACCTTTTTCCTCCAGCTCCAGAGCCAGTTCCTTGCCTCCCGATTTGATAATCCTACCATCGTACAGCACATGGACAAAGTCGGGTATGATGTACTCGAGCAGGCGCTGGTAATGTGTGATCACGACGGTTGCGTTCCCGGGTGTTCTGAGCCTGTTGACCCCGTTGGCCACCACCTTGAGGGCATCAATATCCAGACCTGAGTCGGTTTCGTCGAGTATAGCCAGGGCAGGTTGGAGCATCGCCATCTGGAAAATTTCATTCCTCTTCTTCTCCCCACCAGAAAACCCTTCATTGACCGAACGGTTTGTCAGGTCCGAGTGGATTTCGATCAGCTCCTTGCGCTCTTCCATAAGAGCCAGGAACTCGGCTCCGGTCAGAGGGTCCAGCCCCCTGTACTTGCGATGTTCATTCACCGCGGTTCTGAGGAAACTGGTCATGCTGACACCCGGGATCTCCACCGGGTACTGGAATCCTAAAAAAATGCCCTCCAGAGCACGCTCTTCAACCGACAATCCCATCAAATCCCGGCCCTTATACATGATCTCTCCGCTGTCGACGTGAAAATCCTCCCGGCCCACGATTACGGAAGCCAGGGTGCTTTTCCCGGTTCCGTTGGGACCCATGATCGCGTGAACCTCACCCTCCCGGACCTCAAGGCTGAGTCCCTTGAGAATTTCCTTACCGGCGATGGAAACATGCAAATTTTTAATTGACAACATATTTATGGTTTTTCCTGTTTAACCCACGCTCCCTTCCAGGCTGATGGAAAGCAACTTCTGGGCTTCCACGGCAAACTCCATCGGGAGTTGTTTGAGAACCTCCCGGGCATAGCCGTTCACAATGAGACCGATGGCGCTTTCAGTGTCAATGCCACGCTGATTGCAGTAAAAGAGCTGATCGTCCGAAATTTTGGATGTGGTGGCTTCATGCTCCATGACGGAGGAGCTGTTTTCGACATTGACACTCGGAAAGGTGTGTGCACCACAGCGGTCGCCGAGAAGCAATGAATCGCACTGCGAAAAATTACGCGATCCGGTGGCACGCTTGCTGATCCTGACGAGCCCGCGATAGCTGTTATTACTGAACCCTGCGGATATGCCCTTGGAGATGATGGTACTCCGGGTGTTTTTGCCGATATGGATCATCTTGCTGCCTGTATCGGCCTGCTGATGATTGTTCGTAACCGCCACAGAATAAAACTCACCGACCGAATTGTCCCCGAAGAGAACACAGCTGGGATATTTCCAGGTAATTGCAGATCCGGTCTCCACCTGGGTCCAGGATATTCTGGAATTGCTTCCCTTGCACATACCCCTTTTGGTCACGAAGTTATATATGCCTCCCTTCCCTTCCCTGTCTCCGGGATACCAGTTCTGTACGGTGGAGTATTTCACTGTGGCGTCTTTGAGTGCGATGATCTCCACGATCGCTGCATGAAGCTGGTTTTCATCCCGCATGGGAGCAGTGCACCCTTCCATATAGCTCACATAGCTTCCCTCATCCGCTATGATGAGGGTTCTTTCAAACTGCCCCGTACCCGCCGTGTTGATCCTGAAGTAAGTTGATAGCTCGACCGGACAGCGAACCCCCTTGGGAATATAACAGAATGAACCATCCGAAAATACTGCGGAGTTCAATGCGGCAAAATAATTATCCCCGTAAGGCACGACCGAGCCCATATACTTCTTTACCAGATCGGGATAGTCTCTGACCGCATCACTGAAAGAACAAAAAATGATCCCATGCTTTTCAAGTGTCTTTCTGAAGGTGGTCTTGACGGATACGCTGTCGAACACAGCATCCACCGCAACACCGGTAAGCCTTTTCTGCTCTTCCAGGGAGATGCCCAGCTTGTTGAAGGTCTCCAGCAAATCGGGGTCAACCTCGTCAAGGGATGAAAGAGCGGGCTTCCTCTTCGGTGCGGCATAATAAATGATATCCTGGTAATCGATCTCAGGAAACCGGAGGTGGGCCCACCGCGGCTCCTTCATCGTCAGCCATTTTTTGTAAGCCTTCAGCCTGAAGTCAAGGAGAAAATCCGGCTCAGCCTTCCTGGATGAAATAAACCTGATGATGTCCTCATTAAGGCCCCGTGGTGCTGTTTCCATCTCGATATCTGTTACAAAGCCATACTTGTATTCCTGGTTTGTAAAACTGTCGATGAATCCGTTCTTTTCCCTGCTCATGTCATCCCGGTTTATTTGGATTTATTAACAACAACCCTGCAAATTTAGCGGTTTTAGTCTTGAATCGGAGGAGGCCTCTATCAGGAAAACAAAAAACAGCTGATAATGTTGTCTTCCGTCTCCCCGAAGAATGAGGTTACCATCCCGGCCGGTGAGTCATGTGTTGCTCGTCAGGATCATGAATCCGGGGGATAGGTATCTTTGGATCCCTTTCCTTCAGAAAAAATGGGCATCACCCTATCCAGGCATTTGGTATAACTTTGTATTCCAAGCAATAGCAGGAAATGACCGAAGACAAACCGAAAAGAACAGAACTGTCCGAATTGGGTGAGTTTGGTCTGATCGACCGGCTGACCCGTGGAATCCGTCACAGGAATCCGGGTACCGTGGTGGGAGTGGGTGACGATGCGGCTGTGTTGAGCTATCCGGACAAAAAAATCCTGATTTCCAAAGATTTGTTAATCGAAGGAGTTCATTTCGACCTGGTCTACACACCGCTGAAGCACTTGGGTTACAAGGCGGCTGTGGTAAACTTTTCGGACGTGGCAGCGATGTTCGGATTTCCCCGCCAGCTGATGGTGGGTATCGGTATTTCAAACCGGTTCAGTGCCGAAGCGATCGATGAACTTTACTCCGGTATCAAACTGGCCTGCGAACGCTATGATGTCGATTTGATCGGAGGTGACACAGTATCCAGCATTTCCGGTCTGATCCTGTCCCTCACCGTGGTGGGTGATGCCCATGCAGACCAACCCGTCTTCAGAAATACCGCCAGGGAGGGAGACCTGGTGTGTGTTTCGGGCGACCTGGGTGCTGCATATACGGGATTGCTCATCCTGGAACGCGAAAAACAGGTATACCGCGCCGATCCGTTGATGCAACCCGACCTGGCAGGTTATGACTATATTCTGGAACGCCAACTCAAACCTGAAGCCAGAACGGATATCGTCAGGCTCCTGTCCGGTGCGGGCGTAAGGCCTACAGCCATGATCGATATTTCCGACGGTCTGGCATCAGAGATCATACATATCTGTAATGATTCCGGGCTGGGCTGCAAGCTCTATGAGGAGAAAATCCCTGTTGACGCCACCACCTCATCCGTGGCCGATGAGTTCGGTATCAGTCCGGTCACCTGTGCCATGAACGGTGGAGAGGATTATGAGCTCCTGTTTACCGTCCGCCAGGAGGATTACGATAAAATAAAGGATATGCCCGTTATTTCCATCATCGGCCACATGACGGAGCGGAATGAAGGGATCAGCCTGGTAAGCCGCAACGGATCCCTGATCGGGATACAGGCACAGGGATGGGATGCCTTCATAGGTAACAAAAAAATACCTCGTTGAAGAATCCACCTAAATATGCTGAGCATCTGATCCCCCTGGTGCGGTCGCTCCCCCGGAAACCAGGCGTTTACCAGTTCTACGACAATTCAGGAAAGTTGCTCTATGTAGGTAAAGCAAAAAGTCTCAGGACGCGGGTGGCATCATACTTCACGAAGGATCTCACGCACAGTGGCAAACTGAGCTTGTTGATCCGCAAAACCGCCGATATCCAGTGCATTGTCGTTGAAACCGAGCAGGATGCCCTGCTGCTGGAGAATAACCTGATCAAGAAGCATCAGCCCCGTTACAATGTCATGCTCAAGGATGACAAAACCTTCCCGTGGATATGCATCCGGAAGGAACCTTTCCCACGGATATATCCCACACGCAACCTGGTCAGGGACGGCTCGGAATATTTCGGGCCTTATGCATCCGTCAGGGCCATGAAGAATCTGCTCGACCTGATCAGGCAGCTTTATCCCCTTCGTAACTGCCAGCACTCACTGACCCCACAGAATATCCGGAAAAAGAAATTCAGTGTTTGCCTGGAATATCATCTGGGCAACTGCAAAGGGCCATGTGAAGGTCTGCAGCCGGCGGAGGATTATGGGCGCAATGTCGCTGAAATCCGTGAGATCATCAGGGGCAACATTGCTTCGGTTACGCAGGAATTCAGGAAACGGATGCACTACCACGCCGGATTGATGGAGTTTGAAAGGGCCCAGGAGATCAAGGACAAACTGGATATGCTGGAACGGTATCAGAGCAAGTCAACCATCGTCAATCCGAGAATCCGAAATGTAGCGGTATTTAGCATCATCTCCGGCAAAAGCACCGGGTATATCAACTTCATGAAGGTGGTCAACGGAGCCATCGTTCAGTCGCATACACTGGAAATGAAAAAAAAACTGGACGAGCCCGACGGGGAACTCCTCACCCTGGCCATAACGGAAATGATGCAAAAGTATGGGGACCTGGCCCCTGAGATCATTACGCCCATCAGGCCGGAAACGGCTTTCGCCGGGGTAAAATTCAGCATCCCGCGTATTGGTGATAAGAAGAAACTGCTGGAACTCAGCATCAGGAATGCCAGGTATTACCGGATGGAGAAGGAAAAGCAGCAGGAGTTGTCGGATCCTGAAAGGCATACCACCCAGTTGTTGGAGCGGGCAAAAAAGGATCTGAGGCTTGAAGATCTTCCACGGCATATCGAGTGTTTCGACAATTCAAACATCCAGGGCGACTGGCCGGTGGCAGCGATGGTATGTTTCATCAACGGACGGCCTGCCCGGAAGGAATACCGGCATTTCAACATCCGGACAGTGGAAGGTCCCGACGACTATCGCTCCATGGAGGAGGTCATCCACCGGCGATACAAGCGCCTGTTGGATGAAGGCAAGGGTCTGCCCCAGCTCATCGTGGTCGATGGAGGGAAGGGCCAGTTGAATGCGGCCCTGAGAAGCCTGGAGAGACTTGGGCTGAAAGACCGGGTCGCTGTGATCGGGCTTGCCAAAAGGCTGGAGGAAATATTCGTCCCCGGAGACCCCCTTCCCCTCTACCTGGATAAAAACTCACGGACATTACGATTGATCCAGCAGCTCCGTGATGAGGCACACCGTTTCGGTCTGGCGCACCACAGGAACAGGAGGGTCAGGAAGTCCATCCGGACAGAGCTGGAGGATGTCAGGGGTATCGGGCCGGCACTTTCAAAAACATTGCTGGACCACTTCAGGTCGGTAAGCAGGATCCGTCAAGCTACGCTTCAGGAAATCCAGAGCCTGATCGGGAGCTCCAAAGGCATAGCGGTATACAGGCATTTTCACAACGAAACATAAAAAACCGGTTATTTCGCCTTCTGAAGTGTAAATGCAAATGTGGTTCCCACACCGACCGTACTCCTCACATTGATGGTCTGATCATGGGCTTCGATGATGTGCTTCACGATGGACAGGCCCAGTCCGGTTCCTCCCTGATCACGTGACCTGGCCTTGTCTGTACGATAAAACCGTTCAAAAATCCGGGGCAGGTCCTGTGGTGAGATACCCTCCCCATTGTCTGTCACCTCCACCAGGATGTTTTCATCCATGTCAAAGAAGCTGATCTTCGTCCTTGCGCCTTCATCCTTATGTCCATACTTGATCGCATTGTCGATCAGGTTGATCAGCACCTGCCGTATCCTTTTATGATCGCCCATCACCCAAATGGGACGGTCATACTGTTCCCTGAAATACAGTTCGACATTCCTCTTCCTGGCTTTCATCTCGAGAAATTCCACGACATCATGAGTCAGCGCAACGAGATCGAATTTTTTGATATTCAGGGTCATTTCACCTGATTCCATCTGCGATATGGTCTCCAGGTCTTCCACAATGGCGATCATCCTGTTGATGCTCTTTTCGGTCCTCTTCAGATAAGTCTTGTTGATGGTCGGATCGTCAAGCCCACCGTCAAGCAGTGTCAGGATATATCCCTGGATATTGAATATAGGGGTTTTCAGCTCGTGTGAGATATTGCCGAGAAATTCACGCCGGTAGTTCTCCAGCTCCTTCAGCCTGTTGATCTCATCCTTTTGCCTCCGCTCCCACTCGATGACTTCCTTGTCCACCTCCCGGATCATTTCGGTTCCCACCCTGGTACGTCTTTTTTCGTAGCTTCCGGGAGTCTTCATCTTCCGGATCGTTTTGTATATCAGCCGGATCCGGTCATAGATAAAACGGTCGACCGTGTAACTGATGATGAGATAAGCCGAGACGAAGAGCAGAATAGCAGTCACCAGGAGGTGAATGAAATCAACACCGGTTGTAAAGATTCCCCATAAAACGGAGATGGCTGCGCATATCAAGGTAATTACCGATGCATTGAACAATGCAAGGCTTTTGGGATCAGAGCTTCTCATCAATACTCAAACTTATAACCGACACCTTTGACAGTCTTGATTTGGGTAATGCCGGTCTTCTCACGGATCTTCCGGATATGAACGTCGATAGTGCGGTCACCCACAACCACGTTGTCACCCCAGACCAGTGAAAAGATCTCCTCGCGGGTAAAGACCTTGTTGGGCCTGCTTGTCAAAGCAACGAGCAGCTCAAATTCCTTACGGGGCAGGTTGATCTCCTCCCCCTCCATGATGATAATGTATCGTTCCCTGTCTATGGAAAAGCCTTCGAATTCAAGAGTCGTGGAGGGAATTTCGTCCTCCCTGAACCGCTTGAGCAATGCCTTGATCCGGCTCACCAGCACACGGGGCTTCACCGGTTTGGTGACATAATCATCCCCTCCGGCTTCAAACCCGGCAATCTGGGAATAATCTTCGCCCCGGGCAGTCAAAAAAACAATAAGACTGTTCCTGAGCCCTTCGATCCGGCGCATTTCTGCACAGGTCTCGATACCGTCCATCTCAGGCATCATCACATCCAGGATGATCAGATGCGGCCTCACCTCGGCCGCCAGTTTAAGCGCTTCCCTGCCGTTTTTGGCCAGAAAAACCTCAAAGCCTTCCTTTTTCAGATTGTACCCCAAAAACTCCCTGACATCCTTTTCATCATCCACAAGAAGAAGTCGTGCATTTTTCATCAGTATGGAACGTATTGATGGTTCTGTTCAAAAGGGATGAATTCTCCTGCCGGCGATTCCCTTATGACATAGTAATGGCAGGTATGGACAATACCCATTCTGAAGAGGATAACGGAAGCAGAGCCCATGGTTCATTCCGGGAAGTAAATTTAGTGCATTTTTTCTCTGACTTCTCTAAAAAAATGGAAACATACGAAAAACACCTACCCTTTTTGGGTGTCTGTCCCTATAGTAAGAAGCCCGCGCCCGATACAGCTTATTCCTGCCACCCTAGAACAGTGCCGGAATGAAGGTGATGAATTTCTGTCCTTAACTTGAAAAATCCTATTTTTATACCCACCGGAACCTGAATCATATGAAAACTCACAAAATCCATTTATATACCGGCTGGGAAGCGTTCGTGGTTCCGGCCGGGACGAGTAATCCAAACATCCTTAATATTGCAGCATTTATTCTTATCCTTTTCATTTCAGACCTGGTCTGTCCGGGTAGTTCCCAAGGTCAGGAGTTCAACGGGGGAATAGTGGCCGGTATATGCGGGACGGAAATTTCAGGTGACCGCCTGGAAGGTCCCAACAAAGCCGGTATTTATGCCGGGATCTATGTGAACCGATATGTCTCGGAGAGATCAT
>JAFGHD010000007.1 GCA_016939365.1 Bacteroidales bacterium | reverse complement strand
TTTCGTTCCACTGGTAAAGACCGCCGTATTCATCACAGTTTAAAGCACTGTTACCGTAACAATATTTTTCGATTGTTCCATTGTTCGACTGTTGAAAGGTACCATCTATTGGAGTACCGATGTTCAGGTTTCCGGACATCCAGCACTGATTGACTGTCTGAACGGTAGCATAGACCTGTCCATCCCGGGGATCCACAAGCGAGTCCCCGCAATGCCATGACAGTGGTACTGTGGTGCTGAAGCTCCAGACCGGTCCTTCGGCATTGAAACCGATGATGTTATGAGCTATGATCTTCCAGTAATAGACCGTATTGAAGTCCAGCAAACCCGGATTATAGGTTGTGTCCGCCTGAAAGGCGGAGACCAGGGCCGGCGGATTGGTTTTCCCGAAATATACATCGTATGTCAGCAGATTATTACCGGGATCGTGACACGACCAACTAATGGAAGTATTAACGGGCTGGTCCGGAAAGTTGTCAGGCGGTACCGGATTCTGCGGCAATCCGGGTGCAGCGCCATCCATGATACACCGGACACTGAATCCGTTGGACACACCTTCGCCTCCGCGCATCACCTGAGGAGAGGCAAAGGAGAGAGCCCGGCATGTCGGAGTGACACCGCCTGAACTTGAAGATGACCACCACACACCATGTACTTTGAACTCTTCAAAAATGCCCGGCTGATTACGATAACCGCCACCACGGGCTGTAAAACCGCTGGAATTGATGGCACCGGTGTTGGGCGGAGACCAGTGTTCATAACCGGTTTCCTTGAGCCTGCCACCGCCGTCCACGCCCCGCCAGCCTCCGCTGAGAGTGATCGTTGCATCCACGAAATGCTCCATGGTAAACCATTCGGCATCGGTGGGCACATGCCAGCCGTCGGGGCAAATGCCTTGTACCCCTTGAGTGAGTGCATACTGCATCATCTCGTTCCACTGGTACAGGCCGCCGTATTCATTGCAGTTGGCAGTGCTATTGTAGTAGCAGTATTTTTCAATGGTTCCGTTATTGGTCTGGTTGCTGCTGCCGTAGATCATCGTGCCGATGTTCAGGTTCCCGGCCATCCAGCACTGTGATCCGATCTGTACAGTGGTATATTTTTGGCCATCGCGAAGATCTATAAGGGTGTCTCCACAGAGAAAAGGAGATAATGTTTTGAATGACCAGACAGGCCCTTCCGTGGTATTGCCGTGATCGTCATGGGCCACCACTTTCCAGAAATACTCAGTGCTGAAATCAAGATTTCCCGGATTGTAGGTATAGCTTGCCTGACCTGCCGATACCTGCGGGGGCGGGGTTGATGTTCCGAAGTACACATCAAACGTCAGCGGGTCGTTTTCCGGATCGGAGCAGGTCCATGAAAGTTGCGTATCCAGAGGTTGACCGGTTGCATTGTTTACAGGATTTGGGCCGGACGGTGCTGCCGGGGGCTGGTTCTGATAAGCCCCGAGTACGCATCGAACCGAATAGCTGTTTAACTTATTATTGCTATTTCGAAACACTTGAGCATTAGTATTTGACAGGCTCCGGTACCACGCACCCGGACCATACGCGGAAGAAGACCAAGAATAACCATAGTAGGTTAGGTCAAAGAAACTGCCAGAAGGACTTTTACCACCACCAGGAAGCGCCGTGAAGCCGCTGAAGTTCGTGGCCCCGGTATTGGGGAGTGCCCAATGGGCATAACCTGCTTCCTTCAACTTGCCTCCGCCGTCCACGCCCCGCCAGCCGGTGCTGCTGCAGGTAATGTTCGGATCCACATACTGTTCCAGGATGCACCATTCGGCATCGGTGGGCACATGCCAGCCGTTGGGACATATACCTTCAAATCCGGGAATGGTCAAATAACGCATCATCTCATCCCACTGGTACAGGCCGCCGTATTCATCGCACTGGGCTGGATTGTCGTCATAGCAGTATTTCTCGATGGTGCCGTTATTGGTCTGGTTGCTGGTTCCCGGTATCATCGTGCCGATGTTCAGGTTTCCGGCCATCCAGCACTGGGTGCCGGTTTCAACGGTTGTGTAGAATTGCCCGTCACGGCTATCCAACATGGGATTCCCGCATTCCCACGGGCCGGGCATCTGGGTGCTGCAGCCGCAGTTGCAGTTCCAGTGCTCCACTTTGTCCACATTGTCCACCTGCCCGTTCAGGCTGAAATCGCTCTCCAGGTAGCCTGAATTACCCACCTGCACGCACCAGAAGTCCACCTTGTCCTGGGTATTCACCTGTCCGTCGGCGTTGGCGTCGCCCGATACCATTCCCCATACTCCCTGCGCCAGCTCCTTGTGGCCCGTGGCGCCGCCATATGCCTGTCCCTCCCCTGTGGAGAAATCATAGCTGTACTGGCTCCCGCCTCCCGCCAGTGCATTGCCCGACATTACAGCCAGGTGGTTACGGTGACAGACCACCGCATATAGGTTGCAGGTTACCGTGCAGGTGAACTGCAAAGGGCTGCTCCCGTCGGTGGATACGATGGTACCGTCCTTCAGGATAAAACCCGCCTGGGTGGCCACCGTGTATTCCTCATAAGCGGTGGAGGCATCGCCCGGCGTCTCCCTGAGCCGGATGAGCACCCAGTCCACCACATCCGCATTCGGGATGACGGGTACCATTTCGTTCCCCGTGTAGTTCCACGGGGGTGTGTTGTAGGGCTGGAAAAGGGGCAGCTCGTTGTGGCTGTTCAGGGTGGTGGTCATCGAAGTACCGTCAAAGGGCCCTTCCAGGAAGGCCTTCAGGCTGACGGTGAAGGTCTGGGCAGCGAGGGATGCGGACATCATTACTGCCGCCAGCGCTGTCAGGCATTGTACTCTGGTTTTCATGGTCTGGTTTTGAAAGTGCAATCAACAGCGTGAAAGTGAAAATTATAGGCCATAAATATATTCAATATTCATACTAATGTCAACAAAAAATTTGAAAAAAAAATGATACTTGTTGATTATTATCTAATCAATTTTCTGACGTATTTTTAATCAATGCCTTCAGGGATGGCTGGGAATCCCATTAGTGAATGTTAATACTCTACGGGCAAAAGGTTTGGTTATGTTCATGTTTCTATTGATATTGAAGCCCTCCGGGCTTTTTTTCCAATGCAGAAGACGGGTATTCATGTGCGCACAACCGGATTGGAACCTTGCCCGTAGAGCATGGATATCACTAGAGTCGACGGACTGAATTACCCCGGGCTTCAGCCCGGGGAAAATTGAAGACGCCAGGATTCAGGGGGGTTAGCCACAGACGAAAGATGGATCGATTCCCCGGGGCGGTTGTGATGCTGGGCTAAAGCCCGTTAGATTTGTTAGTGGTCTCTGAAACCCCGGCCTAAAGGCCGGAGTAATTGACCCGGTTTTATGTTTACTATGCCTGAATGACGTTGACCTTCGCAAATCGAAAGTCGCTGATCTGCCCTTCCTGCCCGGCTGGGCAGACGGGCCTGCCCGCCAAAATCCCGATACTTCGGGATGAAGGAGGAGCGATAGTCGAGATGCCCACTGCCCCCAGTCGAGTAGAAAGTTTGTAAAGTAGAAAGTGAAAAGGCGGTTCAGGGAAGCTCAATACATCACCCATCATCCATCATATCGTGATCGTGCCCGGTCTCACCCCCTGCCCCCTCTCCGGGCGGAGAGAGGATTACAGGCCGGTAATGGCTGAATTGCTCCAGGTTTTGGTGTTCCGTTTAACACGACAATTATTCCGGATCATGGCATGATCGTGATTGTGGTCGTGCCCGGCCCTCACCCCCCTTCCCCCCCTCTCCGTGCCGGAGATGGGGGTATTTCATGGCACGGATGGCAAATCTGCGCCGGCAGGTAAAGCCAGTAGATAAATTGGAGGCTGTCTCAAAATGCCAATCTATCCAATAATTTCACACAGACCTGCCAGCAGTCAGGCTGGGTCGCAGAGATCGCAGTCATATTTAATTAATTATCAGTATCGGATTCTCTGCGTCCTTTGCGTCTCCGCGTTAAAAATGGCATTTGAGACCTCCTCATTGGGATGCGGGGAGATGGGAATGAGCAGGTATATCCTTCCGCCATCATTCCCCCAGATGCAACAACTTCCTGCACGCCGTTACACCTTCTGCATTTATCCGGATCACCAGCAATCCTGCAGGCATATCTTCCAGGGAGAACCTTTCAGTGGTTCCTGTTATCCCATTTCTATTCGCCAGCAGGGATCCATAAACGTCAAGGATTTCCCATGAATATGAACCGCCAGCTCCGGGTACCGAAAGATTTAAAACATCCCATACGGGATTGGGATACAGGACAACATCTTTCATAAGTCCCTCCGGACCTTTCGTTCCGGTCGCCGGTGAAAAGAGCTCTGCAGTATTGAATTCCATCGGGGTGTTCTGGTAGGCCGGTTTGCCGTTGTTATGGACGGATATCCTGAACATATCCCATTCGGGGACATGCTGCATGAACTGGATGTTGCCACTGCCTGAATTCGAATGGTCCCTCATGATGGCCCAGTTCACCTCCGCGCCTATGTTCAGGCCCTCTTCCAGTGCGTTCATCACAGCGATATACCTCGGGCAGAGGTGCACATGGTTGTTCCTTTTGATCTCGAAGTTGGCCGCATACAGGTTATCGCCCGGGATGCTGTCGGGGTATTCGTTGGATCGGAAGGTGAGCAGGGGGGCATCCGGCGCCACTTCGGCCACCAGGGCGGTCAGGCTGTCGGTCATAACTGTAGAGGGCGCCATGGCCGCCACGATGTAACCGTCGGCATAACCCTGGGGGTTCATCTGGATGGCGTCCCGGATATCGAGCGTATTGACATGCCCGTCCTGGTTGAAGTCGTCCGATTCCAAAGCTTTCCGCAGGGTGAACCAGATGGGTTCATAGGCCTGGTTCAGGTGGCCTGTACCGGAGAAGTCAGACATCATGTGCTGGAAGGCGGAAAGACCTGCATCATTCAGCCCGGACAGCACGGATATCTGTCCTGAGAAACCGGTCATCAGCCATGGCCGTTCGCCGGCTTCAGCGGGAACATGGATCACCAGTACCTGGTTTGCAATGAGTATGGCGGAAGCAGTCCAGTCGAGGTGGCGCGAGATGACCGATTTCCCGCCGAGGGGTGTTCCGGTCGTGGCATCGCCCCAGCTCATGAGGCTGGAGCATCCCATCGGCGACTCCCGGCCCTCCCCTTTCCACCAGAGCCCCCTGAAATCGAGCATCGAGTTGGCCACAAGGAGGTCCAGGTAATTCACCCCGGAAGTGTCGATCCCCGCATCCGCCATGCCGTTCACCACAGCCTTGGCTTCAATCCAGAAGACCGAATCGATCCGTATGTGCTCACCCTCCTTGATGACCTGCTTTGCCATGGTCAGCATCGAGCCGAACATCGGACGGATATAACCGTCATACAGCGCCACGATCTCCTCCGCCAGCAGATAACCGTAGGCATAACCCCGCTCTTCATGGGTGCCCCAGAGCTTGACCACGGTCAGGTTGCCGGTATCCGACAGGATCACCCCGTTCACCTGTGAGAATGTCCTCACCGGGGAGGCCAATGCAAGGAAGCCCGTCAGCAGAAGCGGCCAGAGCCGCATAACGATCTTATTTCTCATAAAAATGCATCTCTTTGATGTATTCATATACCCTGACGGGAAGCATATACCTCATATCCTTCCCCTCCCTGATGGAATCCCTGATGAAGCTGGAGGATATCTCCATCTGGGGGGCATCGAAAATCCGCACCATCGGGTGGTTCCTATACTCCCCGCCGTCAAAACCCGGTCGCAAATAAACATACAACCGGTAAAGCTCCAGTATTCTTTCCGGATTCTTCCACTTGTGGAAGGTAGGCAGCTGGTCAGAGCCCACGATCAATGTGAACGGCCGCCCGGGATATTTCTCCTCAAGGTATGTCAGCGTATCAATGGTATACGAAGGCTGGGGCATCCTGAATTCGATGTCCGTCACCCAAAACCTCGGATCATCCTCAATGGCCAGCCTGACCAGGGCCAGGCGGTGATAGTCGTCCAGCAGGCTCTTCTTCTCCTTGAATGGATTCTGAGGGCTCACGACAAACCATACCTTTTCCAGGTCGGTGTATTCCGCGAACCAGCCGGCCATCACCATATGACCTGTATGGATGGGATTGAATGACCCGAAAAACAGACCTGTATGTTCCTTGCTAAGACTCATCCCGATTATCATAGCTTCCCGGTAAAATTAGGGATTTTTCATGTATCCATACGACCCGGCGTTCATTCATCGTTAATAAAAATCACTAACATACAAGGAACCGGATTCGAAACCGGCCTGAGTGTTGCCCGGCTCTGTTGAGACATTCCATTGAAATGCTGAAGCGATTACCTGTAAAATAGCATCTGCGTATTGAAATACACATGAAACCCTGTTTTAGACTTGTCTTCACGCTGAGTACCATCATCTGCATCTGTGTTTTCAGCAGGGTCATGGGCCAGGAGATCACAGGTTATGTGTATGATTGCAGGAGCAGGCAGCCGGTCGAAAATGCAAGCGTCTATTTTAAAAACTCGAACAGGGGTACCACAACCCTCAAATCCGGCTTTTTTGCATTAAAAACGGCAGGCATACAGGATGAGTATGCACTCATCATATCCCACATCTCCTACAATAAGGCTGTTCTGGATAAGAATACAGCTGAGTCAGGTGACACCCTGAACATCTGCCTGGAGCCCCGGCTTTTCAACCTGGATGAGGCCGTCATCAGCGCAAGGAAGCGTAGCACCATAGGTCGCCACAACCTTTCTGTCATTGACTTTGATTTCATCAATGAAAACGTCCTGCTGCTGATAAGAGACCACACAAACCACCGGACAGAGCTGGTTTTGACCAATCCTGTTTTCGATACCATAGCCATATTATCCACAGAAGATCTGAATGGAGCCGGAAGCATAGAGAAGGATTGCCTGGGATATTGCCATCTGCTGTTCAAGGATTACGCTATACAGATCTGGAATCACGACTCGACACTGAGCTTGTCTCATAAGGTTTCCGGCGAAGAATTCGAAGCCGTTGATGAAAGATGCCTTTTCAAAACGGAAGAATACCTGGTATTCGGATACTCATCAAAGGAAGGATTTTCCAATGAGTTTTACGCCGTTAACACACGCGATCAGACCACCCGTATCGTATATTCCGGAATACAGTCAGAAAAGCTGAGGAAGCTGAATGCACAGATCAGCTTCATCATGTCACACCCCGATCTTTACAGCGATGTTTCTGCTGCCATCCATTTTGAGCAGAAGATCATGTACAGGCCTTCAGTGGTGACCATGCACAAGGTAGGTGATACCGTATATTTATTTGACTATGCAAATGACCGTATTGATTTGTATTCGGGCAGTCTGGAATATGTACGTTCCATTCAAATCGGTTATCATTCAGACAGGAACTGGAACAATAAAACGATCATCGATCAGGTGGAAGGCAAAGCATATACCACTATAACCGAAAACAACCTTGAAATCCTTTACCTCATTGACCTGACCGATGGAAATATTGAAAGAAAGGCCACGATCCCTTACGTTTATCCCTTTAAGACGATGGTTAATTCAGGATATGTGTATGTGCTCTTCAAAGGAACCATGAACCAGCCGGTGTCGAAAAGGCTTTTCAAACTGAAACTCTGAGGGACTGTTTAATCCAGATTGTTCAACAGGATGTGCGGTATCCTGCCTGTTGGCAGGCCTCGCCGGCTGAACAGACGGACTGGACACACGGACTATTGACTGGTCAGGCGGTTTACAGCTCTCCGGGTAATAAAAATGTTTCCAAAAGTCGAAATGATTGTGCCCGGTATCTTCGTTGAGTAAGATCAAGATGATGTGTACCAATCCCCGATCTGAAACAATAGACAAATATGATCTTAAACAGCCTCTTAAAGCAGCTTTCAATCACCGTCATGAAAAGGGATAAATCCAGGCAATGGACGACCAGAAACGGATACCGGATCATACAGTTATTATCGGGGAGAAGTAATGTCTTTCTTGTGTCACATGAGGATAAAAACATCGTCATAGATACGAGTCCGGGAAGAAAATGGAAAAAACTCAATAACAGGATCAAAAGCCTGAATATCAAGCATATTGATTATATCATCCTGACCCACACTCATTTTGATCATGCGGCCAACGCCGCCAGGCTCAAACGGGAGTACAGGGCGTCGGTCATGGTACACCAAAGCGAGGCATCTTATCTGAGAGTCGGTGATAATCCCATGATTTCAGGCACAAACATATTCACATGGTTCATGGTGAAGTGCTTCGTCAGGGGGTTCATGAAAAGACTGAAATACGAGCCGTGCGAACCTGATATTGAAGTGGGAACCGGGTTGGACCTGAGTGAAAGCGGATTCAATACTGTGATAATGCATACTCCAGGTCATACGAAAGGATCCATGAGCGTAATTATTGACGATGAATTTGCCCTGGTAGGTGACGCCATGTTCGGGGTGTTCCCATAGTCGGTGTTCCCTCCATACGGCATGGATACCCGCGAAATGGTAAAGAGCTGGGGTAAATTATTGGAAACAGGCTGCGCTCTTTTCTTTCCCGCCCATGGCACACCGAACAGCCGTGATCTGGTCGTGAAGGAATATAAAAAAAGGTCTCTGGTGTAGTATCTTTTTGTTCCTTCAAACGTCATATGAGCATCTGTCGCAGTTCTCTCTATTCTGTTCTGTACCTGCTGGAAAGAAGAAAGAGGGGGCATGACTGGATACAGAAATCACATGGAAAATGAATGATTCATCAGCACAACTTCATACAAAAAACCAAATTACGCCATGTTTTCCAATTATCTTAAGATCATCCGGCGGAACATCATCCGGCAGAAGGGATTCTATCTTATCAACGTGCTGGGATTGTCCGTGGGTATCGCGTGCAGCATCCTGATCATGCTGTTTGTCAACTTTGAGATGGGATTTGATAAATACCATGCTCACCACAACCGGATTTACCGGATGGCAGTAGATGCCGTCGTGGGGAATACCATGATCTACCAGACCTATACCCCTGCCCCGCTTCCGGAAGCCATGTACCGGGAGTTCCCGGAGATTGAAAAGATCACCCGTATCTCCGGCTGGAGCGAGGTAAAAACCCGTTACGGGGATAAAGTCTTCAGCGAAGACCGTATCTTTTGCGTGGATTCAACCTTTTTCGAGGTCTTCTCCTTCCACATGCTCCAGGGGGATAAACATCGGGCCCTGAAGGAACCCTATTCGATCGTCCTCACCAGGACCATGGCCGGGAAATATTTCGGTGACCGTGATCCGCTGAATGAGGTGATGCGCCTGGATACGTTCAACTTCAAAGTAACCGGTGTCATCGAAGATGTCCCGGACCAATCGCATTTCCATTTTGATTTCCTGGTGCCCCTGATCTCATTCGACGGCTTCTACAATGGCACTTCCTGGTCGTGGAACAATTTCAGGGCCTACCTGCTGCTCAGCCCCCATGCCGATTACCGGGAACTGGAGGCCAAATTCCCGGATTTTGTCCGCAAATACATGTTCGAGGGCAACTACAGCTACTACGATGAGATGGTGGCCAAGGGGGACAAATGGGAATACTACCTTCAGCCCCTCACCGACATCCACCTCAATTCAGATATTTCCGGAGAATTCGAGGCCAACGGAAACCGGACATATATCAATATTTTCCGTGTGGTGGCGGCCTTTATCCTGGTGATGGCCTGTGTCAATTTCATGAACCTCAGCACTGCCAAAAGCACCCGGCGGGCCAGAGAGGTGGGGATCAGGAAGGTCTCCGGCGCCACCCGGCCGAAGCTGGTCACCCAGTTCATCTCCGAATCAATCATCATCGCCATGATCGGCCTGCTGATCGGGTTGCTCCTGGCGGAAATATCCATGCCTGCCTTTCGTCATCTGACTGGCCGGAACCTGTCCCTTCAATTCCTGGATGATCCGTGGACCATCCCCCTGCTGCTGGCCCTGGCCGTGTGCGTCGGGATATTTTCCGGGAGTTATCCTGCTGCGGTGCTCTCGTCATTTCAACCGGTCAGCGTGCTGAAAGGAGGCATGAACAAAAGCCACGGGGGATGGTCATTGAGAAATGTGCTGGTGGTATTTCAATTTGCCATGTCGGTATTCCTGCTCATCGGAACGATGGTCGTCTACCAGCAGCTAAGGATGGTACAGAATAAAAATCTGGGATTTGTCAAGGAAAACGTCCTGGTGATCAGAAATGCCTACCTGCTCGGTGAACAGTCGGCATCTTTCAAGAATGAGCTGCTGCAGCATCCCGACATCCTGCATGTGGCCGGCGCGCACCGGATGCCGGGCATGAGGCTGAACAACAATGGTTTCCATGCCGAAGGACTGGAAGATGGATTCTCTTTGAATCTGTTGTGCTGTGATCCCGGGTATGACAGCGTGATGCAGTTTGAAATGGTCCAGGGGAGGTTCTTCTCCCGGGATTTCCCGACCGATTCAGGCGCCGTCGTCATCAATGAGGCGGCACTTCACCTCATCGGCTGGAATGATCCCATCGGAAAAAAAATCGACGACGGGTCCGAAAGCAGGCCAAAATTCCCTGTGATCGGGGTGGTGCGTGATTTTCACTATGAATCGATGCATGAAAAGATCCGGCCCCAGGCCTTCATGTATATGGGCGGAACCTATTCGAGGCAAGAACGGTTCATCGCATTACGGATCACGCCCGGATCATTGGAAAAAGTGATCCGGTTCCTGGAAAACAAATGGTCGGACTTTTCCATGGAACTTCCCTTCAGCTATTCCGTGTTTGAAGAGGACTACAACAACCTGTACCGGAATGAAGAACAGACCCGCAACCTGATGGTCATCTTCACCATCCTGGCCATCTTCATTGCCTGCCTGGGCCTTCTCGGTCTGGCTTCCTTCATGGCCACACAGAAAACCAGGGAGATCGGGATCCGGAAGACATTCGGGGCGACCAGCCGGGATGTTGTATATTCCTTCACGAAAGCATTTGCCAAATGGGTGCTTATCGCCAATGTCATCGCCTGGCCCGTTGCCTGGTTTGCCATGGACCGGTGGCTGCAGCACTTTGAATTCCGTGTTGCCATTGCCTGGTGGGTATTCATTGTGGCAGCACTGGCCGGACTGGTCATTGCAGTGTTATCGGTGGGCTATCAATCCCTCAAAGCATCATGGACACATCCGGTGAAGGCACTGCGGTATGAATGATCACGAACAGGATCCGTAGTATAAAAGACATCCCTGGTGAACTTCACGAGAAACCGGTGCAATTTGCAGTTTCTGCAATGATGAGCATGGGAAAAAGGTCAAACCTTCATTTCCTCAAGGGGATATTTCAAAATTTCAACGCAGAGTTCGCCTGGATATACATAAAGGTGGGAGAGTATCAATTAATGCCACCAAATTAACTATCCTCCCGTTGTCCCGGTCGGTTTCCTTGCAAGTTCTGCAGTTCTCATATCAAGGAGCATTTCTTTAGTCTGCAGAATTTACTACCTACTTTCGAAATATTTATATTATCTTTATTTGTTCAGGATCAACACCCTAAGCCATGAAAAAGCTGATAATGATTCCATTGCTGATGACCGGTATCCATGCTCATCCCGCCCTTATCACCGTCGATCCATCGGGCGGCGGGAGTTGCACCACCATCCAGGCGGGTATTGGCATGGCTGTAAACGGAGATACCGTACTTGTAATGCCTGGCACATATTCCGAGATCGTTGATTTTTCTGGGAAAGACATCCTTCTGTGCAGCCGGTACCTGCTGACCGGGGATACGACCTATATCGACCAGACTGTCATTGACGGGTTGAATCAGAACAGCCGGCTGGTGCGGTTCACCAATGGGGAGAGCCAGGCGGCGCGGATCGCAGGCTTTACGATCCGGAACGGAGCACCGCCTCCCGGCGAAGTTGAGGGGGGCGCTGCCAACGGTCTGGGCATCTATGTCGAAAACAGCTCCCCGGTCATCGAGCGGAACCATATTAAAAACAACAGCTTCTGGCTGAACCAGTACGGTATCGGCGGCGGGATCGCGGTGTCGGGAGGCTCCCCGCAGATCATCAGCAATGAAATATACTCAAATAACTATGCTTTTGAAGGGGGAGGCATCTATATCTATAACGGAAATGATATCCTCATCTCGGGAAACATCATCCACCACCACCCGATCTTCAGCGGGCTTGGGTATGCCACAGGCGCAGGCGTGTGCATCCGGAACTCGACCGATATCATCATATCCGGGAACCATGTGTACAACAATGGCGGTGCCTACTGTTGCGGCGGCGGGATCGGCCTTGCCGGGTGCGCCAGGGTGCTTTGTACAGCCAACCGTGTGGAGATGAATGAGTGCACTGACGATGGGGAGGGTGGCGGCCTGAACCTGGAATCCTGCCAGGACATATGGCTGATCAGCAACCTGGTAGCATCCAACCATGCGGAAGGAATGGGCGGCGGCATTTCGCTGATGTACTATACGGATGCGCTGATGGTGAACAATACGGTGTGCTTCAACACCACAGGCTCAATGCAATACGGCGAGGGCGGCGGATTGTACTTCGTCAATTCCTTCGCGGAGACCGTCAACACCATCATTTACGCTAATACTGCAGGGGGGGCGGGAGATCAGGTCTACCTGAGCGGGGATGACTCTGATCCGGACTTTTCTTACTGTGACATCGAAGGCGGATGGCAGGCGTTCGGTCTGGGAATGGGAGTTAACTATAACGGATCATACACGATGAATATCGACCTGGATCCGGAATTTGTCATGACCGGTGAACATCCTTTTTCGATCGGTGAAACCTCCCCCTGCGTGAACAGCGGAAACCCCGATACCACAGGGCTGATGCTACCGGAAAAGGACCTGGCAGGTGTGGACCGGATCGTGAACGATACAGTGGATATCGGGGCCTATGAGCACCCCCTGCAGACGGGAATACAACATACTTCAGACGACCCGTATTTCAGCGTGTTCCCGAATCCATGCGGCAGAATCCTGCACATCACCCTTCCTCACGGCATTCCGGATACACACATAGTGATTTTTGATATGGCAGGATGCCGGGTCATGTACAGGCATGCTTCCGCAGGTGAAACCACGCTCTACCTGGACGGCATTCCGCCCGGTGTGTATGTCGTTTCCATGGAATCCGACGGGGAATTCCGGCAGCAAAAGATATTGAAACGGTGATACCCGGTTTCGCTGGCCTGTAGGACCGGGTAGGTTACAAAGTAGATTCCCTGTAATGGTAAAATGTGTTGAAGGGCTCTGTGATAAGTAATAAAAACAACATGGGAAAACCACATTACCTCGACCACCGAAACCGGTTAAGAGATCGTTTTATCAGACAGGGAATTTACGGCTTACAGCCATACGAAATAATAGAGTTATTTCTCACATTTGTCGTACCTCAAAAAGATGTCAAACCTGCAGCAAAACAGGCTATAGAAAAATTTGGATCTATTAAAGGATTTTTCGATGCAGATGAGAGTGAATTACATCGGATTCCTTTTTTCAAAGACAAAGCTCTTGCACTTCGGAAATTTATTAAAGAAGTTTCACTTCTCTACCATAAGCAGCAAGCCGAGCAATTACCGGTAACACAGTCAAAAGAAGAACTTATCAATTACTGTAAAGCAAAACCTGGATTTCAGCCAAACGAGGAATTCTGGATGATTTCGCTTGACAGCAAACATGCTATAATGAAAGAAAACCTAATGGCTTTATGATCCTTCGTGCCTCATTGACCTTGTGGTAAGAAATGGAATTAAAAAAATTGAAACCGCTCTGAAAAAGCAAAAGCTCCATCCCTGCATTATTACTCATTTTTTGTTTTCGGAACGGGCTCTTCATTGAAAAAATATCATAGTACAGAAATCCATGATTAACACAATGATTTAAATGCAAGTTGCTGTTATTCCCGATATTCACGGAAACCCGTTTGCGTAACAGGAGGTCTTCAGGGATTTTAAGAACAGAGGTGCCGATACCATTATTATTAACTTTGGCACCTGACAAAACCAACAAGAAATGCAATGTTAAAACTTAATAACAATTTCATTTTCGCTCCTGTTAAAACAGGATACAGCGATGGAACAGGTATTATCAATGACAAACATCTGAAGTTTTATGAAACAAGAAGCGAATTTATTGGAGCAATTACACCTGAGCCTCTGTATATTGATAAACGATTAAGGGAAATACCTACTCAAATAGGCATTGATAATGATGACAAAATCAAAGGATTGAAAAAATTAACAGACAAAATACATCAGTTTGATACCAAAGTAATTGCGCATTTAAACCATCCGGGGAGAATGGCCAACCCGAAAATCCCCGGAAATTATTATTATTCATCAACGGATAAAGTCTGTGAAATGGGAGGTGCAACTCCCAAAAGAATGGACAAAAATGATATCAATGATGCTGTTCATCTATTTGCAGAAGCTGCAAGACGGGCAGAACAAGCAGGTTTTGATATCATTGAACTTCAGTTTGGACACGGTTATCTCGCAGCACAGTTCATTTCACCACAAGTCAATGACAGGACAGATGAATACGGGGGGAGTTTTGAAAACAGGATAAGATTCCCATTGGAAATTCTGGGTGCTGTAAGATCTGTAACCAATTTACCGGTTATTGTCAGAATCAGTGGTGACGAAATGATCCCGGATGGGATCAAGTTGGAGGAAATGATTGAATTTTCGAAGATACTGAAAGAGAAATCGATTGATGCCATCCATGTGTCTGCCGGTACCGTTTGTAACACTCCGCCATGGTTTTTTCAGCACATGTTTGTACCCAAAGGAAAAACATGGGAGTTCGCCAACAAGATACAGCAGGATGTAAATATTCCAACGATTTATGTTGGCCAGATAAACTCAAGAGATGACATCATAAATCTTAAAGAGCATTACAAGGCGGAGTATATTGCAATAGGGAGAGCACTTGTTGCGGATCCTCATTTTGTCGGGAAATGTTTAAATACAGTGAAAGGCAATATACGTCCGTGCCTGGCATGTGCCGAAGGTTGCCTGGGTGGGGTAAAAGCAGGACAAGGCCTGCAATGTCTCGTAAATCCGATGGTTGGTCAGGAGAATGATGTTTTGGGAAAAGCGGAAAAATCCAAAAACATTGCTGTTGTTGGTGGCGGTCTTGCCGGGATGGAAGCTGCTTTAACATTGAATTTGAGAGGACACAAAGTAACACTTTTTGAAAAAGATAAACTTGGCGGGCAGTTTAATCTTGCACCTCTTACCCCAAACAAACTTTCCATGGAAAGATTGATCCCATTTTATGTCAGAGAAATAAGGGATAATAACATAAATGTAGTACATAAAGAAGCAGTAAAATCAGATTTAATAGACCAATATGATGAAGTGGTTCTGGCCACCGGTTCAAGGCCGAAAAAAATGAATATAAATGGATTACATAATTTCTTCTGGGCGGAAATATTATTGAAAGAAAACCTTCCAAGAAACAAAAAAGTCTTAATAATTGGCGGAGGCCTTATTGGGGTCGATATTGCAACGGCGTTAATACCACTTAATAACAAGGTAATTATAGTCAAACGAACAACTGATTTTGGAGAAGATATGGAGATGATCGCAAAAACCCTTTCTCTGAAGATGATGAAAGAAAAAGAAACGGTTTTCAGTGATCATACACATATTAAGGAAGTTGACGGAAAAACCGTTTTTGCAGAAAAAGATGGTATAGATATTCAATTTGATGACGTTGATATTATTGTGGTTTCAACAGGGATGGAAAGTTATAACCCGCTGGAAAACGAATTGAAGGAGAGTATCCGGGTTCATATTATCGGCGATGCCAAAAAAGTAGGTAACGCGCAGCATGCAATCAAAAATGCATATGATACAACAACAAAAATATAGATATACTATACAGGGGATATTTGAATAATTCCTGAGGATAAGATAACCGTTTTTTACATCATTACTTTCATTATTTGTTTCCTGACGGTTGATACAGCCTTCACCATAAGCTGACGGAGAGGAATCGAAACCGGATCGGAGGCTATTTACCGTATCGTCACCTCCCACCCCGCTTCGCGCTGCCGTGCCTCTTCCAGCCATCCGGGGAGGATGTTCTGTTTGAACTGTCTTTTTTCCTCCCGGAGTTTGTCCATATCCAGGCCGATGAAGGCCTGGGCTTTGGCCTTGGTGGAGATGTCAGGGTATGGCACCTCCTCATTGTGTCCGAGTGTGGACAATACCCGGGCCAGTTTCAGCCGTGCTTCCTGTGCGATGGCGATGGCGCTGCCGATCACCCGGGATATCTCGACGGGTGAATGGAATGATCCGCCGTGGCTGGAGGCGGCATAATCCCATCGCCACTGGGCATGCCGGATATCCTTCAGCACATCCTTCATCATCTTTTCAGTGGCGCCCAGGTCCCAGGCAAGCTTTGCCTCGACATGCGCACGCACCAGCAACTCCTCCAGCCTGTCGCGGTTCCGGATGATCTGATCCTGCCGGTTGTAGACGTCACTGACCAGCTGCAGTGCTTCTTCCCGATGGCACACCTGACATGATGCGGCGATATTGTTCAGCGGGCTCTGGATATGGTGGTCTGTGAACTTCTGCCCGCCTTCGGAACGGTAAGGCATGTGGCAGTCGGCACATGAAACGCCGCGCTGGGCATGCACGCCGGTCATGAAGACCTCGTAGCCCGGATGCTGGGCCTTGAGCATAGGAGCACGGCTCAGGGCATGGGTCCAGTCTTCGAACTGATACGCATCATAATAATCTTCAATACTTTCGGCTGAGAATCCCTTGTCCCAGGGAAAGGTGAGGTATTCAGCCCCTTCCGCGCCCGGCCGGTTCTTGTCGAAATAATATTCCACATGGCACTGGGCGCATACGAGCGACCGCATCTGCTGATAGGTGGCCATCGTGATATTCATTCCACGGCGTTCAAATGCCTCGATAAGTGCCGGTCTGGTGATGACCAGGTTCATGGTGACCGGGTCATGGCAGTCGGCGCAGCCGATAGGGTTGACGATCTCCGGTCCCAGACGGGCCCATCTGCCCCGGTAAAACTCCGTGATGCCGTCGCGGTTCATGATGCGCGGCACATCCGGGGATTTGCAGGTCCAGCAGGTGGTGGGCATGGGGCCGTCATCCGGTCCTGTGGGTCCACCTGTGCGCAGTATGTTGATATTGTCGGTCACAGCGTAATAATGGCCGCGCCCCTGGTTGTAGTCCTTCGAGAAGCTGTACCCTGCCCAGAGCACCACCAACCTCGGATCCACCCCGAGCATATCGATCATGGCGCTGCCGTTGTATTTGCTCCTGAATGTAGTATCAGAGGTCAACAGGTAGGACTGGTACTCTCTCGGGAAGTTCTTCCCCCATACGGAATTCCTGGGCTCATGCGGCCCGATCTTCACTTGCGGCTTAAACACATATGCTGTTTCCGCCCGCCGCTCCACGATCGATGAAGCCAGCAGACCCAGTAAAAAAACAACCAGTACTGTAACGACAAACAGCAACCAGTTTCTCATGCGGTGTTTTTTTTCCATGGTTCACAATTTATTTACTGCCGATCCTTTTTTTTTCAGCCAGTCGGGAACCACCGGTTTTTGCGCGGGTATCCGGGCGTTGGGCACTGATGCCAGGCTGTTCACGCGGCCATGGGGGGTTTCCCGGTGGCAGTCCACACAGCTCCGTTCCATGCGGGAGTGCTTCATATCCGGAAAGCGGGCAATACCTGCATGGTCAGAAACAAGATACTCATGACAGCGGATACAGTTCTGCTGAACCGCCCTTTTACCGGCGCTTTTGATCCTGATCACCTGGGGCTCGGCCCGGAGGGTGAAAATGGTGGCATGCCTCAGGCCATCCATAGCCTTGAAATAGTATTTGTTCAGGAAAAAATCATGCGGTACGTGGCAATCATTGCAGTGGGCCACCTCGCGGTGGGAGCTGTGGTTCCATGTGACATACTGCGGATTCATCACATGGCAGTTGATACAGGTTTCCGGTTCATCTGAAAGGTATGAAACGGCATTGGAAATCCGAAAGAGATAGAATCCCAGGCCCGTGATGATCCCCAGAAGGATGATGACCGGTATCCTCCAGGCCGGAGGAGGAACCAGATCGCTAATCATGCTGAGTAGCTTCATCATACCGTTTTGATCCCGGAAGACCGCCGGTTGGGACCGGCTGTCTCTTGCGAGCATAAAATTATGAACAAAATATCATATATGTGTATATTATTCGGAATAATTTCAGCAATCTCATCTCTTAACCCAATAAAAAAATCAGTTTCAGAGACCTTCACCCTGCCATTCAAGTTCCCACCACCCATCAAATCCTGATAAAACAACTCCTGAACAGGCTTTCATTCTCCATCCTGGACCAGACAGCAAACCCCATTTCCCTCACCATGTCGATCAGCGGTGCGGGAAGGAATGGCGTGGTCAGCTCATAGATTTCACCTGCGGGCCAATCCCTGAGATCCTGCATCACGAGTGAAAGGGGATTGCCTCCGGAAGCGATCATGCTCCGGGCGTCGAACCTCTTGCTGATCTTTTCCTCCAAGAACCAGGCGGGGTTATCATTCGCGTATCCTGGAGTGCTTTCGATCTGCCCGAGGGCTTCCTGCCCGGTTATTCCCCGCAGCTTGTTGACGACCGTATCCACCGGCAGGTTGCCGATAGCGGCAGCCTGGGCGATGGAAGTGACCCTCGCCACAGTCCGGCGCAGTATTGGATTCTTCAGATTCCTGAATGCAGGGACCAGGTCCACCAGCACCTCTTCGAGTTCCGGACAGGCTTCCAGAAGCTCAGTAATTTTGGTTTTAGGAGTTATAATGAGCGCATCTTTCATGATTCATTCTGCCCTGAATATGACAATATCCTCTGTTCCCCTTCAAGTGCACGCTTGGAGGTCAGGTTCTGCGACACTTCGGGGGTACCGGGGTATTCCCCCTGTTCATTCCTGAGGGCAAAATACTCGATGTGGATGAACTGGCCCTTCATCCGGATCCAGAATGCCGCCGAGTCCTGCTTTCCGCTCCTGAAGTCATCGATTATCTGTTGCACCACATGTACGCTGGACGGAGGGTGGCACATCCGGACATCCCGGTTCAGGATAGCCCGGTTCCGCTGGAATATCCGCTCCTTTCCCTGCGAGAAGTATTTCACCCTGTCGTTCCTGTCAACAAAGGTGATATCCACCGGCAGATGGTTAAACAGCAATCCGATATGGTCGGCAGGAAGCCCACCGGTCCCGAGCCATACGACATTTTCCTTTATGTCCACAGGCTGAGACATCTGTGCTCCGGCCATACCTTTTCAAGGTAGGGGAAAAGGACATTTTCCTTAAGGAGATAATGATTCCCGAAGGCTTCCAGTTCAATGATGCGGCTGAGCAAGGCATTCTTCATCACTTCTGCCGGCTCCCCTCTTCCAACGGCATCATTGATAGCCCTGACATCCAATCTGATCCGGTCCATTCGCTTCTCCATCTCCCTGTTCTCCTCCATCATGATGCCGATAAAAGGAATTGCGCGCATTGCAGCCCTTTTGTTCCCACTCAAGGGGACATAAAGCAAATTGATCAGCCGGCTGACCGTTCTTTTCAGCTCGTCCATGGATTTCCCAACACCGGCCATAATGCCGACCGCAACGACAATATCGATTGGAGTCGCCTGCTCAATGATACCGGCATAGGCCCTGATGAAGTCAGGGTTTCTGTTCCCCTCCAGAATTCCCATGGCCAGGTCCGGTAACCTGTTATGGTAAGTTTTCATTGTTCTTCCCGTTTCCGTAATCTTTCGATGTTGCTGTTCCTGTATCCCAAGCGCCTGGATGCCCATGAGCACTTCCCTGAGGGGAGTCCGGCGGTAAGCCTAATCCCAGCCCGTGTACACCAAATGCAACATCAGTTATGCATCTGATATATATTTTTTAGATATTTAACTATGTTAATGTAAAATTAATTTTATGAGGACAGGCATCTTCTGGAAAAAAATTCAGCATAAATCAGAGGTACTTGTCGAGTGTTTCATTTCTCATATATTCGACAAACTCCTCCGTCATCCGCCGTGTGATGTTATTGAAGATGCATTTGTCAAAGGGGCAGATCGGATGTTCAATAGGGCACCTGGCTATGACTATTTTGCCCTCAATCGCTTCATAGATTTGAAGGAGGTTTACAGAACGGGGAGGCACTTTCATGGCAAAACCTCCCGAGGGTCCCCTGTGCGAGATCAGGTATCCTTCCTTGACCAGCCTCTGCATCACCTTGGCTACATGATGCCTTGAGCTTCCTATGGCCTCAGCGATCCTGATCACGTTGACCATCTCACCGGAGCGGGCGACGAGCACCATCCCGTGCAATGCAATGGATGCGGCTTCACTGAAATTGACAATATGTGCCATTCCCTTTCATTCGGATATTAACAGGGCGATGTAACTATTTCTTTATCTCGTAGAAGCATCGCTTCGGGCTGGTGATCCAACCACCGGCGGCGAGTTTTTTTGACGGCTTTGTCAACCTTTGCCTTCTCAAGCCCGGCTGATGCAGCTATTTCAGATGATTTGAGCGCTTTTGCCGCTTTGCGGAGTGCTTCAAGAACCTTGTCTTCCATTACTTCAGCTCTTATGAGTAATGAATTACTGATTTACAAAAATATGCATGAAAGTATTACAAGTGAACCTTTTTTCCGGTCAGGATTGTAAAATAACGAATATAAATTGTTGTTATTTATACTGACGAAATCAGACAGTTTAAATTTGTAATCCTGATTTCCGTCAGTATAACTCAATAAGCACTGTCTGTTGCACAATCAATACCCATTCCAAATAGTGAAACCGGTCTGCGTTGGCTCAGCCTGATGCTGGATACCGAAGGCAGGTGAACCATATCGGCTATTAATGCTAAATTTGGCCTCACCGTCATCTCTCGCAGAATGTATCTTTATCCTTATTATTTACAATGAAGTTGTCTGTTGTCATCGTGAATTACAATGTCAGGCATTTCCTTGACCAGTGCCTGCATTCGGTGCGCAGGGCGATGACAGGAGTGGATGGTGAGGTGTTCGTCGTTGACAACCATTCCGTCGATGGTTCCGTCGGGATGATCCGGTCCCGGTTTCCGGAAGTCAATCTGATCGAGAACAGGGGAAACCTGGGATTCTCAAAAGCCAACAACCAGGCCATTCGCAAAGCCTCTGGCGAATACATCCTGTTGCTCAATCCGGATACAGTGGTAGAGGATGACACCTTCATGAAGGTCATCCGGTTCATGGACGACCATCCGGAAGCCGGCGGTATGGGCGTCAGGATGGTTGACGGGAAAGGTCGTTTTTTGCCGGAATCCAAACGGGGGCTTCCCACTCCTGCTGTGGCTTTTTACAAGATATCCGGATTGTCCAGGCTCTTTCCCAAAAGCCGTATTTTCGGGGGTTACCACCTGGGTTACCTTGATCCCGGCCAAACGCATGAAGTGGAAATTCTCTCGGGGGCTTTCATGATGCTCCGGAAATCCGTGCTGGATGAAGTCGGACTGCTGGACGAGGAGTTCTTTATGTATGGTGAGGATATCGATCTTTCCTACCGGATCATCAAGGCAGGATACCGCAACTACTACTTCCCGGAAACCCGGATCATCCATTACAAGGGGGAGAGCACAAAAAAAAGCAGTATCAACTACGTGGTGGTCTTTTACAGGGCCATGGCGATCTTCGCCCGCAAGCATTTCTCCCCGAAAAATGCACGGCTGTTCTCGCTGCTGATCAACGTGGCCATCTACTTCAGGGCATTTCTGGCACTTTTCTCAAGGTTTCTTTCGGGTGCAGCTGTTCCCATGGCCGATGCCGCGCTCCTTACCGGCGGCATCATTGCCATAAAGAATTACTGGGAACACCAGGTGATTTTTCCTGAGGGCGGGCGATATCCTCCGGAGCTGTTGACTATTGCCATACCGGTATATATTCTGATCCTTCTTCTGTCGGTTTTTTACAGCGGAGGTTACGACCGGCCTGTCAGTCTGGGCCGGATATTCAGAGGATTGTTCGCCGGATCTGTCATGATCCTGGTGATCTACGCCCTTCTTCCCGAGAATTACCGCTTTTCGAGGGCAGTGATCATTTTCGGAGCCGTATGGGGGGTGGTTTCACTGACGAGTCTCCGCTACCTGCTTCAATGGCTGGCTCCCCGCCGGTTCAGACTGGGTGAGAGACACAACCGGAGGTACATCATCATCGGCAATCCGGGAGAGGCCGAACGTGTGGCCGGACTGATCGGGAAAACAGGGATGAATCCCGTTTTCATCGGACTGGTCAGTATCAATTCGGACAGCGGGGATGCGGAAGGCTACATTGGTGATGTCAGCCAGATCAGGGAAATCGTGAGGATATACCAGATCAATGAGGTCATTTTCTGTGCCCGGGACATCCCGGCTGCCAGGATCATCGATATCATGTCGGGGATGAGCCCCAGCCGTGTCGATTTCAAGATCGCGCCTCCGGAAAGCATGGCCATTATCGGAAGCAAATCCATCAACACGATAGGCGATATCTTTATCATCGAGCTGGATTCCATCTCCCGGCCCAGCAACCGGAGAAGCAAGCGGTTGTCCGATCTGATGGTCAGCGTGATCCTGGTCCCACTTGTACCGCTGATGGTTTGGATCGTGAGAAAGCCGTCCGGATTTGTCAGGAATCTTTTCCAGGTCATCGCCGGCAAAAAAACATGGGTGGGTTACGATCACAACATCCCGCCGTCCATGCAGAAGCTTCCCCGGCTGCGTCCCGGGGTGCTGGGCCCTTCAATGATGGTCGGTGATCCCAACCTTTCCCTGGATACTGTAATACGCCTGAACCTGCTTTATGCGCGGGACTACAGTATTATCAATGACATCCGCATCATCCTCCGGGGCTTCAGGGACCTCGGAAGGGACTGGACCGGCTCCTGATGCCCGTCAAATTATTGCTATCTTTGCCCCACTTTTAGCCAAATTCTTTGTTATTCAACAAGTAAGCCAATCGATGCCATGGCAAGATTCGATATATTAATGCCCAAGATGGGTGAGAGTGTGATAGAGGCCACGATCACCAAATGGCTGAAAAAGGAGGGTGACCGCGTTGAGGAAGATGAAGCTCTGGTTGAAATCGCCACAGACAAGGTTGATTCGGAAATCCCTTCTCCGGTGGAGGGTATTCTTGTGAAGATATTGTATCAGGAGGGTGAAACCGTTGCCGTTGGAACGCCGATAGCCCACATAGAGATGGAAGGGGATGGAGGCGAAGGTGAAAGTGCGAAGGAATTCGCTGCCGGGGAAGAGGCAGGCCAACCTGCCGAAGCAGCAGCTTCACAGGAAGCTTCCACAGTCCTACCGGAAGAAAGGAAGGCGGCAAAATCCACACCCGGTCGCTTCTATTCCCCATTGGTCAGGAACATTGCGCGCAGCGAAGGGGTGAGCCAGGAGGAGCTTGACCGGATCGGGGGATCGGGGAAAGACGGCCGGGTCACAAAAAACGACATCCTCGCCTACCTGGAAGAGAGAAAGAAAGGAAAAACATCAGATGCACCCGTTGCCGAAGCTCCGAAAGCGGCGACGGTAACAGGGATCGAGGCCCCCAGGGTCACAGTCATGCCCGGTGACGAGGTGATCGAGATGGATCGCATGAGGCGACTGATCGCCGATCATATGGTTATGTCAAAGCACGTCTCGCCTCATGTCACGATGTTCCATGAAGTGGATGTCACCCATATCGTCGGATGGAGGGAACGGATCAAGGAAGAGTTTCAGCGGAGGGAGAGCGAGAAGATTACTTTCACTCCTGTTTTTGTAGAGGCGGCAGCAAAAGCCCTCCGGGACTTTCCACTTGTCAATTCATCGGTGGACGGATACAGGATCATCCGCAGGAAGAACGTCCATATCGGCATGGCCACCGCATTACCCAACGGCAACCTGATCGTTCCCGTCATCCGGAATGCGGACCAGAAGAATCTGCTGGGACTCGTCCGCGATGTGAACGATCTTGCCCGGAGGGCACGCAACAACAAGCTGTTACCTGACGAGATCATGGGTGGCACATTCACTATTACCAATTTCGGGCAGTTCGGCAACCTTACCGGAGCGCCGATCATCAATCAACCCCAGGTAGCCATTCTGGGTATCGGAACCATCACCAAAAAACCTGTGGTGATTGAGTCTGAGCACGGTGACATGATCGCCATCCGTCACATGATGATCCTGTCCCTGGCGTTCGATCACCGGATCGTTGACGGTGCCCTGGGCGGCATGTTCCTCCAGAGGGTCGCAAACCATCTGGAACAATTCGACACTTCCAGATCCATTTGACACACCATTTCATGACATAGTCATTCCGGGAATCGGACCCACTTCACTCATTACTTGCACAAAACCATAAGGGCACCCGGAATGACTTTTTACCAATAAACAGAACATGGAGCTCGACCTGAAACGGCCCATTGCATTTATCGACCTGGAGACCACGGGCTTGAACATTGCCACCGACCGGATCGTAGAGATCAGCATCATCAAGGTCCTGCCGGGAGGTGATCAGGATATCCTGACTGAACGGGTAAACCCTACCATTCCGATCCCGCCCCAGACCACCGCCATACACGGTATCAGGGACGAAGATGTGAAGGAATGCCCCACCTTTGAATCACTCGCCCCAAGGCTTGCAGGATTCATTTCACAGTGCGATCTGGCAGGCTACAACTGCCTGAAATTCGATTTTCCGTTACTTGCAGAAGAGTTCCTGCGTGCAGGGATCGACTTTGACCTCAGGAACAGAAGACTCGTGGATGTGCAGAACATATTCCACAAGATGGAGCCCCGGACACTTAAAGCCGCCTATCTGTTTTATTGCAGCCGGGATCTCACGGCAGCCCATTCAGCTGAGGCCGATGCCATGGCCACATACGAAATCCTGATGGCCCAGCTCGACCGCTACAGGGATGTGGAGGTCGAAGACCGTAAAGGGAAGCAGATCAAACCGGTCACCAACGATGTGACAGCCCTCTCGGAATTCTCCTTTATCAATAAAAATGCGGATCTGGCCGGCCATATCATCTTCAACGATAAAAACCAGGAGGTGTTCAATTTCGGCAAGTACAAAGGTGAACCTGTCGAAGAGGTGTTTCAGAGGGAACCGCAGTATTATGACTGGATGATGAAGAGCCAGTTTCCCCTTTACACCAAGAAGGTCATCACGGCCATCAAGCTGCGCGGTTTCAACAATGCCTCGGTAAACATCCGGTAGTTTAATGTCGAAAACAGACAGTTAAAATTTATAAACTTGATTTCTGTCAGTATACCCACGTGTGAAACCGGCAAATCGTCATTCCCCATACATGATGAAACTAACAGATTGCCGGCTGGTTTGGTTGGTTCAATCCTGTCTTCTGTCTTTCTATCTTCTATCTCTTCGCCACCTTCACCACATCGCTGCGTATTCCGTCATCTGCGGTGAGGATATAGGATCCGCCGGCCAGGAAACCCAGTCCATGAACATGAATGTATGAAGAATCGCTGCCGTAAGGGGTGTATGAAGCGTTGAATAGTTGTCTACCGCTGAGGTCGGTGATCGTGACGCGGACCTCCTTCTGCAGTTTTCTTCCGAACCAGAGGGTGAGGGTATTTTCGAAAGGTACCGGGAAGGCTCTGATGCTCTGGTTGTCAGTGGCAGTATGTTCCACATGTGTAAAGAGGGTATTGGCCAGGGCCATATCGGGTATTCCGTTTCCCATCAGGTTATCAGGATTGCTGTGCAGGGAGGCGCTTTCCTCGATGGTGTTCATGATCTCGGTGTTGCGGGCTTCGGGGTTGGCCTGCCAGAGACAGGCCACCATTCCGGCCATGATGGGGGCGGAAAATGAGGTACCGCTACCGGTGATGATGGTGCCGTCGGAAGGTTTCACGATGGCACTGCCCTGGCCCTGGGCAACGACATTGGGTTTAAGCCTGCCGTCATAGGTGGGGCCGGTGGAGCTGAATCCGGCGTAGTTGCCTGCCTCATCCACGGCACCGATGGTAAAGACGCTGTCGCCATCGGCCGGTGCAGTGATATACTGCCATGAGGAACCTCCTTCGTTACCTGCGCTGCTGACCACGATCATTCCCTTACCGGCTGCGATATCGGCACCGATGGTGATCGGCGTGGTGTTGCCGTCCATGTCTTCATAGCTATGGCTCTGCATCGGGTCGTCGAAGACCGAATACCCCAGGGATGAGTTGATGACATCCGCGCCGGTGCTGTCGGCAAACTCTGCTGCAGAAACCCAGTTCAGCTCCTCGATCAGGTATTCCGATCCTCCGTCCTCGGACCGGAGCAGCCAGTAACTGGCCATGGGTGCAGTACCCACCAGCATGCCGGGCCAGTTGGCTCCCATGGTGCTCAGCACCATGGTACCGTGATTATGAGAATCGAAAATATTGGGATTCAACGGATCGACGAAATCCTTGTAACCCAGGATCCGGCCCCCGGCCCAAAGGCTGTCAAAAACCACAAGCTGGTCGGCATTTCTGAATCCGGCATCCAAAACCGCAATGACCATACCCTCACCCCTGTATCCCATATCGTGCAACAGATCGCCGTTCAGCATATGGATCTGGTTGTAGCCCAACCCGTAATCGAAGGTTTTTCCGTTCTTGAGCATAAACCCGGAAACGTCGTCACTGAAAGACTCATTTCCGAAGAACGGTTTGATGACCAGTTCCGTGCCGCCTGGTTTCGGAGCGGATTTCATTACCGACTTCACGAACGAAAATCCGCTGATGGTGTTGATCGCATTCTGATCGGTGGTATAAATGGTCACCGAATTGAACCATTTCGACCGGTTCAGCAGGGTGACCCCAGTACCCACAACCGCTTCTACATATAACGGGTTCACCGGAAGATCCTGAACAGTAATCGTGATATCATACTTCACCCTTCGGTCTATAGCTCTCTGGGAGAGAAATTCCTCAGGATTCTCAATGGAATAGGGGGAATTATTCTTGTCAGTGAACTGAATCCAGTACTTATCGGGTGACACCTGCCCTGAAACACCGGCGGCCCATATCATGACCAGGGAAAGAAGTATTTGTCTATTCATCGGTCGAAATTTTGTTTACAAATATATAACAACTTCATAACGGGAATATTTTCTGATGGACTCCGGGTTATATGCAAACTCAACAACCTTTTGCGGACAATGTGCATTCCCCTTCATCAGGCCGGTGTGCATCAGGCCATATTTTAAAATCCAGTCAAGTAACGTTTATCTGTGAATCAGGGCAGATATAATGACTACCCGGGTACTGAACAGTCTCCTGATGAGAATGGATTGACTGTTCCTTTGTTATCTTTGCATCAAGGCCGAGGCAGGATGCAGATCGATATACTGACCATATTTCCTGAGATGTTCGAGGGACCCTTCAGACATAGTATTATCAAGAGGGCCGCCGATAAGGGAATAGCCCGGATCCGGATTGTGAACATCAGGGATTTTGCCACCGACAGGCACAGAAGGGTGGATGATTATCCCTATGGCGGAGGTGCAGGCATGGTCATGATGATCGAACCGATCTCCCGTTGTATTGAGCATTTGAAACAGGAATCGGAGTATGACGAGATCATATACCTGAGTCCTGACGGCGATCTGCTCGACCAGCGGATGGCCAACTGGTATTCCACCCGGGAACGGATTTTGCTTTTATGCGGGCACTACAAAGGGATTGATGAAAGGATACGGGAGCATATCATTACCCGGGAGGTTTCTATTGGAGATTACGTCCTTTCAGGCGGGGAGACGGCAGCGATGGTGTTTTGTGATGCGGTGATCAGACTGGTACCCGGGGTGCTCAACGACGAGACCTCGGCACTTTCCGATTCGTTCCAGGACAATCTTCTGTCACCGCCGGTCTATACCCGGCCAGGTGATTTCAGAGGCATGCGGGTTCCTGATATACTGCTCTCGGGAAATGACCGTGAAATTGAAGAATGGAGGATGCAAAAGGCACTTGAAAGAACGAAAGCAAGGCGACCCCTGCTGTTCGGTCCCGAACCCGGTGAGGGGAATCCATAATTTTACAGCATGAAATTTGTTTGGAAAAAAATTATTGCCGTATATTTGCACCCCGTTTTACCGGTAATATCTTTCCAAATCGAGTTGAGATGAGCAAGAATGCACTGTTGCAGTATGCAGAAAGTCTGGTGGAGAAAAAGGAATTCCCCCTCTTCAAATCAGGGGACACCATCACGGTTCAATATAAGATCAAGGAAGGGAACAAGGAGCGAATCCAGAATTTCCAGGGTGTGGTGCTGCAGCGGAGGGGCTCCGGGCCCGCAGAGACCTTCACCGTCCGTAAAATTTCAGGAAATGTGGGAGTAGAGAGGATCTTCCCGATCGCATCGCCTTTCATCGAAGATATTGTGATCAACAAGAGGGGTGTGGTGCGCAGGGCAAGGATCTTCTACCTGAGGGAAAGAAGAGGTAAGAGGGCGAGAATCCGGGAAAAAAGAGTTTAACCTCATATTGCCAATTTACTCAGGAGCCCCGTTTTAACGGGGCTTTTCCGTTTCTGGTGTTTCCGGATCCAATCCCCAGGATTGTAAAGTACGCTGTCCGGGATAGGGTGGTTTATTGTATTTTTGATAGCAAAGTACTGGCATGCATATCGGTCTTTTCAGCGATATCATCATCATTTTCGGCCTTTCCATCCTGGTGGTTTTCATTTTTCTCCGGATCCGGGTGCCGGCCATTATGGGGTTCCTTCTGACGGGCATCCTGGCCGGACCACATGGGTTGCAGCTCATCCAGGGCATTGAGGAGGTTGAAACCCTGGCCGAAATCGGGGTGGTATTGCTTCTTTTCACTATCGGGATCGAATTCTCCATCAAGAACCTTTTCAGGAGCAGCCGCAGTGTGATAATAGGGGGCGGATTACAGGTCGGGTTGGTCATAGGTCTTTCGTTTGTGCTGGTGTATTTTTTGGGGATGAAGCCCGCAGAGGCACTCTTTGCAGGTTTCATGGCGTCATTAAGCAGCACCGCCGTAGTCATGAAAATCATCCAGCAGAGGGGTGAGATGGGTACCTTTCACGGCCGCACTGCCCTTGCCATCCTCATTTTCCAGGATATCATCATCGTCCCGATGATCCTGGTGACGCCCATTCTGGCGGGCGAGTCAGGCAACATCGCTCTGTCGGTGGTCTGGCTGTTCGCCAAACTGGCAGTCATCATCCTCATCACATTTGCCGGCAGCAGGTATCTCATGCCATGGATCCTGTTGCAGATCGCCAGGACACAAAACCGGGAACTCTTTCTGATCACAATCGTGGTCATTGGCTTCGCTGCCGCATGGCTAACGGCCAGCCTGGGCCTCTCGCTGGCCCTGGGTGCTTTCGTCGCAGGGCTGATCATTTCTGAATCCGAGTATAGTGAACAGGCTTTCGGCAACATCATTCCTTTCCGGGACGTTTTCACGAGCTTCTTTTTCGTTTCAATCGGAATGCTGCTTGATCTCCGGTTTGTTGCAGGGCATCTGCTACTGGTCCTGGGTATTGCTGCCGGAGTGCTCATTGTCAAGACATTCGTTTCCGGTTTTGTTGCATTTGTCCTGGGTTACCCGTTCAGGACCACTGTTCTTGTGGGACTTTCGCTGAGCCAGATCGGAGAGTTCTCATTCTTGCTGGCCGATATCGGAAGGCAATATGAACTGATACCGGGCGATGTGTATCAGCTTTTTCTTTCTTCAGCGGTCATCACCCTGTCGGTGACTCCCTTCATCATCGATGTAGCGCCACGGCTGGCATCACTCATCCTCAGGCTCCGGATACCTGAAACAGTTCGATGCGGACTTCAGTACATGCCGGAGCCGGATGTAGTATCCATGAAAGACCACCTGATCATTGTGGGATATGGGATCAACGGGAGAAACGTGGCTCAGGCAGCCAAATTTGCCGGGATACCCCATGTGATCATCGAACTCAACCCAGACACAGTGAAGGCGGAACTGGCCCGGGGGGAGATCATCTATTACGGGGATGCCACGCAGGAGCAAATACTGAAGCATGCCGGCATCGCACAGGCACGGATACTGGTGATCACCATCCCCCATCCTTCGGATTCACGGCAGATCACCTACCTGGCCAGGACACTCAATCCAGATCTTCATATCCTGGTACGTACCCGATATATTCAGGACATGAAAGTACTGCTGAAGCTGGGCGCCAATGAAGTGATCCCCGAAGAGTTTGAGACATCGGTGGAAATCTTCTCCCGTGTACTTTCCCGATTCCTTGTCCCACATGATGAGATCGGGAAGCTCATCTCCCGGATACGGGCCGATGGTTATGAAATGTTCCGCTCCCTCTCTCTCAATAGCCAGGATGCCGCCATCAACCAGCTGCAGGCCTATGGAATGACCATACACACCCTGCGAGTCAGCCCGGGCTCGGAAGCAAACGGCCGCTCCATTCATGACCTGGGACTGGATGATGAAAACCTCAGGCTGATCGCCCTTATCAGGAACGATGAGATTATCACCCGGCCCACCAGGGAATTCATATTAAAGGGTCATGACATCCTTTATGTGCTGGGCGATGACGGGCAATTCAGGGAAATCACCGGACGATTCAGTGATGGAATGACATCATGAAAAACATACGCGATCATAAAAAAAACCGATGACAAGCAAGCCTTTCTCCCCAGGGGAGAGATTAAAAAGTTTCCGGTGGGCTGCCAGGGGCATCCGGGAAGTTTACAGGACACAGCATAACTTCAGGATACACCTGATCCTTGCAGCGGTGGTCACTTTGGGTGCATTCTTGTTAAAAGTCAGCCGGATGGAATGGCTCATTCTGATCATTTGTATAGTCTCGGTACTGGCGGCTGAATTCATGAACAGCGCCCTTGAACGTATGGTGGACCTGCTGTCCCCACAGCAGCAAATATCGGCTGGTTTCATCAAGGATGCCGCAGCCGCAGCCGTTCTCATTATAGCGATCGGAGCGGCGGTCATAGGATCGCTCATATTCCTGCCTTATTTCCTCTGAAGGGGAAGCTTTCGGATGTCACAGCCCGAACTTCTTCATCCTCCGGTCGAGCGATTGCCATGAGATATTCAGCATCTCTGCGGCACGGGACTTGTTGAAGCCTGCTTTTTGCAGAGCTTTCATTATCAATTGCTTTTCAGATACCTCCAAATCCATGATATCTTCATCGCATGAGCTAACCGCAACTGGTTCAGCCGCTGCCAGCCTCAGATGGCCGAAATCCTTCAGTGAAAGCTGCGGATCATCACACAATATGATGGCCCGTTCAACCATATTCCGGAGTTCCCTTATGTTTCCCGGAAAGTGGTAGGAAGAGAGTTCCCTGGTGATCAAGGAATCATAACCCTTGATGGTTTTGCCCAGTCTTTTGCTGTAATACCGGATGAAATACTCCAACAGGGCAGGTATCTCCTCCGGCCGCTCCCGCAGGGGTGGGATGTGTATAACGAACGAACTGATCCGGTGATATAAATCGAGCCTGAATTCCTTCTCCGTGGACATCTGTTCAAGGTTCTGGTTGGAAGCGGCGATCACCCTGACATCGACCTCCACCTTGTCGTGCGATCCGATCCTTGAGACACTCTTCTCCTCGAGTACCCTGAGGAGCTTGGCCTGCTGGCTGAGCGGCATGTCGCCGATCTCATCCAGGAAGAGGGTGCCCTTGTTGGCGATCTCAAACCATCCGGCTTTGTTTTCCACGGCACCGGTGAACGATCCCTTTCTGTGACCGAAAAATTCGCTCTCAAAAAGTGTTTCGGGAATGGCGGAACAATTCACCGTGTGAAAAAACTCTCCCCTCCGGTTGCTCAGATAATGTATTCCCCGTGCCACCAGCTCTTTACCCGTACCGCTTTCGCCGGTGATCAGAACGGTAGTCTGATCAACCTTCGAGATTTTGCCCATCAGCTCAAGGACTTTCTTCATGGCGGGGCTGACGGCAATAAGTTGATGACCCACATGTCTATGGAGTTCATCCGAGACCATCTGAAAATTCTTTTCCAGATCACGGATACGGGAGTTGAGATTGATGAAGCGGGAAGTGCGCTGGATGGCGAGGTGGACGTCCATCAGCCGGAAAGGCTTGGGAAAGAAATCCGATGCCCCGCTACGCAAGGCCTCAATGACACTGTTCATATCCCCATGCCCCGAGATCATGATCACTTCCGTTTCAGGGTATTGCTTTTTGATTTTCCCGAGCACCTTCAGTCCATCCTCTTCGGGTAGCCGGATATCGAGGATCACTATATCGATATCCTCTTCTTCAAGTATCTTATAGGCTTCTGAAGGCAATCCCGCCATATACACCTTATACCTGTTTTCAGTCAGGAATTCTCCGATCTCATCCCTGACACGCTGTTCATCATCAACAACCAGAATTTTAAGTTTCATGAACTGTAACTTGTTTCGATCCCAAATTCAAAGATTATTCTTTCAGGCCGGCTTTCCAGCCTTTGGTTGCACCGTTCACCATATCACTTCTTCCTGTCTCCGGGGAGGCGACCGGAATGATCACCTTCATCCGGGTGTACCTTCCCACTCGAGAGAATACCTGAATGTCGCCCTTCAGTTCCTTGATGATACCGTATGATATGGACAATCCCAGGCCGGTCCCGTCCTCAACGTTTTTAGTAGTGAAAAAAGGATTAAAAACATTCCCGATATGGGCTTTGGGTATCCCGATTCCGTTATCTTCCACCTCGAGTACCACCCAGGAATCCTCCCCGAAAGTCCTGATAATGATCTCTTTAATGAATGCTTTGCCCTGATGGTTTTTTGCCTTCGCCTCCAGCGCATATTTGGCATTTGACAGCAGATTCAGGATTACCTGCTCAATCCTGAATTTATTACCCTTGACAAAACAGCCTTTACAGTCCAGTTCCGTGGTTACACGCATTTGGTGCTTCTGATATTGTGCGCTGACCAGTGACAGGGCATCCATCACCACCTGGTTGATGTCCACCTCTTCCTTGATTACGGCTTCCTGATCACGCGAAAAGATCCTGACATGATTGATGATCTGGCGTATCCTGTCGATATCCTGGAACATCCCGTTGATTTTGTTCTCCATATATTCGAGGGTGGCGCCCGAACTGCCCAGCTTGAACAGGATGTTATCGAGCCCGAGTGAGATGCTTTGAAGGGGCTGGCTGATTTCATGGGCAATCCCGGCAGCCATTTCTCCGATCGATTCCAGCTTTGACTTCTGGATCAGCAGTTGTTGTTGTTGTTCACGTCTTTTCAATTCCTGTTTCACCCTGCGTTCCAGATTCAGGTTGAGTTCCTTCAGTTCTTTTTCCGCCTGAATCCTCTCACGTATCTCTTTCTGAAGGTCCTTGGTGCGCTCATCAATCCTTCGCTCAAGCTCTTCATTGAGTTTCCGCAGCTTTTCCTCCACCCTTTTCCTCCGGATCGCCTCCTCACGGATTTCACGTTCCAGCAGGATACCCTTGCCCAAATCCTCCACCAGCCGTTTCAGTTCGGGGATTTCAACGGGTTTCATCAGAAACCTGTTCACACCGGTTTTGATAGCATCGATGAAGTATTCCGTTTCACTGTAAGCTGACATGATGATGATGGCTACCGAGCGATCCTTTTCGCGAATCTTCTTGATCATATCCAGCCCGTCCATCACGGGCATCATGATGTCGGTAATGACGAGATCGGCACCATTGCTCAGGAAAAATTCCAGACCCTGCTTCCCGTGATCTGCCACATGGACCGTCCGTACCATTTTTTCAAGGGTGCGGACATAGATCATCTGGAGGATCTTTTCATCCTCGACATACAGTACGGAAATATCGAGTTTCCCTTCCAAAAAAAAATGGTGAAACAGTTTGACTCTGGCAATCAACACGCAAAGATAACGATTCCGCAGGAGTGACCCGATATCAATCTGTTGATAATTGAAGGAAAAAACGGCCTTTTCTTCCATCAGAAGTTGACCCATCTTTGTTAAACTTGCAATATGGGGAGAAGGGTTATGAGGATGATTCGATCATATTTTCTGCTGATCCTGTTGCTGTCTGGCGGCAACCGGATCGCGGCTCAGGATACGCATTCTGAAATGCATTTCCTGCCGCCTGTGTGTATTCCGATACAACTTTCAGGCACGTTCGGGGAGCTCAGAAGCGACCATTTTCATTCGGGAATCGATATTCGCACTGAAAGTCGTGAAGGATTGCCCGTCATTGCCATCGCCGGCGGGGAGGTGGTACGCATCAATGTATCAGGCACAGGATACGGCAAAGCGCTTTACATATCCCATCCGGACGGACACCTTTCCGTTTACGCCCACCTCAGAGACTTCAGTGAAGGGGTCGGAAAGTATGTAAAGCAGGAACAATACAGGAGGAAGGTTTTTGCCCTGGAATGCTATCCCGCTGCCGGGACTTTCGAGGTCCGGAGGGGTGATACGATCGGCTGGTCGGGAAATACCGGCAGTTCCGGAGGCCCCCATCTGCATTTCGAAATACGGGATGCCGTTACCGGGAAACCGCTGAATCCGCTCCTTTTCGGGTTCAACGTGGAGGATCACAACGCCCCCCTGATCAACATGATCAGGATATACCCTGCACACCCCTTCTCGGAAGTGAATCATCAGAGAGCCCCGGCAGACATTTACATGATATGGGACCCCGGGAACTACCATCCGAAGGGGACGGATACCGTCAAAGTTATGGGACCGGTTTACTTCGGGCTGAACACATGGGATCCCTTCAATGCAGGCAACAACAAAAACGGAGTGTTCTCAGTGGAGTACCTGATCGATGATCACCTCTGGTATTCCCACCGTATGGAGGCCTTTTCCTTCGATGAAACCCGCTACATCAACAGCCTGATCGACTACGGAGAATTTGTCAGAAACAGGAGGCACATCCAGCGCACACGTATTGATCCGGCCAACCGTCTTTCCATATACCGGCATATCGCCGACCAGGGAGTATATTATTCCGGTGATTCACTTTTACACCTCATCGAAATCCGCGTTTCGGATATTGCCGGGAATACCTCTACTGCGAAGCTGATCCTGCAGAGCATGGGATCATTTGATCCCGGCGATCCCCCTCAACCGGATTCACTGGCCGTAGTTTTCCATCCCGGATCATCCAACAGTTTCCGGAATGATGACATCCGGGTGGACATTCCCGAAGGAGCTCTGTATGACACGATCCATTTCGTTTGTATTACAGGTGAGAGCAAACCAGGGATGCTTTCACCCCTGATCCATGTCCATCACCCGGAAACGCCCTTGCACAGGTCCTTCAGATTGGCAATCAGGCCTGATTCCATTATTGCGAATCCATCCCTGATGGTGATGGTGCGCTTCGGGGAGAATAAGGAACACGGAATACCCGGGATATGGATGAACGGAATGCTGGAAGCCAATGTCAGGGAATTCGGGATTTACGGGATCAGGGAAGACAGCCTGGCTCCTTCCATCACTCCGCTGAATATCAGAAAAAGTACTTCAGGCTTCATACCTGACACTCTGATATTCAAGGTAAATGACGATCTTTCGGGTATTAAAAACTATCAGGCTGAAATCAACGGTGTCTGGGTACTTCTGGAATATGACCCGAAAACCGAAAGGATGTATTATGGCGTTGATGATCATCTGGTTGGGGGTAAAAACGAGATGGTGATCCTTGTTAACGACCATTGCGGGAATGAGGGAAGGATGGAAATAACCATCGACAGGTAAACCGCCTTCCCACTGCCTTTCCGTCATCCTCCGGCCCTCCCTCTACCCTGCTTAAGGGAAAATGAGTAATCCTGCCAAAAAAATGATCATTCCGATAACCATCATGAAAAGAGTGTATGGAATGATATCCCTGGCTTTTAATCCTGTGATCCCCAGCAGGGGCAGTGCCCAGAAAGGCTGAAGCATATTGGTGATCTGGTCGCCGTAAGCAAGGGCCATGATGGACTTGGATAAAGGCACGTTCAGGTTTTGAGCGGCCTCAATGATGACAGGGCCCTGAACGGCCCATTGTCCGCCGCCGCTGGGAACAAAAAGATTCACCAGTCCGGCACTCAGGAAGGTGAACACCGGGAAAGTGGACTGGGTGGAGATGTGGATCAGAAAACCGGAAAAGACCTCCACCAGTCCGCTGTACTTCATGATCCCCATGATACCGAAATAGAACGGAAACTGGATCAGGATGCCTGAGGCCGCTCCCATGGCATCTGTGACAGATGAAAGGAAGCCTGCAATATTTCTGCTGAGCACAAGTGAAAGGCCGAGCAGTGCGAAGTTCAGGAAATTGGGATCGATCACATTGAGGCTTCCGGAGCAGGCAGCCTTGAAAACCGCAATAATCAGGCATACCAGTCCGGCTGATACACTGAAACTCCTGATCCGGTCAATCCGTTCTGCACCCACGAGGTCATTTCCCTTAGGCAGTACTTTGGTATCCTGTGAGGGGATCAGGGAAATTCCGGTTCCGGGGCTTTTTCGTCCGGTGAGACCCAGTACCGCCGGCACAATGAGGATCAGGGCCAGGGCCACCGACATGTTCATGGCCGAGAAGATGGTCTGGCTGAAATCCACGGGGGGGATATCCCTGCCCACAAGGCTTATGAAATGGCCGGTTTCCGCCACCTTCAGCGGAGCCGAACCAGAGATGCCGCCGTGCCACACCATCAGGCCTGAGTAACCGGCTGCCGCCACCAAAGGATAGTTGAGAGGAACATTCCGCATGACGGCATACTCCCCGGCCTTGCGTGCAAACACGGCACCGAATATCAGTCCCAGCCCCCAGTTGAAGAAACTCACTCCAATAGTAAGAAAAGCCACGAGAAAGGCAGTCCGGGATGTTGAAGTGCAGTACACGAGCATGCTGTCGATCAGATGACGTGCCGCACGGATGGATGCGAGCACATATCCCAGCACCAGGATCAGCATCATCTGAAGTGCAAAGGCCATCATGTCAGGATCCCACAGACCCTTGTACCAGAAAGCGGTGATCTGGAGAAGATGACTTCCCGAATTCGCAAGGGGATCTGTGGCAAGCTCAGCGTGGAGAGGCTTTGCGGAATGGTGTATGTCGGCACAAGGGGTCAGCAGCAATGCCAGGAGAAAGGTAAGAACGGTCAGAAACAGGGCGATGGTGAATGTGGACGGAAAGATTTTCCGCATCAGTTTTTCGAAGATCCGGAGCCACTCCATGCGATTGTATGATCCGGAATGTAAGACCAGGTGATCTCCCAGAGGGAGTCATTCAGTCTTCCGGGACGCTATTTCTTTTTTTCGCCGCATACTTTGGCAGAGAAAAATTCCCTGTTCATTCGGGCGATGTTGGTCACCTTTATTTCTTTGGGACATTCCGCTTCACAGGCATATGTATTGGTGCAGTTGCCGAAGCCCAGTTCATCCATTTTACTGACCATAATCTGAACGCGGCGTGCTGCTTCGGGCCGGCCCTGTGGCAGCAGGGCCAGTTGTGATACCTTGGCAGAGATAAACAGCATGGCGGAAGCATTTTTGCAGGCGGCTACGCAGGCACCACATCCGATGCATGCTGCAGCATCCATTGACGAATCTGCGTTTTCCTTTGAGACCGGAATGGAGTTGGCATCGGGAGCTGCACCGGTATTGACGGAGATATACCCTCCGACCTGGATAATCCGGTCGAAGGCACTCCGGTCCACCATCAGGTCCTTGATCACCGGGAAAGCTTTAGCCCGCCAGGGTTCAATGATGATGGTATCACCATCCTTGAATTTTCTCATATGCAGCTGGCATGTGGTGATGCCATGATCGGGGCCATGCGGCCTCCCGTTGATATAAAGACTACAGGCGCCACATATCCCCTCCCTGCAGTCATGGTCGAAAGCCACCGGCTCAACACCCTCCATGACAAGCTTTTCATTGAGTATGTCAAGCATCTCGAGAAAAGAACAATCAGGAGAGATTCCAGTAACTTTATATGTTTCAAACCTGCCCCTGGCCTGGGCGTTTTCCTGACGCCAGATCTTCAATGTCAGGTCCATGGATTTATTATTATTGTTCTTGATCATGGAAGTACGTTATTGTCTTCAGGAGGTCTTGTAATTCCGTTGTTTCACCTCAATATTTTCAAATTCAATATGCTCCTTGTGCAGTTCCGGTTCCTTTCCGTATCCTGTATATTCCCAGGCTGCCACATAAGCGAAATCCTGATCATTCCTGAGGGCCTCCCCTTCAGGTGTCTGGTATTCCTCGCGGAAATGGCCGCCGCAGGACTCTTCGCGGTGGAGTGCATCCCTGGCCATCAGCTCGCCAATCTCCAGATAGTCGGCCAACCGGATGGCCTTTTCCAGCTCAATATTCACGTCTGTGGCTTTTCCGGGCACCTTGACTTCCTTCCAGAACTCCTCCCGAAGATTCCTGATCAGTTCAATGGCTTTTGCCAGTCCTTCCCCGTTACGACCCATACCCACGTGGTTCCACATGATATGCCCCAGTTCCTTATGAATGGAATCGACAGTTCTGTGTCCTTTTATGGACAATAGTCGTTGTATCCGGTCAAACACATCCCTTTCGGCCTTTTCGAACTCCGGCAGATCGGTCTTGAACCTGGGAACACCAATCTGGTCAGCAAGGTAATTCTGGATTGTATAAGGCAGGATGAAGTATCCGTCCGAGAGGCCCTGCATGAGCGCCGAGGCGCCGAGCCTGTTGGCGCCATGGTCGGAGAAGTTGGCCTCGCCGGCAGCAAAAAGGCCTGGAATGGTGGTCTGCAGTTCGTAATCGACCCAGAGGCCTCCCATGATATAATGCACCGCAGGGAAGATCATCATGGGGGTATTATATGGATTTTCATCCACGATCTTTTCATACATCTGGAACAGGTTGCCGTATTTAGCCTCGATCGCATTCCGTCCGAGCCTGTTGATGGCATCTTCAAAATCGAGATAAACGGCCAGGCCGGTGGATCCTACACCGAATCCGGCGTCGCACCGTTCCTTGGCGGCCCTGGAAGCCACATCACGCGGCACCAGGTTGCCGAAGGCAGGGTAACGCCGTTCAAGGTAATAGTCCCTGTTATCATCAGGTATTTCGGTAGGTCTGAGTGTTCCCATCCTGATCTTTTCAGCGTCTTCCGCCTTTTTTGGCACCCATATCCTTCCGTCGTTGCGGAGGCTTTCGCTCATCAGGGTAAGCTTCGACTGGTAATCTCCATGAACGGGAATACAGGTGGGATGGATCTGGGTGAAGCATGGATTGCCGAAGTAGGCACCTTTTTTATAGCATTGCCAGGCGGCGCTTCCGTTGGAGTTCATGGCCATGGTGGAGAGGAAGAACACATTTCCGTATCCGCCCGTGGCCAGTAACACTGCATGGGCGGAATGGCGCTCCAGTTCACCGGTGAGGGTGTTTCTGACGATGATGCCCCGGGCCCTTCCGTCCACTATGACCAGGTCCATCATCTCCCTGCGTGTGTACATGGTTACCGACCCCTTGTTCACCTCCTTGCAGAGCGCTCCATAGGCACCAAGGAGCAGCTGTTGTCCGGTCTGGCCGCGGGCATAGAAGGTCCTGGATACCAGTGCGCCGCCGAAAGACCTGTTGTCGAGCAACCCCCCGTACTCGCGCGCAAAGGGCACTCCCTGCGCCACACATTGGTCAATGATGGGGCCGCTCACTTCAGCCAGCCTGTAAACATTCGCCTCGCGGCTCCGGTAATCACCCCCCTTGATCGTATCGTAAAACAAACGGTACACACTGTCGCCGTCGTTCTTGTAATTCTTGGTCGCATTGATCCCCCCCTGAGCAGCGATGCTATGTGCCCTGCGCGGACTGTCATGGATGCAGAAGGCCTTCACCTTGAATCCCAACTCTCCGAAACTGGCTGCAGCAGACGCTCCAGCCAGCCCAGTCCCTACCACGATAATGTCCAGCTTCCGCTTGTTGGCAGGATTGACCAGGTTCTGGGTCCACTTGTAACTGGTCCACTTTTCCGCAAGAGGCCCCGCTGGTATCTTTGAATGTAATGATGTCATGATGTATCCGGAATTATGAGATCAGTTATGTCGTTTTAGTAATTGCCGAAATAAACCGCCAAAGGAATAACCGTGAATCCCAACGGCAGAATAATGGATATGACCAGGCTCAGCTTCTTGATAAAAGGAGTGTATTTGCTGTGATTCAACCCCAGCGACTGGAATGCCGACTGAAAACCATGGTGCAGATGGAAACCCAGGAAGAGAAAGGCTGCGATATAAAGGATCACGAATCCGGGGATCCTGAACTTCTCGATCACGAGAATTCCCAGATCATGATATTCCTTGCCGTTATATACCACTGAGGCTATTCCTTGGGAGGCGAATTTGGCCTTGAAATAGAAATCGATCATGTGGATCACCAGGAAAGTGAAGATCAGGGCGGCTGTATGGATCATGAACTTCGAAAAGGGCGAAGTGTGCGACCACCCCTCGATCCGGTACCTGACCGGCCGTGCCATCCAGTTCCGTATCTGCAGGATCAGCCCGTAAATGATGTGAATGATGAAACCACCGAAGAGCACGACTTCAAACAACTTGATGATTATGTTGCTGCCCATGAAATGCGCGGCGATGTTGAACATCTGCCTGGCTTCGTATTTCCCCGAGGCCGGCAACAACACCAGCAGGTTGATCGTCAGGTGGACGAATAGAAAGGTGATCAGGAATAGCCCTGCCAATGCAATCACATACTTCTTGGTAAGGGAGGATTGAAATCTGTTGCCCATATCCGATGATATTTGACTGAATCTCCAGCCGGAGAGGTGTCGTGTAATCCTTTATATTTGTTAACTGATTAACAGAGCAAAAATAAATGATTAATCACTTCAGCAAAAAAAAATCCATTCAGCTGTTCTATTTTTACAAATTATAAATAACAACTTCTGATATGTCCGGTCAAGCCCCGTTAAAAGACCTTTTCATCCGGAACCGTAATAAACTGGTCTCCACAATGAAGGAAAATTCCCTGGTGATACTCGCCTCACATGACGAATTGCTGCGTAACGGCGACCAGAACTACCGCTTCAGGCAGAGCTCGGATTTCCTGTACCTGACGGGCATCAGCCAGGCCCGGTCCATACTGGTTATATGCCCATGGCATCCGGAGGAGAAATTCCGGGAGGTGATCTTCACCCTGGCTGCGAATGAGACAGCGGAGACCTGGAACGGTCACCGGCTCAGTAATGATGAAGTCACTGATATATCCGGTATTGCCACAGTATTTCCCCTGGAGGAATTCAGCCTGGTGTTCAGAAATATGGTGCTGACTGCCGGACTTATCTATCTCAATTTCAATGAATACTTCAAATACACCACAGAAGTGGCATATCGTGACCGCCGGCTGGCAGATCAGGTACGGTCAATGTTCCCGGCTCACGGATATGATCGACTGGCACCGCTGATGGCCTCTCTGCGAGCTGTCAAGGAGCCCGAGGAGGTGGAACTCATCCGGCAGGCATGCAGGATCACGGAATCCGCCTTTCGCCGTGTACTGGGATTTCTGACACCGGGAGTAAAAGAATATGAAGTGGAAGCCGAGATCACCCATGAGTTCATCCGGCGTGGTGCCCGCGAACACGCATACCTCCCCATCATCGCGGCCGGAGGCAACGCACTGGTGCTCCATTATACCGACAACCGTGCCGAATGCCGCGATGGTGAGTTGCTTCTGATGGACTTCGGCGCGGAACACTTATCCTATGCGGCCGACATCACACGTACCATACCTGTGAACGGGAACTTTACGAAACGTCAGAGGCAATGCTACGACGCAGTACTCAACATCCAGAAGGAGGCCATCCGGTTGATGGTGCCGGGAAACACCATCGGCGAGATCAACCGGGCGGTGATCGGGCTGACAGAAAAGGCCATTGTGGATCTGGGCCTGACCCGTATGGAAGAGATCAGGAAGCAGGATGCGGAACACCCCGTGGTGCAAAAGTATCTCATGCATGGAATCAGCCACTTTCTGGGTCTGGATGTACATGATACGGGCGACCGGTTTGCCAGGTTGGAAAGGGGTATGGTACTCACCTGTGAGCCGGCTCTTTACATCCGTGAAGAGCAGATGGGCATCCGGATCGAAAACGACATCCTGGTGGATGACCCGCCTGTTGATCTTACGGCATCCGTGCCCCGTGAGGCAGAGGAGATCGAGGGGCTTATGAACAAAAGTAATTAAGGCACAGATTGCAAATCCACACCAGCAGGAAGAAATTCCATATTTCAGACACGTCCGGTTCCAGCTCAGACGGGATAAAACCGGCCGTCATAATTGAATAACAACCGAATTAATTATAGTTTTGCCGCCTGTTGCGTCAAGAAGCAGACAAAATCAAAAGTGATGGACATTTTCGACAAGATCGACAGGAATTTTGGACCTTTGGGGCGGTTCATGGAGCATGCCCACGGTTATTACATGTTCCCCAAGCTTGAGGGAGAGATATCGAACCGGATGGTTTTCATGGGCAAAGAGCGGCTGGTGTGGAGCCTGAACAACTACCTGGGTCTGGCCAACCACCCTGAGGTCCGGAAGGCGGATGCTGAAGCGGCGGCAAAGTGGGGCATGGCCTATCCGATGGGCGCCCGAATGATGTCGGGTCAGACACGGTATCATGAGCAGCTTGAAAAGGAGCTGGCTGCATTTGTTGGAAAGGAGGACGCCTACCTGCTCAATTACGGCTACCAGGGGATGGTTTCCATCATTGAGGCCCTGGTCGACCGGAAGGATGTCATCGTTTATGACTCTGAGGCGCATGCCTGCATCATCGACGGCATGAGGCACCACTTCGGCAAGAGGTTTGTTTACCCGCACAACAATATTGAGAACCTTGAAAAAGAACTGGCTCGGGCTACGCGGCTTGCTGAGAAGACCGGAGGCGGCATCCTTGTAATCACCGAAGGGGTTTACGGGATGGCCGGCGACCTGGGCAAGCTCCGTGAGATCGGTGATCTGAAGAAGCGATTCAGGTTCAGGCTACTGGTGGATGACGCCCATGGTTTCGGGACGATGGGACCCACCGGTGCAGGTACCGGGGAACACCTGGGAGCACAGGACCAGATCGATGTCTATTTCGCAACCTTCGCCAAGGCAATGGCCGGCATCGGCGGATTTGTCGCCGGAGACCACAAGGTAGTTCGTTTCCTGATGTACAACCTTCGATCGCAGATCTTCGCCAAGTCCCTGCCCATGCCGATGGTAATCGGAGCCATGAAGAGGCTGGAGTTGCTGAAAAACGAATCTGCACTACGGGAAAAGCTCTGGACCATCGTCAGGGCATTGCAGTCTGGGCTGAAAAGCAGAGGCTTCAACCTGGGAAGGACCGAATCACCGGTCACCCCGGTATATTTCCAGGGAGGGGTTCCTGAAGCAACCCAGATCACCAAGACACTGAGGGAGCAATATAACATATTCTGCTCACTGGTTACATACCCTGTGGTACCCCGCGATGTCATTATGCTCAGGCTTATCCCCACCGCTGTCCATACACTGGAAGATGTGGATTACACCATCAGGGCCTTTACCGAAATCAAGAAAAAACTGGACGAGGGAGCCTATTCTTCAGGAGAGATCGCAGGCATGACAGCCTGAAGACACGGGTAAGACTCCAACATTTGCCACAGAAGACCGCCCGTAGCGGTAATCTCACTGAACAGTCTGTAATCTGTAAGGAAGTAAGGCTGTTTTCTTTACATTTGTCCGGAACCAGACTTCAGATGAAGGAGACAACAAGAAGGAGGATACTGGGCGAAAGGCTTTACAAAACCTATCGCAGGATTCGATATCTAAGTTACAGGAGCAGGGTACTGAAGCTGCAGAAGAGAGAACAGTTTTCCGGAGAGAAGCAACACAAGATAAAGCCCGTTGCCGCAAAGGATAAACGCGGTTCAGGCCTAGGTTACCGGGTGAAAAGGATCATCCGGATCATCAGGTTTCTTTCCCGGAAGCAAAAAATCCGGAGACGGGAGAAGAATCTGCTCAGGAAAGAGATACGACAAAAACTTCTGAAGGAAAGGGCAGAGGTCAGGCAACGCATGAGGGACAAGACCCTGCAGGAAAAGATACTCGTCAGGGAACAACAGCTGAAAGATCGTCGGGAAAAGAGGCTGAAAAGATACCGGCGCAGAAGAATTATACGGTTTCTGATGAAAAGGCAGTTCAGGAGGTTCGGGTACGCTATCAGGCACCCCTGGCGCATGATTCTTCTCCCCTGGTCAATGAAGATCAAAAAATTTGCACAAAACACGGAGCAGCGGAATGACCTCTTCATGATCACTGCCAATTCCACCGTATGGTTTCTGCTGGCGTACATGTTCATTTACATCATCGGACAGATCATTACCATCTGGGCCTCTCGGCAGTTTGAATACCAGATCATCCTGTTCTACAACAAAATCTATTTTGATATCGATGCCACAGAATGGTTTGCCGATTCGGTCAAGCTTCTGTACAGCACAATGCCCATGACCGGACTTTTTCTGGGATTAATCTGTCTTATCATTTACTCCAATATCAGAAGGGAGAATATCGGATTCAAACTGTTCTTCCTGTGGGGATTCATCCATGGCATAAACATGTTTTTCGGTGCACTTCTCATGGGAACTCTTTTCAACAAGGGATTTGGTTATGTAGTGACCTATATGTACTACAGGGATACTGGAAAAATGATATTTGCCATCATATCCATTTTTGCCCTTCTGATCACCGGGGCAGGCTCAACCAAATCATTTCTAATATCTGCCAACACATACTTCAATTACCTCGACCAAAGCAACAGGAAGTTCTTCATAAATAGCCAGGTATTGTTACCAGCGGTGATCGGCACCTTTCTGATCATACTGATAAAACTCCCCAACAATCTCTATTTCAGCTCCCTTGATCTGTTCTACTTCGATCTGCTGCTGCTGGGGGCCATTGCACTGATCATCATACCGATCATGTTATCCCATTCATCTTACCTGGATCTCTTTTTCGACGATGAACCTAAAAAAAAACAGCTGGATTGGAAGCCGGCCCTTGTAGTTTTGATCGTGTTGGTGCTGTGGCGGCTCGGCCTATCCGGAGGTATCAGTATCTGAGGAGTTCACAGCTTTGAGCATCCTGGAAGTATAGTAGTCAACGGGGGCAAATTCATCCGTAAGTGAGGGGATGTCATCCGGAACAGGGAACGACACCTTGTGGTTCAGATAGGACTGTAGGAGAGAGTCTTCCGAATGAAATGAAGGGACCTTTGGATTTTTCAGTGCGACCAGCATGATGTTCTGCACGCGTTCTTTATCTTCGGGATACTGGACAGCGAAGAGATAGACCTGCGGAAAGATGCTCCGGTATGTGGCGAGTTCTGCCCTGAGGAAATGGTTGGTCCGGCGGTCCAGGGTGGAGATGATATTGGCCATGACAACTCCATCCGGAGAAAGGATTCTGTAAATATCCTCGACGGCTTCCTGCGTGGTCAGCTGATATGGAATGGTGAGTTGCGATTTGTAAGCATCCATGAAAACCACATCGTAACTTGTGTTCGTATTTCCCAGATAAGTGCGGCCGTCCTCGTGGAAGATCCGGAGCCTGGGATCGTCGGTCAGACCAAAATACTTCCTGGCGAGATGGGTCAGTTCGCCGTCGATCTCTACCACATCGATTGACTTGTCGGGGTACTGGCGGATATAATCCTGTGGAAACGCATAACCGGAACCACCGATCATGAGGGCCCTGGAAAAATCCGGAAAAAAATAACCGGCAAGATGGTAATATCTGAGCACTTCAAAGACCAGTCCCTCCTTTCCGTCGAGAAACACTGCAGCGCTTTTTTCATCGTTGATCCTGAGCATGCGGATAGGCCTGCCGGTGTTCTGGTCAGTCATTTCGTAGATCAGTACCCTGTTATATCGGGTGTCCAGGTCAATGTAATCCTTCTGTCTTCCCTCAGCACGTGTCCACACCCATATGGCAAGCAATACACAAACCAGCCCTGAGATGGATGCGATCATGGATAAGTTCCTTACCGAGATCAGCAGTGAGTTGGCAACCAGAACAAACACGAGAAGAAAAAGTACACGGTTGAATCCCAGCGTTGAAATCAGCCAGAATCCTGCCATATAGGTTCCTGCAATGCTGCCGATCGTTGAGAGTGCGTACAGACTGCCGATCCGTGCTCCGGAGTCCCTGAGGTATTTCACCCTGAGCCTGGCCGCAAAAGGCAGCACCATTCCCAGAAAAAATGAGGCCGGAGCAAAAAGGATCATCGTGGAGACCAGGGTGCTTGCCGGATAATCGTTCAGCCGGGAGGTTACGGTACGAATGACCGCATCGTGGTAACGTATGGTGAACAGGATGAAGAGGGCCGCACATAACAGGACGTATGACAACAGGTATTCCTTCGGATAACGGTCTGCCCATTTTCCACCCATCCAGTAACCGGCGCTCAGTGAGGTCATAATGAGCCCGATCAGGCTGGTCCACACCACCACAGATGTGCCGAGATGGGGTCCCAGTATCCTGGATCCTGCCAGCTCAAAGATCATCACCACCCACCCTGCGACCAGGACGGTTACACTCACCGGGAAAACCTCGGAAAACCACCTTCTCATCAGCGACGGATAATGATCTTGGAAGAATATGACCTTTCACCGCCGGAAAGCCTTATGATGTAAACCCCCGGCGGCAATAAGCCCGGATCGCAGGAGGTTTCCCTTCCGGGAAGACATTCCACCTGTGTACGGTAAACCGTTCTTCCTTCAGAGGCATCAAATATCCTGAGATCCATCCGTGATGGCGATGAGATGAATGGAGCGATGGTAAACGGACCCGGGGTGGGAACAGGAAATATATCTAATGCAACACCCTGCGGGTATTCGATTATGCCGGGTCCTCCGGGGACCAGTTTCACATCGAACCATTGGGTGGCCCATGAAACGACCTCAATGCCTTCCACAGTTCTGGTAACATATCCCGGCGCCGAAAATCTGACCGTCCAGTTACCGGCCGCAATGGGACGATGAAAGTCTCCTGTGATACTGTCGGAATAGATCCAGGAATGATCTATATCATGATCGGGGATAAAAACTTCGGCTTTGACGGGCTGGCCCGTCAGGGAATCAATCACTGTGCCATGAATCCCGAAACGGACCTGTTCCAGATAATTCATAAAAGACCGGAAGTTATATTCCCACCAATTATTCAGCTGGTTTTCAGGCAGTAACTTTATGGATGAGATTTCCAGCGTAAATTCCCTGCAATGATGGAAATAATTCATGTAATCCTGCCTGCCGCCTGAGATGGAATACCATTGATAACCATTGGTAACGCCTGTTCCGAAATCGTCCAGATAACCCGGAGGGCTGTAATACTGTGCCGTATCCGCATACTCATTGCAGACCAGCAGCCACCATGAGTTGTCCGCCGGCAGGACAGGCCATGTATCCCATGGATAATTGCAAACCTCGGAACCGCCATGGATATTGGCTGATGTCACAAAATTTCTTTCTGAGGCAAAATCCATAAAAGCCAATGTTTCCGCCTGCCATTCTTCACCGTCAGGATGGGGACCATCCTCCGGATCGGGAAAATTCCGGTTCAGGTCCACTCCGTTGGCATTGAACCGGGTAGCACCGTACACCGTATTGTTGCCCCCTGCATAGGTACCATCCGGATTGGCCAGGGGATTGATAAAAATATCAGTTTCATTCACCATTTCCGTGACCCGCGGGTCCAGGCCATAACCCGACAAAAGGTAATCAATCAAACGTAGCATGAGTACATATCCGGCTGTTTCATCTCCATGCATCGTGCTGGTGTAAAAGAATTCCGGTTCCGTTTCATCCGTCCCGGGCTGGTCCGATATCCTGGCAACAAGCAACTCCCTACCCTGTACCGACTGACCGATACTGAATACCTGACAAAGCGAAGGATGGGTACTCTGAAACTGATACATGAGCGCAAGATAGGCATCATAGGTTGGATAAGAATCCCAGGCTCCGGTCTTTCCGGGATCGATAAGGGAGGTCATCCTTGGAGAATGCTGGAGTCCCGGATGTATGAGCACCTCGTAATCAATGCCATATTTCAGAAAAACGGGGAATCCTTTCCGGCCGGCATATGCATAAACCCAGCCATCCGGGGATAACCGATCAATGGAAATGATCCCGGAGAGATCCTCCATGACCATTGCCCGCTGCTCAAGAAACCTGAAATAGAGCTCACCCCGTTGTTCCAGTTCACCCGGGATGCCTCCAGACAACTTCTGACTGTCCTGTGAAGACCAGGCAAATAACACGATTCCATGCAGAAGCAACAGAAAGGCCATGCCTTTCGGTACGATCCGTTTCATATGAAGGTTTAAGCCACTGCAAATATACTCATTGTGCAGTTGATCCCGGCCGGGAGGTTATCTGATGACCACAAACTTCCTGAAAAACGGATAATCTCCGTATCGATAAGCCAGGAAATATATACCTGGAGAGAGATCTCCGATGGGCATCCTTCCGTAAACGGTCTGCGCAGTGAACGATTTCACTACCTTCATGGAGAGGTCCATGACCGTAACGATTCCGCCGGGCATCACCGGACGGAGTTCCAGATACTCCCTGGCCGGATTCGGGAAGAGCAGGATACCGCCTGCGGAGTAATCCTCGGTCAGGCTTAAGGGTTCCACGGTGATGAAATTTTCAATCGTTTTGGTATCGGAGCCGCACGCGTTGGAGGCTGTCAGGGTGACGTCATACTGTCCGGGGTCATGATAGATCACCCAAGGGTGTTGGATGAAACTTGAGGATGGATCGCCTCCCGGGAAATTCCATGACCAGAAAGTCGGGTTATGAAGCGAGAGGTCAGAAAAACTGACTGTTTCTCCGGGATGAATCATGGTCTGGTCAGCTGTGAAATCCGCCAGGGGAACTGCGGGGGGATCCTCACAGGTGACGAGAGCCACCCAGCCCGGTTCAGTAACTGAATAATCGGAATGGAACTGAAATGTAAGTGCCCCATCGGGATTGGTAGCTATGAGGTATCCCGGTGAACCGGTACCGCAGTATTTCCCGATCAGGGGGGCGGACGGGGACAATCCGTCAAACACCTTCAGCCAGTCGTAATCGCAGTTGCTTTCCCACTCCACTGCAAATAATGTGAAATCGCAGGCGATCCTGCCGTCCGGTTCTTCCGGGAGGAAGGTCATCGTCATGTCTTCGTTGTCGGAATAATTATTTTCAATTCCTCCCGTGTCCAAAAAGGTTCCGTTGCATGTCGTCACCTGTCCGCTCTGCATCAGGTATTCCACACTGACTTGGATATAATCGTAACGGGTGAGGGTGTGGACGTTGCTTCCGTCGTCAACAGAAAGGGTCACATCATAGTTACCCGTGCTGTTGTAGGTGATCCCTGCCGGATTTTGCAGCGTGGAGGAAGGAGGATCCCCGCCTTCAAAGGACCACAACCATGAAACGGGGTTGCCCCGGGTCAGATCGGTGAAGCCGACCGTCTCACCCACACTGATGGAGGTCTTGTCCGCAATGAAATCAGCAATGAGGTCGCCCGGCACCAATGCAGCATCAAGCGAAGTAACCGTCCTGTTGATCGTCTGGATGCCATGATATGTTTTTGGAAAAAAAACCGGGAGCGGAAAAGGTGACATCCCAAATACCTGCATAAACCGGTCTGAAGTAGATACCGGTAGCGGCAGTGGAGTAAATCCAGGAACTGTCCTTTTCATGGTCCTCAATGTATACCTCCGCAATCAATGGCTGACCGGTCACGGAATCGGTAACGGCTCCCCTGATGCCAAAGCCGGTCTGCTCGATGTAATTCAGGAATGACCTGTAATTATATTCCCAGAAATTGGGTAACTGGCTTGCAAGTGGCATTTTATCCTCTGAAATCTCAAGAGTGAATTCCCTTCCCTGAATGGATTGACCGATACTGAATACCTCACACAGGTCCGGATAATCCTGTGCAAACTGGTTCATCATATCCAGGTACGCCTCGTAAGTGGGATAAAAATCCCATTCGGTAAGTGCCCTAAGGTTGACCGAAGGTCTCATCTCCGGCTGAACCATCAGTCCCGGAGGCACCAGCAACGCATATTCCGCACCATAATCCAGGAATTCTCCGAATTCCAATGGATCGGCATATGCATAAACCACATGGCCTCCGGACACACGGTCGATCGAGATGATCCGGGTCAGGAAGTGTATGTCCTTTTCTGAAAAAACATTAAACCTGAAATACACTTCTTTCCGGTCACCGAAAATCCTGCTGATTTCCTCATCTTCATTTCCGCATTGCCGGGGATATACCTTCATCATCTGTACCGAAAGGATGAGAAGGATCGAGAGTCTGATATACAACATCGATGTATCGGTTGGATTTCGCTTAATAGGACAGAAATCATTTGACAATGGTTGGCTGAAGAACGGCGGGGTTTTCCGGGCTACAGACGATCTTAACAAGTCGACGATTCGTTTGTCATATGATCCCGGGATCACGGTTTATGGTTTCCGGGCAGACTTACACGAAAAAGAGCCTGTCTACCGCTGAAGTATACCCGCTTCAGAGGGCGGAGTTTTCCCGGGGGAACGGATCTCGGTGAGATAATATGAAGCATGTTTCAGAAAATCCCTGAAAGAGCCTTCGGGATTCCCGATCATCATGTCGTAGAGGTGACTCCGGGCTTCATCCAGAGGTCCCACCCTCAGGCTGGCGTGCGAAAGGCCAATAATATAATCCAATGGAAACAGGGATTGATGATCGAGATCGAACAGAATGTCATATTCTTTCCTGATGAAATACCTTACGAACGGGTGTACGGGTATGGAGAAAAAATTGAGGTCCCTTCGGCAAAAGAAGCGCGCGTTTCGTTCGTCAAAGCAGTATCCCGGCACCTGGCGGTCATTGACAAAGCCCAGCACATCCACAGAAATGCCGCCGGAAGACAGCATCCGGGAATACTCCATAACCTCATGCAATTCAAGCTGGCCGTTCACGGGAAACAGGATTCCAACTTCACGGGCTTCACTGAGGCTGACCATGCACTTTTGCCTGGAAACCCTGTGTTGCCTGAACTGAAGCACTCTCTTACCAATCCATGTGATGGTTACAGGCATAAGATCAAGATTCTTTCAGGGATTGCTCCGGTTCGATCCTTACCAGTGACTGCTCTATCCGGCCGATATACATCCGGTGGTAATCCTTTTCCGGGTAATTCCGGCCGATCAGTTTATCAAGGAACTTTCCGGGATCAATATCCTGGAAGTAAATCTTTCTGCATTTCATGATCAGCCAGGCCTGCTGGTATCCCATACCACCTCCGTCCAGTTCGAACGGCATCAGTCCTGTTTCACCAATTTTGTCGGCTTCACGGCCGGAACGGGTCCCGCAGTAGGTCAGGATGTTCCTGTACTCTTCATGAAAGAACGAGGCGGTAAAAAGGGCGCTGTTCTCCATAAAATGATAGGTAAACCGCTGGGGCCTTACAAATGCAAAAAGCACGTTCTGGCTCCACAGGTGACCCAAACCTCCCCAGGATGCCGTCATACAGTTAAAATAAGCGGGACTGCCGGCAGTCAGAAGCATCCATTGCCTGCTGATGAGATCTATCATGTTTACTTCCAGCTGGCTTACGGGAATCTCTTTGTGCATTGAAGCTTACCGTGGAGTATGAAATCTCAAAAGTAGGAATTATTCCACTGAAAAAATTTGTTAATTTGACGGAAATTTCAACCCGGGAATGAATACTCCAGGCAACAGAAGGATACCGAGGTTTTACGGATTGCGGATCTATTTATTTGCTTCGGCGTTGTATTACTTTCTGGTGCTGCCCTTTTTGCTGATCCTGACTATAAAATATGCCCCGCAGTTGAGGCAGCTTGGGCAAAAACAGGCAGGTCAGGAGGTTACTCGGGAAAACCGGCTTGATATACCTTTTCCCGACTCTTCCGGTGACAAAACTGCATTTGAAACCGCCCGAAGGGTATCAGCTGAGATCGCAAGGAACTATCTGCAGGACACTTCATCCTTAGCAATGGACAGCCTTGTAACCATGATGCTGGACTCCATCATGGAAAACAGGAGGGATACGATCGGGAGCGGAACCATGGGGAGCGGGGACGAAAGCTTAACAGTTGTACTATCACAACCTTCCGCCGGGGACGCGCAGGATGAACATGAGAGTCCGACAGGCCAGGCATTCAGACTGCTGATCAACCTGCTTCTTATCAGTTTCCTGGCCGGATTTCTTTTCAATATTCCTTACAAGCGTTATTTCAGAAAAATCAGGCGCAGGCAACCCGTATCCGATAAGTTGAGGCATTTCTGCAGCAGATATCTTCTAAGACTCCCATGGATCAGTTCACTGATTCTTTTCCTGCCTTTCGCGATCATGCATGTTTTCATGCTGATCAAAATGGGGCAGCAGGATCGCTTCCGGGGGGATCTCGAGCACACACTTTTTACACAATTTTTCTATGTATCGTTCATCGCTTCGATACTGGCGGGACTGTTTGTTTACTTCTGGGAAAAGCACCGGGTACATATCAGGTATATCGATCATATCATACCTCAGGAGGTACTTAAAAGGAGGGTATTCGGGAAACGTACCGGACGCATCAGGAACCGGCTCTGGATTTCCAGCGCCATGACCACCCTTCTCCCCCTTACCATCGTCATTCTCTACATTTTTCTGAGCATTACCTACCTCAGGGACATCCCCGACCTGAACATGAATGAGGATCAGAAAAAAATCCTTTTCGGAAATTACATGATGTTCGAGGATGTATTCTCCCTGAATGAATCTGAAATTCCGGGCTGGCTGTTCTATTTCAACAGTGTCAACAGCCTTTTCATGATCATGGGGATTTACAGCGGGATTTTCATAGCCTTTATCTACATCCTGTTTTTCGTAAAATGGACGACCCAGGATATCGTGATCCCGGTCAATGAATTGCTGGAAAATATGAAAAAGACCGGTGAGGGAGAGATCAGCCATTTCACTGTGGTCAGGACCAATGATGAAATAGGTGTGCTGGCCGAAGGGTATAATGAGATGACGCGGCGACTGGGGGATTATATTCACAACATTTCACAGATGACAGAAGCCTATTCCCGGTTTGTTCCCCGACAGTTCCTGGATTACCTGGGCAAGAAATCGTTCGTGGATATACGGCTGGGAGATCAGGTCCAGAAAGAAATGACCGTCCTTTTCTCAGACATCCGTTCCTTTACTGAGATTTCGGAGCAGATGAGCCCAAAGGAAAACTTCGACTACCTGAATTATTACCTTGGCTATATGGAGCCGGTGATCCGGCACAACAACGGATTCATTGACAAATACATCGGGGATTCGATCATGGCCCTCTTCAGCGACCAGGTGGAAGATGCGCTGAACGCTGCCATTGAGATGCGGATCAAGTTGTCGCAGTTCAACCAGGTCATGGAACAATTCGGCAAACCGAGCATCCGGAGCGGGATAGGGATACACACCGGTCTTCTCATGCTGGGAGTGGTTGGGGGCGAGGGAAGGATGGACGGTACAGTGATCTCCGACGCGGTCAACCTGGCCGCCAGGCTTGAAGGTCTTACCAAAACCTACGGCAGTTCCATCATCATCAGCCAGGACACCCTGATCAAGCTGATCAATCCCTCCCAGTACAACTACCGTTTCCTGGATATCGCAAAGGTCAAGGGGAAAAAAGAGGCGGTCTATGTATTCGAGGTCATTGACGGCGATCCTGAGGACATCCGTCAGTTGAAGATTATGACCAAGGACACCTACAACTCGGGCATCAACCATTTCAAAAACAACAGGTACCAGGAGGCACTCAAATGTTTCAGGGAAGTGAGCGAAATCAATACCTTCGATCGCGCAGCCGAGCTCTATACAGAACGTTGTATGAACATTATCAGGCACGGTATCATTGAAGAAAGGGGAATCGTGTGACGGAGAGATAACAACAAATACAAAAGAATGGACTATAACGGAGTGTTCGAATACATGAAGGATATCCTGCAGAAGGGACTGAACAGCAGCCTGTTTTACCATACCTTCGATCATACGCTGGATGTGATCACCGCTGCGGAACGGCTTTGCGGGATGGAAAATGTCGGAGGTACGGACTTGTTGCTGGTGAAAACCGCAGCGCTGTTCCATGACTCAGGCTTCCTGGAAACATATGATGAACACGAAGAGATATCTGCACAACTGGCAAGTAAGATTCTTCCCGGATGGGGATATAACGGGGAGGATATCCGGGCGGTAGCCAGCATGATCCATGCCACCCGCCTGCCCCAGAAGCCGGGGGATATGAGGGAGATGATCCTGTCAGATGCCGACCTGGACTACCTGGGAAGGGATGATATGTTCATGATCAGCCAAAAGCTCCATTATGAATGGAGACTTCATGGAAAAATCACCTCCCTCCGGGAATGGCATGAACATCAGCTTCAATTCATCGAGGGTCACCGTTTTTTCACCCGATCCGCCACCCGCCTCAGGGAAGAGAGGAAACAGGAGAACATCAGGGAGTTGAGGGAGTTGCTTTGCCTGAAAAAATAGGATCAGTCCCGCCGGATCAACATAATTTTATATTTTTGCCCATGGCAATCATTATCACCAACAGTATCATTCCAATATAATCAGGCATGAATCAAATTATTCTTGTTCCCACAGACTTTTCAGAAGTATGTGATAATGCACTTCAGCAAGCTGCAGATGCTGGCAAATTCCTGAATTATTCGGTTACCCTTCTTCATGTGATTGACAAAAACACGAAAGCCCAGCTCAGGAAGGAAAATCAGACGGAAGATTGGGTAGCAACCCGGCTCGGCACACTGGCAGAAAAAGTGCGCACATCGCATGGCATTGAGGTAAATACCCTGGCCAGGGAAGGCGACATTTTCACAACCATAGCAGAAGTTGCAGAAGACATTGGTGCCAATCTGATATATCTTGGCACACACGGAAAAACAGGCATCCAGATGCTTACCGGGAGTTTTGCCATCAAGGTAGTCACCAGTTCACCGGTACCTGTTGTGGTGGTACAGAAAAGGCCCTTTGCCAATGGTTACCGGAAGATCGTTCTGCCCATCACAAGCGATGCCGGACCTTGGGAAAAAACCAGATGGGCTTCTTTCATCGCAGGGGTTTTCGGTGCATCTGTTCATATTCTGCGTTCAGAGGACGCCAGTCTGGATGAGGCCATCGGGATCATCACCAGGCATTTCGAGAGCACCGGCATCAGCTTCACTACCCGGACAACCGGTAGCGGAAGTTTCTCGAAACAGGTGATTGATTACGCTACCGCCAATAACGCCGATCTGATCATGATCATGACCAATCCGGATAAAAGCTTCACCAAATTCCTGCTGGGAAGCTATGACGAGGAGATGATTTTCAATGTATCCCAGATACCGGTCATGTGTATCAATCCAAGGAAATACAACTGGGAAAAGATCTTCAAGATCTGAGAGACCGCAAAACCGGCAACCCTCCCAGGTATCACACTCACAATCAGGTTCTTTGGGGCAACACCTGATGAGTATTTCCATTGTGTTTGATATGAAATTTGAAGACAGATGTGAGATGTTTTTTGAACGCCCAAAGTCCAGTATAATACAGCACCAGTATCCCGAGTGAGAGAAGAGCAGCATGGGCCTCGTTTTCCATCCATGTGACGGTGATGATCAAAGCCCCCAGTAAGATAATGAAAGGGAGTACATATCCAAGAAATACCGCCCGCAGTCCCAGTGATCTTTTCATATATACCTCCACGGCATCACCCACCCGGAAATCCACATTTCCCTGCCTGGGTACCTTGATGATGCGGGTACCCGAATGGCCCATCCGGCAACTGCCTCTGGCATGGCATTCGGAGCAAGCCGAAACGGCCGGGACAGAAATGATGTACAGGGTATCGCTGATGGCTTCAATCACTCCCTGGCGGCTGACCGAACCGGGTGAACAATCTTCCGATGGACCGGATGTTGGCATATAACCGGTTTATGGTGTTGACAAAGAGACCGGAAGGACTTTCCCATTGAAGAATTTCCGGCCATTGATCGCAAATTCCCTGATAAAATCCCCCATTTGTTCCGGGCTGACCGGTGCAGTGTAGCCGGGGAAGGCTTCGGAAAGCATCTCTGTCTGAACGGAGCCTATGGCCAGGCAGTTGACCCTGATGCCAGCCTCTTTCAGTTCCTCGGCAAGACATTCCGTGAGTATGGCCAGCGCTCCCTTGCTGGCACTATATAGGGACAATCCGGGAAACTTGGCACTGCCCTGAAATCCGCCCATGCTTCCGATGTTGATGATGTGTGATTCGCGGTGCATGATGGGCAGCAGGCTTTGAACAAGCAGGAATGGCGACCTGACATTAACGGCAAAGATGCGGTCGAAATCGTTCTTGTCGAGCCGGGAAAATTCTTTTTTGATCAACAGGCCGGCGTTGTTCACCAGCACATCCAGCCTGCCGGCAATCTCATTGATTTTGCGGGTCAGAAGGTCAAGGTCGCCGGTCAGGAGGTCAAAAGGCAGAGGGATGAGCGCAGAACCGGTTCCCAGGCGATTGCATTGCAAGAACAGGTCTTCCAGCAATTCTTCCGACCTTGACAAAGCCACGACGGTGTTTCCGGGCTTCCCGCAGAAACTCATGGCAATTTCCCTTCCGATGCCTCGGCTGGCACCGGTTATCAGAACATTCATAATGACACCTGTTTATGATGCTGCAAAAGTATAACAGATGATCGTGACAATGGTTTATCCCGACCTGGATGAAAATGCGGGGTAATAAGACGCTCAGGGTGCCCGACGATGGCAATCTTTAGCACGATTTTTGGATTATATTTATGTTTGGGGTCATTCGTTTTCCTGCATCGGTCAGTCACCCCAAATAGCTTTAATGTCTCATTCATTCTTAATACCTTTGTAATCATGCGAACGCTTAACTCCCTGACAAGTACCATCATTCTCCTGTCACTAACCGTGGCGGGCCACCTGAATACCATTGCTCAGGAAGAATCGGTGGTAGAACAGATTGCAAACACATTCAGGAGCAATGATTCACGGGAACTTTCAGGATTCTTCTCTGAAGCGGTGGATATGGAAATCCCCGGATCGGAAGGCGCCTATAGCAAGACTCAGGCAGAGATGATCATCAAGGACTTTTTCACCGTACATCCGTGCAGCGCTTTCCAGGTCAATCATCAGGGCACCTCGCAGGATGGATCCCGATACTTCATCGGCACCTATACATCGTCCGGAGTGCAGTTCAGGGTTTACGGCCTGTTAAAGACCATATCAGGTAAGCTGCTGATCCAGCAGTTGCAGATCGAGGAGGACTGATATTCCCATGCCATGACTACTGAAAAAATCATTCAGCTTGCATTGGAGGAGGATCTGGGTGCAGGTGATCATACCTCTCTGGCCACTATACCGAAGGATGCCAGGGGATCGGCGCAACTCATCAGCAAAAGCCTGGGCATCCTGGCAGGTGGCGGTATCGCAGCACAGGTGTTCCGCCTACTGGATCCGGAACTCGACATCCAGATACAGATACCGGACGGCATGGAGATCGAACCCGGGGATATCATCCTGAAGGTAGGCGGCTCCAAACGGTCGATCCTTTCAGCAGAGCGGACAGCTCTCAATTTCATCCAGCGACTCAGCGGCATTGCAACCGCCACATACCGGTTGAAAGGAATTATTGAAGGAACCAAAGCCCGGTTGCTGGATACCCGCAAAACAACTCCACTGCTGCGTGGACTCGAAAAGTATGCCGTCCGGACCGGAGGAGGATACAACCACCGGATGGGATTGTATGATATGATCATGATCAAGAACAATCACATTGATCTTGCCGGCAGCATCACAAAGGCGATAAGGTCTGCAAAGGAATACCTTAAGCATCACGGACTGGGCCTTTTCATAGAGATTGAAGTCAGGAATATGAAAGAATTGAAGGAAGTGCTTGCCGAGGGCGGAGTTGACAGGATTATGCTCGATAACTTCACCCCGGCAGACATCAGCAACGCGATAGAACTGATCGGAAACCGGTTCGAGACGGAAGCCTCAGGGGGCATTACAGAAGAGAATATACGGGAATATGCCGAAACAGGAGTCGATTATATCTCTGTTGGAGCGCTGACTCATAAAATCCACAGTCTGGATATGAGCCTCAGGGCTTGCTGATCCCGCACCCATGACCGGAAAAAAGATTTGGCTGAAATATCTGGATAGGATACTCAATCACAAGGTGGTTGTAAAGCTTGTCCGTATTTCCAGAAAGGTGATCCTTCCGGGATTTGACGGGATCCCGGTATATGATGTTGCAGTCTTTTTTCTGAGGGGTCTCACCAAAGGTTCCATCACATCACGAGCCTCTTCCATCGCCTTCAACTTCTTCCTCGCCATTTTTCCTATGATCATCGTTTTCTTCTCCATCATCCCTTTTATACCGATACAGGATTTCCAGGCGACCCTGCTGGACCTGATCCGCCAGATTACGCCCGAAAATGCCTACCAGACCATCGAATCCACCCTCAGGGATATCATTCTGAGGCCGAGGGGTGGCCTGCTGTCACTGACCTTCGTGATGGCCCTTTATTTCGCCACCAACGGTTTCAGCAGCATTATCGAAGGATTCAACAACACATACCACAGCATCGAAACCAGATCATTCCTGAAAGAAAAACTTGTGGCGATCTTCCTGCTGCTGACCATCAGTCTGATTGTCATCATTGCCATCACACTGATCACTACCGGTTCACTTATACTCGACTTCCTTTCCGAACAGGACATTCTGCACGGGTCTTTCACGCTGTTGCTCCTGGAAGCCGGTCGCTGGCTGGTGATCATAGCCATGTTTTTCTTTTCCATTTCGTTTATGTACTACATCGGACCCGCCAAGAAAAACCAATTCAGATTTATCTCCGCCGGATCATCCCTGGCCACCTTCCTTTCACTGGCAGCATCCATCGGCTTCAATTTCTATGTTAAAAATTTTTCCAGTTACAATGCCCTGTATGGATCGATCGGCACACTGCTCATTATTCTGGTCTGGATATATTTCAATGCCATGATCCTGCTGATTGGTTTCGAGTTGAACGCAAGCATCCACCAGGCCAAGCAGGAAAAAACAACCTTCGGGAGATATTGACAACCACTTTCCCCTGTTTCCCCAAACAATTTTGTCAGGAAGTGGCCCCAAACTCCACCAGATGAAATTTTCATCATACCTTTCTGCTGACTGTAATATTCAGCCAGGGACATACTGTAATACAACGGGATATCCTTATTTTTTCCTTCATCCAACAGATTGTGAGCACGGCTGTCATTCAGGACTGATTCAAATTATCCGATTTGCAACGTATCACAATACCTTTTTCTGAAACACAGAAAGGCAACCAAATGCATTAGACAGTTGTCTGTAAATTAAGTGAACCTGATCCTGGATTTGTCGTTTAAACCAGACAGTCAGAAATACCACAGATAATGACCCACTTCTACCAATTCATTTCACGGTTAAGGCTATGGTTGACGTTAATGGTCTTCCTGGCCACACCGGCTGTAAATTATTCACAGATACTGATCAATTCGGGGGTCAGCCCTGACGACATGGTAGAAAACATCGTCGGGGAGGGCATTGTTTACAGCAATGTGACGTTCCAGGGCGCTGACATCAGCAGGGGAATTTTCAGCAACGGGGGCACGACCAACATCGGGCTCGAAAGCGGGATTTTTCTCACATCGGGTGCCGGCTATCTGATCCCCGGGCCCAACAGTTCGTCCTCTTCGGGTGTCAACAATGGGTTCCCGGGTGATCCGCAGCTTACAGCACTTTCGAACCAGTCCACCTATGATGCGGCGGTACTGGAGTTTGATTTCATCCCTGAGTCAGACACGCTGAGGTTCCGTTACGTGTTCGGCTCGGAAGAATACCCTGAATGGGTGCTGAACCTTTATAATGATGTGTTCGGGTATTTCGTCACCGGACCGGATCCCGAGGGAGGACAGTACATCAACAAGAACATCGCTCTGGTACCGGGAACCCAGCTTCCTGTAGCCATTGCCACCATCAATAATGTAATTCCTTCATATCCGCAGTATTATGTTGATAATACGGGAGGCCTAACAATAGAATATGACGGATTTACGACTGTTCTTACGGCATGGGTTCTGGTGGTACCCTGTGAGACCTACCATATCAAGATGGCCGTAGCCGATTCAGGCGACGGTATTTATGACACCGGTGTATTCATTGAAGAGAACAGTTTCGTCAGCCCCCGGATCGAGGTGCAGGCAGAACTCATTCCGGCAGGCGTCGGCAATTTCATGGTCGAGGGATGTGTCGAGGCCAATATAATCTTCAAGCTCCCGGCTTCCGGATGGGCGCCCTATACGGTTCATTTCGAGATACAGGGTACCGCCATAAACGGGGTTGACTATGAAGAAATACCCGATAGTGTATTTATTCCTTCGGGCACCGACACTGCTTCAATCCATGTCGAACCCCTTTATGACGGTATTACGGAGGGAGATGAGACCATTATATTCATCATCGAGAACACCCTCGGATGCACCACCCGCTATGACACGGTAGAGGTGATCATCCTGGATTATGTGGACATGGAGACCACCACCAGCGGCAATACAATGATATGTGAGGGCCAGGAGGTCACCATATGGGCTGCAGCTGCCAACGGCATACCGCCATATGGTTTTGAATGGCTCAACACTCCCTTCATTGATGATACGATTACGGTCAGCCCCACCTCCACCACCACATATGTGGTACAAATTACCGATATGTGTGAGAATACGGTTCAGGATTCCGTTCAGATCGTGGTCAATCCCGCACCCACCTTCTTTCTGGGTAACGACACCACCATCTGTCACGGCGACACACTGGTTCTTGATCCGGGACCCGGATACATGGGTTACGAATGGCAAAACGGATCCACGAGTCCTGTTTTCTATGTAGTAATGCCCGGGCTTTACTGGTGCCAGATCACATCCACAGCCGGATGCACCTCACGGGACAGCATCAATGTGAACATGTACCCGCCGATCAACCTGGATATCGGCAACGGGAGCGACACGATCAACATCTGCGAAGGGGATACCGCTGTGCTGAATGCCGGTTCCGGCTTCGTCTCATACCTCTGGCAGGATATGACCACCACCGATTCCATTTACTTTGCCATCCTGCAAGGATGGTACTGGGTGAATGTGACCGACTGGAACGGCTGTGATGCCACCGACTCGGTCTTCCTCGCCGTCGATCCCCTGCCGGTGGTCAACCTGGGCAACGACACCACCATCTGCACGGGCGAATCATACATCCTCAATGCCGGAGCGGGATTCCAGAGCTATGTCTGGAACGGCACACCCGGAGGGCAGTATTATTCCGTCAGCCAGGCCGGGACTTACTGGGTGAAGGTCACCAATGCATGCGGTACCGGTTACGACACCATCACCGTCAACCTGTTCCCCGAACCGGTGGTCAACCTGGGCAACGACACCACCATCTGCTTCGGGGAGTCGGTGCTGCTGGATGCCGGTTTCGGATTCGTCAGCTATGCATGGAACACCGGCTGGGACCAGCAGTACCTCGACGTCACACAGTCCGGCCTCTACTCGGTCACCGTGACCGACTTCAACAACTGCCACGCCGGCGATGAGATACAGGTCGACGTGTCCCATCCCCAGGTGGATCTCGGCCCCGACACCCTCTTCTGTGAAGGGGAATCCTTCATCCTCGATGCAGGACCGGGATTTGAACAGTACTGGTGGCAGGGTGTGCCGGGAGGCCAGACATTCACCGTCACCCAGGAAGGCCTGTTCAACGTCCTGGTCGTGGATGAGTTCGGATGCGAGGGCACCGACGACATCGCCCTGAACCAGCTCCCCATCCCCTCTGCCCTGCTGGGCGGCGACCAGAACCTCTGCGAAGGAGACACCCTCCTGCTCTACGCACCGGAAGGCGAGTTCACCTACCTGTGGAACGGCATGCCCGGCAGCAGCCAGTTCGTCGTTACACAATCCGGATATTACGAACTCAATGTCTCCAATGCCTGCGGAAGCGCCACAGACGGCCTTCAGGTCGACATCTACCCATACCCGGAACCTTACCTGGGCCCGGACAACATCATCTATCCCGGCGAATCATTCCAGCTGGACGGCGGTGAAGATTATGCCGAATACACCTGGCAGGACGGCTCCCAGGGACGTTACTTCACCATCACCGGGGAGTCCTACACGGAAGACGGATATTACTGGGTCGAGGTTTCCAACGGGTACTGCAAGGGATCGGACACCATCCTTATCGAAGAGTTCAGGATCGAGATACCCAATGTCTTCACCCCCAACGGCGACGGACTCAATGACATCTTCCAGCCCAGGGAGCTCTCAGGCCTCAAGGACTTCACCCTGGTCATCCTGAACCGCTGGGGCACCAAAGTGCACGAAATGGACAGCTTCCTCAACGCATGGGACGGCACTTCCAATGGCAGGGAATGTGCGGCAGGCGTCTACTTCTGGGTTTTTGAATGCACGTTCGGCCCGGAAAACCT
>JAFGHD010000054.1 GCA_016939365.1 Bacteroidales bacterium | reverse complement strand
GGATCTGGGTGTCAACTGCCTCTGGCTGCTGCCGATCCTGGAATCACCGATGCGGGATGCAGGTTTCGATATCAGTGATTACCGCATGATACGCCATGATCTTCTGGGTCTGCCTCAGGATGCACCGGCTGAACAGAGGATCGGAGTATTCAGTGACTTTCTGGAGAATGCCCACCGCCGCGGCATCCGGGTCATTTTCGATATCGCCATCAATCACACTTCAGAAGAACATCCATGGTTCAGGGAGGCCTTGAAGGGACCCGGCAATCCCTTCCGCGACTACTACATCTGGAGCAAAGATACCGGACTTTACAAGGAAGCCCGTATCATTTTCGAAGGATTGTGCACCAGCAACTGGGAAAAATCCGGCGACGGGTATTATTTCCACCGGTTCTTCGAGTTCCAGCCTGATCTGAATTACAAAAACCCGGAAGTACTTGTGGAAATGTGCAGGAACTTCCTGTTCTGGCTCAGGGTGGGTGTGGACGGATTCCGGGCCGATGCCATTCCTTATCTCTGGAAAGAAGATGACACCTCATGTGAAAACCTCCCCCAGACCCATACTATAGTCAAATTCTTCCGGGCCGTCATTGACCGGGTCAGACCCGGAACCCTGTTGCTGGCAGAAGCATGTCAGAAACCCCACGAAGTGGTGAAATACTTCGGTTCCGGGGACGAATGTAACGCAGGTTACCATTTTCCTCTGATGCCGCAGGTTTTCAAATCACTGGCGGCCGGTGAGACTTCACATATCAAAAAGGTGCTCAGCAAGAAGGTGACACCTGAAATTCCCGCAGGGTCACAATGGTTCACCTTCCTGAGATGCCACGATGAGCTGAGCCTTGAACTGGTGTATGTCACCGAGGAGGACCGGAAATACATCCATGACCGTTATTGCAGGATACCCGATTGGGATTTCAGAATGGGACAGGGTATCTCCGCCCGGCTTGCTGAGTTGCTGGACAGGAATCCTGACAAGATCGCCCTGGCTTTTTCTGTAATGCTTACTCTACCCGGCACCCCCGTCATTTACTATGGCGACGAGTATGCCAGGATGAACGATACTGATTATTACCGGGAGATGGTCCGGTTGACGGGCAAAGACGATACCCGCTTCCTTGTGCGCGGAAGGATGGACTGGGAGCAAATCGCCAGGGAGATTGACAACAACGGATCACTTGCCCACCTCACTTACAACAGGCTGAAAAAGATGATTGCCCTCAGGAAACAGTTCAAAAGCTTCGGTCTGGGTAGCATACAGTGGCTTAAGGTCTGGGTTCTCAGCCGTGGCTGTAAGGATTCAGTCATGGCATTCACCAGAAAATACAGGAATGAAAAGCTGCTCCTCATTCATAACTTTTCTGATAGTGAACAACCGGTTTATTTCGAAAGCATAGAGAATCTGCCTTCGGAAGATCTTTTCGGACAGAAAATCAGTCGCTGTACAAACTGGGAGTTTCTCAGGCTGCCTCCATACAGCTATTTCTGGATCAAAATGAATTGATCCATCTGACGGTCCTTTCGCAATTTTCAACAGCCTCCGCATATTGATTACTTTTTAATCATTTTTTTGATTAATTTCAAATCAAATACTTTTTCAGGACATTAAATAAGGTTCATCACGGTTATCCCCGAAGGCAGACGATGGATAATACCTAATTTTACAGACCGGTCTGCCGGACTCAATACAGCACCGGGATATTGCAATTCAATGGTTTATGGACTCACTTCATTTTGAAGCAGTAATATTCGACCTTGACGGTGTGATCACCAAAACGGCCCAGGTACACAGCGCTGCATGGAAGAAGATGTTCGATACCTATCTGCAGCAACGGTCGGAGCGTTATGGTGAGCCTTTCCGTGAATTCAGTCATCAGGAGGATTATCTTCCCTATGTGGATGGCAAGCCCCGGTACCAGGGCGTGGAATCATTTCTCATATCCAGGGGGATAGAACTTCCCTTCGGAACACCGGATGATCCTCCGGAGATGGAAACCGTATGTGCACTCGGTAACAGGAAGAACATCGCATTCAATGAAGTGCTTGAAGAGCAGGGCGTTAAAGTATTCGGATCGACTGTCAGCCTGATCCATGACTTGAAGCAGAGGGGCATTCACATTGCCGTGGCATCATCAAGTAAAAACTGCCGCAGCGTTCTGGAGCGTGCGGGACTGGATTCACTTTTCGAAACCCGGGTGGATGGCGAGGTGTCTGCTGAACTGGGATTGAAGGGCAAGCCAAATCCCGATATTTTCACCACAGCGTCCGACAGGATGGGCATCGGGTATGACCGGAGCGTGGTGGTGGAAGATGCAGTCTCTGGCGTTCAGGCAGGTAAAGCCGGCAATTTCGGATTGGTAATCGGTATCGCCAGGGAACATAATGAAACGGAATTGAGCAGAGGCGGTGCAGACCTTGTCGTCAAGGACCTTTCAGAACTCACCGTCAATGATCTGGAGGAGTGGTTTGGCTCAGGCCTTGAGGAGGATGGCTGGTGTCTCTCCTATCCCAGCCATGAGAAGGACAGGGAAGGAACCCGGGAGACACTTCTCACGGTGGGTAACGGCTACTTCGCAACACGCGGTGCACCCGGAGGGCATCATACCGCAGGGAATCCCTACCCGGCCACATACATCGCAGGGCTTTACAACCGTCTGACATCAAAGATCGCCGGCCGGGACATCGAAAACGAGGATTTTGTGCGCTGTCCCGACTGGACACGGATCGACCTCCGGATCGGAAACGATGACTGGATTGATCTCAGCCGGTGTGATATCCTGACGATGGAACGGCGATTGGATTTCCGCAGCGGTATACTCTCCAGTGCCATGAAGATCAGGGACAGTCATGGCAGGATCACCCGCATCGAATCGGAACGCTGGGCCGGTATGGATCAGTACCATATTGGAGGATCGTTCTGCAAAGTTACTCCAGTCAACTACTCAGATATGATCACCGTCCGTTCCGGGATTGATGGAAACATCATCAACGACGGTGTGGCCCGTTACCGGCAGCTCAACCAGAAGCACCTGGAGCCTACAGGGTCGGGATGTAACGACGGCCTGGCTTTTGTCACGGTCAGAACAGTACAATCAAATGTTGAGGTGGCCATGGCTGCACGGCACCAATTCCATCTCGGCCAGCGCGATATTACCCCCCTGATGGTCATCCACAGAAGCCCCGGAATGGTCATGTCAGAAATCAGACAGCTTTTGGAGCAGAGTCAGACCCTGGAAGTTAAAAAGAAAGTAGCTATCTACACTTCCCGGGAGTGGGACAGCCGGAAGCCTCTTGAGGATGCCTTGCGCATGGTGGATGAGAGCGGATCATATGAGGATCTGAAAGAAAAAAGTACGTTGAGCTGGGCTGATATCTGGAAGCGGGCAGATGTCAGGATAGAGGGAGACCGGCTCGCACAGAAACTGATCCGTCTGCATATCTATCACCTGATGGTATCCTTTTCGCCGCATAACGATGGTTTTGACGCCGGGATCACTGCCCGCGGCCTGCACGGGGAAGCCTATCGCGGTCATGTCTTCTGGGATGAGCTCTTCATCCTGCCCTTCTACGCCATGCATTTCCCTGAAGCGGCCGTGGCCGCCCTCATGTACCGTTACCGGCGGCTGGACAAGGCGAGGGAATACGCCCGTGAGATGGGTTATGAAGGCGCTCTGTTTCCCTGGCAGAGCGGCAGCGATGGGCGCGAGGAGACACAGGTCATTCACCTCAATCCTCTTTCCGGCAAATGGGATCCCGACCACAGCTCCCTGCAGCGCCACGTCTCGCTGGCCATCGCCTGGAACATCCGGCACTATGTCCATGTGACCGGTGACCTGGATTTCCTGGAAAACTACGGGTTGGAGTTGTACCTCTCCATATGCCGGTGCTGGGCATCCATGGCCAAACAGGATCCGGTGACCGGCCGCTATTCCATCTCCGGAGTGATGGGGCCGGATGAATTCCATGAAAAGTATCCCGGGATGGACCACGGAGGTCTCAAAGACAATGCCTATACCAACATCATGGTGGCCTGGATGTTCCGTGAATTAAAGGACCTGATGGAGGTCGCCGGGGGAAAAAAGGCTTCAGCAGCCATGAAACGCTCCGGGACCCACCCTGATGATATCGTTCAATGGATGAACATTGGCAGATTGATGAACATTGTCATGAATGATGACATCATCGCCCAGTATGACGGCTACTTCGGCCTTGACGAGCTGGATTGGGATTACTACCGGAATAAATACGGCAACATTTACCGCATGGACCGGTTGCTGAAGGCCGAGGGAAAGTCACCCGATGTCTTCAAGGTGGCCAAACAGGCCGATACGCTGCAACTGTTCTACAATCTGGATATCGGAGACATTACATCCCTGCTCGGACAAATGGGCTATGAACTGTCACCGGATTACCCACGGAAAAACCTGGAATACTACCTCCGGAGGACATCCCACGGCAGCACCCTGAGCCGGGTGGTACATGCCCATCTGGCCAATATGACCGGTGACATGAAACTGAGCTGGGAGCTTTATCTCGATGCCCTTACCAGCGATTACCGGGATGTCCAGGGAGGTACCACTGCCGAAGGCATCCATGCCGGCGTCATGGCAGGAACCATCCTGGTGGCACTCCAGTCCTATGCAGGAGTGAACCTCCGGTCAGACATACCCCGGATCGACCCTGCCTTGCCGGAGCACTGGCGAAGCATCGGATTCGGATTCAGCTTCAGAAATACCACATACCTGTGCACGATCAGCCGTGAGGGGATCACCATTTCACAATCCAACCCGGAAGATGCAAACAGGCCGGTAATAATCCAGGGCAAAGGCTATGACCTGAAACCCAGCCAGGAGTTGAATATCCGTTTTAAGACTTGAAGGATAATATATTAAACGAGTTCAATATCATATCATATGCTGGGAGATGTATTGCTGATCGAAGACAAACACCGCCGGGCGGCGGAAAAGATCCTCGGGGTCATTCTTGAACAAAAAAAGGAGCGTTTCATCGTTGCCATATCCGGCGAATCCGGCTCCGGCAAATCAGAACTGGTCCACGTGATCGCAAAAAACCTGCGGAAACACGGCATCTTCGCCAAGCCTCTTCACACCGATAATTATTATATAACACATCCACTGGAACGACGCGAGTGGCGGGCCAGGCACGGTATCGAAAACGTGGTTGGATTCGATGAATACGACTGGGACGCCATCCACCGGAACCTGGATGATTTCTGTCATGGCAGGATATCGGAGATGCCCTGCGTCGATCTGGTGACGGAGCAGGTGGACCGGCTGATCACCGATTTCAGCCAGGTGGACATGCTGATCGTGGATGGATTGTATGCCATCAAAGCCAGGGATATTGACCTTCGGATATTTATCGAACTGACCTACCTCGAAACAAAGAGCAAACACACAAAGGACTCCCGTGGCAAGGAGGTAATGGATGAGGTGCGCTGGGCCACCCTGGGTCAGGAACATAAAATGGTCCAGTCACTGAAGTCACTGGCCGATCTGCTGGTCACAAAGGAATATGAAGTGATCACGGCCGCAAAGTCTGATCAACGATGATCCCTGCATGGGTAGGCCATCGGAGCCTGTACGAAGTCAACCTGCGCCAATATACCCCGCAGGGCAGCTTCAACTCCTTCCGCATGCACCTGCCGCGGCTGGCGGAACTGGGCGCCGGAATTCTCTGGTTCATGCCCTTTCAGCCTATCGGTGTGAACCACCGTAAAGGAACACTGGGGAGCTATTACAGCATCAGGGACTACCAGGCAGTTGACCCAACCGCCGGCACTATGGATGATTTCAGGGCGCTGGTGAGCGACATCCACCGGCGGGGTGTGCGGGTGATCATCGACTGGGTGGCCAACCATACGGCATGGGACCACGTCTGGACCAAAGAACATCCGGAGTTCTACACCAAAGATGATCAGGGCCGTTTTAGACCGCCCAATCCCGACTGGACGGACACCCTTCAGCTCGATTATTCCAACCAGGAACTGTGGGATGCCATGATCTCTGCCATGCAGTTCTGGCTGAATGAGACCGGTATCGACGGCTTCCGTTGCGACATGGCCCACCTGGTACCGCTGGAGTTCTGGCAATTTGCCCGGCAACGTCTCGATCCCCAAGGTAATCTTCTGATGCTGGCTGAATCGGAGGACAAAAGGTTGCTTGACGCCGCTTTCGATGTGCTGTACAACTGGAACCTCTTCCACGCATTCAACGACGCTGCTGCCGGAAAAATAGGCAGCGGGCAGCTAAAGGAGGTCATCACCCGGGAAATCCAGGGATATCCGGAAGGTAAGGCTCCCCTCCTGTTCACCAGCAATCACGATGAGAATTCCTGGAACGGCTCCGCTGTGGAACGGCTCGGGCCGGCGCTGGAGCCCCTGTCCCTGATCGCCTTCACACTCCCCGGGATACCGCTGATATACTCGGGCCAGGAAGCCGGGCTCAGCAAAAGGCTCAGCTTCTTTGAAAAGGATCCGGTCGACTGGCGTTTTGACAAGATGACACCTTTCTATGGCACGCTGAATGCATTGCGTAAAAGAAACAGCCCGCTTTTCTCACTTTCAGGCCCGTCCTCCTTCTGTTTGCCGGACTGCGGCGATGAACATGCAATAGCCTTTGTCCGGGAACATGATCCCTTGGGGATCATCTTGCTGGCCAACCTCTCGCCGCGACCGGCAGATATCAGGCTCCCGGAGGAATACCTGCAATGGCATTGCCGTGATATCTTTTCCGGAAAGGAAGGCACCTGTGCCACTTTGACGAACCGCTCTCCCGGGCCCTGGGAATATATGGCCCTGGAAAGGAAGGCACCGAAAAAGTAAAAAGTTTGTAAAGTATAAAGTGAAAAATCCGTTCTTTCCAAAATCCCTTTCCCGAAACGAACTTTTAACTTTATGAACTTTTTACTTTTAACTCCTCAGAACGGTTTGGGCCTGAAATCCTCCTTGTTTACAATGGCCGCGCTGTTCCCGGTGGCCCGGATGATGAACAAGCCCTGTTTCTCAGCCATCCGGTCACTGTGGCCTTCGGTGGTGATGTAGGCCATGGCACCATAAACGGTCGTTTCTTTATATTCCGGCATAAACAGTTTCGCATTCAGGAGTTTTTCATGAAATTCCGAAACATCATCAGGTCTGAGGGTGGT